>JAFARZ010000231.1 GCA_019245115.1 Streptosporangiaceae bacterium | reverse complement strand
CGCCGAGCAGGTAGTCGTAGATGCGCGCGACATTCGGCCTGGATGGATCGAACTTATGCGCCCTGGCGATACCGTCCGCCTGATCCGCCTGATCAGTTATGGCCGCCGCTCCCACGTTCGCGTACCTGTCACCACCGCACCCCGCATGCAGCCACCGTTGCGCCTCGATGCTACAGCGCCGCCCAGCGGGCCGCCCACTCGGCAAGCGGCCTCTCCTTGCTGAAATCGCTTCCACTTGATGGCGTCTTTGAAATTCTTTTCTACCGAACGGGCATGGATATCACATCTGGTGAGCCGGGATTCTGGTCATCACGGATTCGCGGCCTGTGCCGCTGCCAGGCCGAGCCGCTCGACGAGCGCTCGTACGTCTTCAAAGACCTGGCTTATCTGCTCAGGTGTCGCGTCCTTGCGTACCGGGACGACAACGGGAAAGCCGTCGTCGATGGCTTTCTCCATCATCTCTGCGAAGACCAGCGCGAGCCCCGGGGGCCAGTCCCTGGCCGGTGGCGTGCGGTCGGCACCGGGGCGGCCTGCTAGCAGTTCATCCAGGCGCGCCGCCGGTACCAGACGGCGCTTCGGCCCGCGCGACCGTAACGTGCTCACCTCGTCGGCCGGCGCGCCTACAGTTGGCGGCATGGCCCCAGAGCAGCTTGGCAGGCTCGCTGAGCGGGAGCTGCGCCCGTACCGTGCCGAAGACGAGCCGGCGGTGCTCGCGTTGTGGGCTCGCTCGCTACCGCGATGGCCGGTGAGCGCCGAGGCATTCCGCTCCAGGGCCATCGGCGCCGAACAACTCGTCATGGTCGCAGACGGTCTGCTGGCCGGTTATATATCTGTTGCGCAGGCGCAGACACGGGCGCAGCTGACCGCCATTGTGGTCGACCCAGCATGCCGGCGGGCGGGCCTGGGCTCAGAGATGCTTGCGCGGGCGCGGCGCAACCTCGGCGGCGGCGTGAAGCTCTGGTCCGCGGGCAGCGGTGCTGGCCCGAATTTCTGGCCGGGCGTGCCCGAGGATGCACCGGACGGCTGGGCGTTCCTGCGCGCTCACGGTTTCGAGCCGGCCGGCGAGATGGCCGACCTGCTCGCGGACATTGCCCGGTTCCGGCCGCCCGAGTGGGTTCTGGGCCGTCCTGGCAGCGGTGTGCGATTCGAGCTGGCGGCCAAGGGCGACTCAGCGGAGGTGATTGCCCTGCAGGCGCGCCATTTTCCGGCCTGGAAGGCGTTCTACGAGCATCAGCTGACGCTCCCGGGCACGGTCCTGGTCGCCCGCGCTGACGGGCGGATCGTCGGGACGTGCACGGTCGAGGGCCCAGCCGAGTATGACTTCCTGTGGCGGGCGCTGGTCCGGGGCGCCGTGGGGGCTTTCGGGTGCGTGGGCGTGGACCCGGCGGCGCGTCAGCGCGGGATAGGCCTGGCGATGGTCGCCCGTGCCTGCGAGCTACTGTCGGCACGCGGTGCGGAGGTCTGCTACTGCGCGTATACGTATCTGGAGGACTGGTATGCCCAGCTCGGCTTCACCCGCTGGCGCGGCTACACGATGACCCGCGCACTGCTGCGCTGAGCGCCGGAGGCTAGTGCCGCACCCTCCGGTATCGGCACGCGGGCAGCACTATCGTGCCGGTCGTCCCTTGCCCTGATCCTGACTGAGCCAGCGCTCCGGGCGCATCCGGAACGCCACGTTCTCGCGCCCGGGATCCGGGTTGTCCGTGACATAACGGTCACCGCCAGCGGCGCCCAGGTAGCGGCGCGCCATCGCCAGCCGCTCGGCGGGATCGAGTTCATCCTCGCTGACGACCGACCCCTCGACGCTGACATAACGGTAGGGCGGGCTGTCGTCCTGGACGCACAGGCTGAACCGGCCGGCGGCCCGCATGGCCGCGGCCTTGCGCGACCGGCGGCCGGTCAGCACGGTCACCAGGCCGCCCGGCTGGTAGCTGTACCAGACCGGAACGGCGAGCGTCCGGCCCGCCGGGCCTGTTGCCGCGCTCAGCACGCCGACATGCACGCCGGCGAGGAATTCCTCGCGCTCGGCGGCGCTCATCAGAACCCACATGATCGCTTCATACCAGACCGGGCGGCTGTACCTTGGGCCGCATGGCGACCAATAGCAGCCCCCCCGAGCCTTCGGCGGACAAGCTGGCTGACCGGCTATTCCACGACATGATCGGGGCGCTGGAGCTGTTCACCGTGTACCTGGGCGAGCGGCTGGGCTTGTACCGGGCGCTGGACAGGGACGGCCCGGCGACCTCGGCGGAACTGGCCGGACGGACCGGCACCGCCGAGCGGTATATCCGGGAATGGCTGGAGCATCACGCGGCCAGCGGGCTGCTCGAGGTTGACGATCCGGCCGCCGGCCCGCTGGCCCGCCGGTACCGGCTGCCGGCGGCTCACGTCCCCGTCTTGGCCGACCCCGACGATATCCGCTACCAGGCGTTCAATGGTGTCGAGATCGTCCGGGCCGGGCGGTGGATGGCGCCGCTGGTGGAGGCGTTTCGCACCGGAGATGCGCCGCCCGCGCTGCCCTGGGCCCCGGAGGGGCGAGCCGAGTACAACCGGGCCGTGTTCTTGAACCTTCTGGGAACCCAGTGGCTGCCCGCCATCCCCGACGTGGACCAGCGGCTGCGCCGCGAGCCCCCCGCCCGGGTGGCCGACCTGGCGTGCGGCGCCGGCTGGTCGAGCATCGCGATGGCGCAGGCGTATCCCAAGGTCCGGGTGGACGGTTTCGATCTGGATCCCGATGTGATCGCCGCGGCCAGCCGCAATGCCGGGCAGGCCGGTGTGTCCGGCCGGGTCACGTTCGCCGTCACCGATGCCTCCGGCCCCGGCATCTCCGGCCGTTTTGACCTGGTGACGATCTTCGAGGGGCTCCACGATATGTCCCGGCCGGTAGACGCGTTGCGGGCGGCGCGCGGCCTGCTCGCCCCATCGGGCTCGGTCCTCATCGCCGACGAACTGGTCGCCGACGTGTTCACCGCGCCAGCCTCCGACCTTGAGCGTTACCACTACGGCTGGAGCGTGGTGGCCTGCCTGCCCGCCGCCATGGGGGATCCCGGCACGGCCGCCACCGGAGCGGTTATGCGCCCCGCCACGCTTGGCCGCTACGCCCGCGAAGCCGGCTTCCGCAACGTGGAGGTCCTTCCCCTCCAAACCCAGACCTGGCGCTTTTACCGGCTGATCCCCTGACCTCTGGTGGCGGAGTGGCGGGCCGAGGCCGAACGGTGGTGGGCGGGGGTGCTGCGGCTGCCGCCGGGCGCCTTGCGTTCCGGGGGAGCATTTGCCGCAGGTCATCTTGACCATGTTGGGGTTGTCCTGGCCGCCGGGGCGGCCGGGCCGCTGGCCTATGGCCCGCCGCACCTCGTGCCCGTACTGGGCGCCGCGCTGGCCGCGGCCGGAGAGGATCGCCTGCTGAGCGGAGGCTACTGGGCAGGCGCGCTGGGCTCGGGTGCCCGGGTCCTGGGGCCGGCCTGGTACGGCTACGCGAGCGAAGCGACCCTGACCCGGGCGGCAGCCCCGGCAGTGCGCCCGCTCACCCAGGCGGATCTGCCGCTGCTGGCCCGGCTGCACGAGCAAACCCGGCCCGCCGAGGTGGCGGAAAGCGGCACCACCGGGCTCCCCGCATTCGGCTATTTCCGTGGCGGTGATCTGCTGGCCGTGGCCTGCCTGGGCAGCTGGCAGCAGATGCCCAGCATCGGCGTCTTGACCCATCCCCAAGCGCGCGGCGAGGGCCTGGGTGCCCGTGTCGTGGCCGCGGCCGCCGCGGCAGGCCTCAGCCGGCGCGCGGTCGTGCAGTACCGGGCCTGGCACGCCAACACGGCCTCCCTGTCAGTGGCGGCCCGCGCGGGGTTCCGCCACTACTGCGACGCGCTGGTCATCGACCTCGCGGGGGCCCGGACCAATAGATTTTGACCGAACGAGGACGGGTGCACCCTCCCGTGACGCTGGAGGCGCTCACCATGGAGTACCTGGCCCGCGTGTTACGCCGTGAAGATGTCACTGACACTCCGCGCCATCGCATAAGCCCCAGGCAGCGGGGCGGATCCAGGACTGCGGGAGGGGGTGGCGGGGCACGTGGGGTTGACGTGACACGCGAGAAAGACACCGGATCGGCTGGTCAGAGGTTAGCGCGGATGTTACGCAAGGCGAGTCGCATGTCAGCGGCCGTGGCGAAGCGATCAGCGCTGACCGGGGCGCATGCCTTGATGAGAAACTCCGCAAGGTCGGGGTTGAGGTCAGAGCGAATCGTTCTCGGGTCGGTAACCGGCTTGTCCACCATGGGCATCGCATTCGGGAACGGGTGGTAGCCGTCGCAGAGGAGCCGGTAGAGCAGCACGCCGACGGCGAACAGGTCGGTGGAGACGTCCCAGCGATCCAGGCCGGCGTCGGGCGGCTGATACGGCGGTGTGCCTGACTGCGTATGCACGGGGTCGCCGACCCGGGAGGCGATGTTGAAGTCGAGCAGTTTCGCTCCCGTGCGGGTGAGCATCACGTTGAGCGGTTTGATGTCGCGGTGGACCAGCCCCTTGTCCTTCAGTTCCATCCACTCATGCGACTCGGCTTCCGGCAGGTCGCCTTCGCGGCGTTTGGCATCCAGCTGCTTGAGGCGCGCCGCATCGGGGTGGAAAGCGACGAGCGCGTCGAGCAGGTCGAGTGCGACGTCCACCGCCTCCCGGTCGCGAAGGCGCCTCTTCCCGGTGACAAACTCATCCAGCGACTCACCGTCGATGAACTCGGTGATGAGATACCAGTCGCCGACGTTGGTCTTGCCGGCCCAGAAGACCTTCACCACGTTGGGATGCTGGATTTTCCGCAGGGCGCCGATCTCGCGGCGCACCGCCTGATACCCGGCGGCGCTGTCGAAGAGCTTGAGCGCTCGCTCCTCGCCCTCGACGTCATCGCGCACCCGATAGACCTTCGAAAAGCCGCCTTGCCCGAGTACCTGGAGGATCTCGAAGCGGCCCTCGAGGACGTCGCCGACAGCGTAGTCAGCCGCCTTGGCCCGAACCGGGGATCCCACCTCCGCTGGGTCGGGTTCCGGGAGCGCATGGCTGCCGCCCGAGGACGGTGCAGCGTCCGATACCTCGGGAAGATCGCTGCGCTCAGCAGACGGGAGCGGCCTGGTGCGGCGCGCATCTACGGCTCCAGCGGAGTCCTCACGCACATGCCGGATCCCCCCGACGGCGTACACCAGGCACGGATGCAGCACGTACGTGCCCACCTCCGGCGGGAAATGAAATTCCTCGATGTCGCCCATGGAGTAGAACCGGCGCCGCCCGTCCTCGTCGACGTACCCGAGCAGGCCGTTCTGCCACAGGACGGAGGCCAGGTCCGTCGCCTCCTCGAAGTGCAGATCCGCCACTTCCTGCAGGGCCACGAGATCCGCACGCGAGAACCGGTCGACGCCGATCATCCGGACGAAGGACCGAACGTCCTCCTGCACGCCGCTGATATAGGCCTGGGTGCTGGTGAACAATTCGGAGTAGTTGTGCAGGGCGGCGTTCTCCGGCATCAGGTCCGACGAGATCTGGTTGGCGCACTGCGCGAGCTGGGAATCGCCGAACCGCTTGGCGCAGCGCTGCACCACCCCCGTCAGGGCCTCCGGCGGCAGGCCCTCGTAGCCGGCCTGCTTCTGCCGCAGCACCTCCTCGCTCAGCTCGTTGCCGAGCGAGATGATGTCGCGCGGGATCAGCCTCGTGTGGCCGAGCAGGTAGTCCTCGATCGTTCCGTCGCCATCGGGTCCCGGCCAGTTTCCGTCAACCCCGAGCCAGTTGCGGATCGTAGGGGGACCTTCAGCGGGGCGCCGCATCAGCAGTGACGCCGGCAGCCGCTGCAGCTTTTGCCCGAGCAGGTAGAGCAGCGAGCCGCGGTCCCAGTTCAGCACGCGTATGTGCGGTTCGTTGTAATACCGGGGCGCATGTTCTGACCTGTACACCGACGACAGGACGATGTCCCGGATGCAGACCACGACGTGCAGGCGGCCGCCCAGCCTGTGGTCGCGCAACAGCCGCATGACCTGGTAGAACAACCCCTCCTGGCACTTCAGCCAGTACATCGGGGCATGGCCGAACTCCTCGTCCACCGCGTCGAGGTAGAAATAGACCGGCTTGCACTGGCCGACGACCTCGCCCAGCAGGTCCTCGAGGTCGTCCCAGAGCGGATCGTCGAGGTACGTGGACAGCTGGTGGGCGGTCTGCCGCTCATTGATGATGTCGCGCACCTGGCTGTAGATCGACCGGGGCCGGCGGAAGTCATCGAGCAGCCGCGCGTACGACTGCTCGATCTCGTCGGCGTGCTCGTCGCGTATCTGCGCACGCAACTCGGGACGGCGCAGCAGGTGCGAGGCCAGCGACCGCATGATCGCGCGCTCCCAGATCTGCATCCACTTCTCGACCAGGACGCGGTCCGAGAACCACTGGCACGCCTTCACCACGACCTCGGTCTTCGGCAGGTCTTGCCGCGGTACGTCGGCGTAGACGGAGTCCTGATGCGACTGGAAGTCCTGAAGACGCCGCAGGTAGACTGTCTTGCCCGCGCCGAGCTTCCCCACGATGACCCGGACCATGGAGTCGTTGGCGCGGGTCGCGAGGTGGCCGTAGGCCGGGTTGCCGCCGAAATCGACGAACTCGCTGATCACATCGTCGATGTCGGCTCGTGACCCGTCCGGATTGCCGAACGGCCCTACGGGGTCAAGCCGACGCCGCCTGCTGCCCATCCCTTTTCTCCCATCCCGAATCGTAGCCCCCTACAGATGTAAGAGCCAGGAGAGCGGGAGTGAGATGCAGGACCGGCCGGGCCCGGTCAGGCCGGCCGCGGGATGAGCTCGACGGCGTGGACGGCCGCGGCCAGGGCGGCCGGGTCTGGGCCAGCCGGCCGGGGCTGAAGACATAGCCGAGGCAGGATACCCAGCCCGTTCGGATGATTAATAGACCTATTCCCGAACAGGCTGGCCTCACGACCAGCCCACGCTGGCCCGCCTCCCCGGGGTGCGCCGTACTCAGGACTTTCGTCCCACCCCGCCGAACACGTCCACCTCAGCGGGCGGGCCGTCCGCCGCAGGGTCGGGCCGCCACAGCGGGCACGAGACCACGCCGGGTTCCACGAGCTCCAGGCCCTCGAAGAAGCTGGCGAGTTCCTCCGGCGTACGCAGGGCGTACGGGACCGCGCCGGTCTCGTTGTAGCCTTCCTGAGCCTCCTCGAACGCCTCGGCGGAGGCGTATTTGGTGCCGTCAGCGAGGTTCAGGTAGCTGCCGGACGGCAGGGGTTCCATCAGGCTGTGCACGATCGAGCGGGCATCGCCGGCGTCGGGGACGTGGCCCAGGATGCCGTGCAGGATCAGCGCGATGGGCTTGGTGAAGTCCAGTGTCTTGGCCGCCCCGGCCATGATCGTGCCGAAGTCACCGAGGCTGGCTTCGATGTAGGCGGTGGCGCCTTCCGGCGTGCTGGTCAGCAGGGCTCGGGCATGAGTCAGCACGAGGGGGTCATTGTCGACGTACACGATGCGGGCATCGGGCGCCACCCGCTGCGCGACCTGATGGGTGTTGTCCGCCGTCGGCAGTCCGGTGCCGACGTCGAGGAACTGGCGGATCCCCGCCTCGCCGGCCAGCCACGTGATGCTGCGGGTCAGGAAGGCGCGCTGGGCCCGGGCGACGTCCAGTATGCCCGGGAACACCTTGACGTACTCATCTCCGGCGGCACGGTCGACGGCGTAATTGTCCTTGCCGCCCAGCCAGTAGTTCCAGATCCGGGCCGAGTGCGGCACCGAGGTGTCGATCGCGGTCTGGGAGGTGTCAGCAGGACGGTCGTCGGTCATCGGGGATCCTTGAGGAGAGTGAGGACTGGCTGGTTCGAGATGGCGCTACATGCCGTTGTCTGCCTGGCTTACCGCACGGTGATGGTAGCACCGCCGGCCGCCCGCGGCACGACGGCATCACGGCGGTATGGGCGTGAATGGGACGTTGAAGCGCGGTTCGGTCCGGTGCGCGATTGCCC
>JAFARZ010000163.1 GCA_019245115.1 Streptosporangiaceae bacterium | reverse complement strand
ACTCCCGCATGTCCGGCGGGAACAAAAACGGCTGATCCCGCTCCACCGGCCGGTACCTCTTCGCCATGAGACGACCCTGTCAAAACCAGCCAGGCACCGCACGCCGACACGCCCGCCCGCGAACCGCGATTCTGCAACAGCCCGCGGGGCGACATCGGTGTCACATCGATGCTGTTTCCCGGGGGCGGCCGGGCGGAGGTGGCGTGGTGCGTGAGGCAGGCGGGGCGCACGGGGCAGGCACGCCGGGCCCGGGCCGGGCGAAAGGGGCTCGGACATCGTCGATCCCGGTGCCGCCGATGAGCTGGATGCCCGGCATATTCACCGACTCGCGGCGGCGGGAATCCGGCGGCGGAGGGTCCTGGGCGCACTGGTCAACGAGGACCAACGGGCAGCATGGCCACCGTGGGCCGGCCGCAAAATCGCAGCTCAAAAGGCCACGACATGGTTATGGCACCCTGCAGGACCCGCTGCCCCGCACCGCAATGCACGAAAATGCTGGTATCCATGACTGATTCGGCTTAACGAGCAGCTGTTTTACCGTGCTGTGCATGAGCCAGAGGCCAGACATTCTCACGCTAATGCTCATAGGGCTGCACGGGGTGCCGGGCTGCTGCCCGCACTGGGACGACGACGGGAAGAGCCCGAGCTACTGCGGGCTGGCGCTGGGAATGGCGGCCGTCCTGAGTGGCACTGCTCGCCCGGATGGCGAGGGCGGCGCCGACCACGGGGGCCGCCGCCCTTGCCGTTCGGCTGTGCATGCACCGGGCGCCTCAGACGAGGGCGGGCAGCTGGGCGCGGGAGGAGATGCCGAGTTTGGGATAGGCCTTGTACAGGTGGTAGGCGACGGTGCGGGGGGACAGGAACAGTTGGGCGGCGATGTCCCGGTTGGCAAGGCCGCGGGCGGCGAGCCGGGTGATCTGTAGTTCCTGCGGGGTGAGCGCGGTCAGCAGGTCGGGAGCCACAGGGTGTGGCGCCGCTGTGCCGGTGGCGGTCAGCTCGGTGCGGGCGCGATTCGCCCAGGGCCGGGCGCCGAGCGTATCGAACGTCTGCAGTGAGGCGAGCAGCTGGACGCGCGCGTCGCGTTTGCGCCGCTCTCGGCGAAGCCATTCGCCGTACAGCAGCTGGGTACGGGCCTGGTCGAACGGCCGGGTGTCCTGGTCGTGCAGGTTAAGCGCGCGTTCGTAGTGCCGCTCTGTGTCGGCGTCGGACGCGATCAGCGCCTGGCACCTGGCGTGCAGCGCGGCCGCCCATGGCTGGCCGACGAGTGGTGCCCAGCGGCTGAACCGGTCCGCGGCCTCGGCGGCCTGACTGAGCTGTCCGAGCCGGACCGCCGCCTCGACCAGGTCCGGCGCCATCCGGGTGATGTTGGGGTGGTGCCAGGCGGGACCGGTCGCGGCCGCCTGCATCCGCGCAAGCGATTCCGCAACCCGGCCGTAGCCGAGGTCAAGCACGATCAGCGCGGCCTCCGCCCACGGCGCCGCGGCAGCGCTCTGCTCGGTGGCGGCATGCACCTGCCCGGCGTAGTCACGGCAGGCATGCTCGTCACCCTCGATCGCGGCGAGGTAGGCGAGCGTACCGCACATCCAGTCCGCCCAGAATGGCTGGCCGAGATCGAGCGCGAGCTGGCGGCCTTCGGCGGCGCCGATCCGGGCGTCCCGGTAGTTGCCGAGCATGGTGTCCGGCCAGGATTGCTGGCTGAGGCCGAGGGGCAGCAGCCCGATGGAACCGCGAGCGCGGGCCTCGTCCACCAGGGCCTGCCCGATGTCTCTCATGGCGTCGTCCCGGCCGGCGAGGCACGCTGCGGCCGCGGTGATCATCAACGCGCGGGGCCCTGTGGCGACGGCGCTGTCCCGGACCCGAGCGATCGTTTCGCCCAGTGACGGGTAGCCCGTGGTGTCCAGCCCGAGCACGCTTGCCGCGTTCCACCGGATCAGCCAGCCAAGCGGTCGTCGCCCGTAATCCGACGGCAGGCTGTCCAGCAGGCGTACCGTTGCCGCGATCCGCTCGTGGTCGTACGGTGCCTGCCGGATTTCCTGATGCGCCTCCATCAGCATCCAGAGCGCCTGCGCCGGGTCCGAGCCGGCGATCATCGCGGCCCCGGCCAGGTCCCGCTCGTACGCGCCGAGCATGATGCCGTCGGCGACGTCGGCGAGCGCACGCACTTGCAGGAGCCGTACGGTGAGCGCGGTGTCCACGGGGTCCCGGTCGGCCCGGTCGGCAAGTTCCCGCGCGGTCTGGTGCTGGCCATCGTCCAGCGCCGCCTCGGCGGCCTGGACCAGCCTGCGGGTGGCCGCAGTGGCGTCCTCGCTGAGCTGGGCGGCCCGCTGGTAGGCGGCGGTGGCGGCGGCGTGGCCGTTGCGGCCGACCGCGCGGGCGCCGGCCCGGTCCAGTTCGGCTGCGACGTTCTCGTCCGGCGCGGTGGTGGCGACCGACAGGTGCCAGGCCCGGCGATCGGCCTGGTCCGGTCCGGTGCACGCGACGGCGAGCGCGCGATGCGCGGCCTGCCGCTGGCTGTGTGTGGCGCCGTGATAGGCGGCGGCCCGGATCAGCGGGTGCCGGAACTCCAGCGTCCCGCCGATGATCGACACCAGACCCTGTTCCTCGGCCGGCTGCAGCTCGCCGGGATCCAGCCCCGCTCGGTGCAGCAGTGCCAGGTCGCCTGTGTCGTCGGCCGCCGCGATCAGCAGGCCGGCCCGGGCGGCGCCGGGAAGCGACCGGATCTGGTGGCCGAATGCGTCGATTACCCGGCTGGTCACCGGTACCGGGGCGGCGACCGTGTTCGGCTTGGATATCACGCCGTGGTCGGATAGTTCGATCAGCGCGAGCGGGTTGCCGCGGGTGGCCGCGATGAGCTGGTCGCGCTGCCAGGGCGGTAGCGCGACGTCCCGGTCGGCGAGCAGCGCGGACGCCGCGGCCGCGTCCAGGCCGGGGACCGGCACGTCGGTGATGCCCCGGGCGGGGAACGCTCCCGGGTAGTCGCGGCTGGTGAAGATCATTACGATGCCGTCGCGGTGCAGCCGTCGTGCCGCGAACAGCATCGCCTCGACGGACGCCCGGTCCAGCCAGTGGGCGTCGTCGATCAGGCAGAGTACCGGGGCGATCTCGGCGAGCAGGGACAGCGCGCCCACGCCGACGAGGAACCGGTCCCCGGCGCTGGTTAGACCGCTGCCGGCTGTGTGGGCGAGGCCGAACGCGGCCGCCAGCGCGGCGCTTTGCGGCCCGGGCAGCGCGCCAAGACGGTCCAGGGCCGGCCGGACGAGCTGGTGGAGCCCCGCGAACGGCAGTTCCGCCTCCGATTCAATGCCGATGGCGCGCAGCACCGGCATCTGGCTGGTAGCGCGGTCTGCGGCGTAGTCCAGCAGCGCGGTTTTGCCGATGCCCGGCTCGCCCCGCAGCACCAGCGCGCCGCTCGCCCCCGCGCGCGCCTGCCCCAGCAGCTCCTCAATGACAGCCTGCTGAATCTGCCGTCCCTGCAACATGACACGAACATACCTATCCCGTCCGGCACGCACACACGCAAATACTGACCGGCGATGCGGATTCCGCTGCGCCGCCGGAACCCTAACGTCGAGTTCGGACCAGATGAAGGAGGACTCATGAGCGAAGGCAAACTGCCGGGCTCTGATGCGGCTCAGTTCGGCGCAGGCGCGGCGGACCTCGGCGTCATGCTCGCCGCCCATCGCGCGTTCCGCCGCGACGTGACCACGCTGGCGCGCACCGCCACCCGCGCCACGCTGCGGGATCCGGTCCGGCGGGTCACCGTCGGCGCCGGGTGGGAGGTGTTCCGGCGGCAATTGCTGCTGCACCACCAGGCCGAGGACACCGGGGTGTGGCCGCTGCTGCGGGCCCGGCTGGCCGGGCGCGCGGCCGCGCTGTGCGTACTGGACGAGATGGCGGCCGAGCACAGCCTGATTGATCCGCTGCTCGCCGCAGTGGATCAGGCATTCGACGACGAGCAGCTACCGCTCGGCGACGTGATCGGCGAGCTCGCCAGCACGCTCCGCGGCCACCTCGACCACGAGGAACGAGACGCACTGCCGCTGATCGGCGCCACGCTAACCGCAGCGGAGTGGCTGGGCGTGATGCCTTCGCTGCAGCCCGCCCCCGATCTGGGCGAGCTGATCCCGTGGCTGGTCGACGGCCTGTCGGCAAACGACGCCGCGGACGTGCTGGCGATGTTCCCGCCAGCGCTGGCGGAGCGCTACCACAGCGAGTGGAAGCCGTGGTACTACGCGGTCTCCCGGTGGTGACCCCGATGATCGGTCTGCTGCTCGGCGGCGCGCTGCGGGCGCCTCGTCCGGCCACCGCCCCGGCGGAACCTCCGCCCACCGTCGAGGCCCAGGTCACATCCGATTTTCTGTGCGGGAAAGCCGACACGATGATCCTGCGGCTGCTGACGGAATCCGACTGCTACGGCTACGAGATCGTCAAGCTGGTCGCCCAGCGCTCGCGCGGCGAGTACGAGCTCGAGGAAGCCACGATGCACTCCAGCGTCCGGCGCCTGGAAGCGGACGGCGACATCACGTGGTACTGGGGCAATGAATCGCAGGGCGGCCGGCGCAGACACTTCCGGATCACAGAGAAGGGCAAGGCGACCTACGCCCGTAACAAGAGCAACTGGGAGTACGCGAAGCGCGTACTCGACACATTGCTGTGAGGAGACAAATCGATGAACGACAAACTAGACGAATATGTGGACGGCGTCTTCGCGCCGTATGAGGGTGCGAAGAGGATCGGCGAGCTGAAAGCGGACCTACTTGCGGTCATGCGTGAGCGGTTCCGTGAGCTCAAGGCCGAGGGCAGGGATGACACGGCAGCCTTCGAGCTGACCATCGACACCATCCGCACGGTGGCATTCGACGGGGCGCGGATGGACAAACTCACCTACGCCGGGCTCCAGGGCATAGACGCGGACCTGTCGAACGTGACCGTGGGATAAGGAGACACCAGGCATGGTAGCGACGAACGCGACGATGCAGGTCCGCGGATTGCAGAAGTCCTATGAGAAGCTGCACGTGCTCAAGGGTGTGGACTGACGCGGCCGGGCGGCGGGTGTCGACCTACTCAGGCGGCATGCGCCGTCGCCTCGACATCGCCATGAGCCTCATCGGCAACCCGCCGATCATCTTCCTCGACGAGCCTGCCGGTTCCTCCGCTCGGCGTTGAGGCGCTGCCTCGCCCCGATCGGCTCCTTGGAGGTCGGCATGCCGGAGTTGCTGCTGTCCATGCCCAGTCGGCGCTCCAGCTCCGCCACCCGCAGCCCGAGCCGCCGCTCCCGGTCCAGCGCCGCCGCCAGCTCGGCGCGCAGCATGGCGTTCTCAGCGTCCCTGACCTCGACCACGGCCAGCAACCGGGCCAGCAGCTCACGCTGCTCTCCAGCCCCGCCAGGCAGATCAGGCTCATCGGACACAAGACCAAGCCTGCTCAACCCGAAGTACAACTTCAAGCAGCCCGGCGTATGATGCAACACCCCGGCCGTGAGCAGCCACTCGGGTCAAGAGCCCTAGCCCGCTAGTCCGGATCGCTGTAGAAGCCATAACGCCTGCGCGATGCCTGCGCAGATCCCGATGTCAGAATCAGGGATCTTCGCGGGCGGTGTCATGAGGTGCCCGACGACTGCAGGGCACGGGTCTCAGGCGAGCCCGTGTTCGTAGGCATAGGTGACCGCCTGGGCCCGGTCGCGCGCGCCAGTCTTGGCGAACAGGTGGTTAATGTGGCTCTTCACGGTGGTTTCGCTGACCATCAGCCGCCTGGCGATCTCGCTGTTCGACAGTCCCTGGGCAATGAGCGAGAGCACCTCGGCTTCGCGGGCCGTCAGTCCGCTGGGGAACTGCGGCGCGGGCTCGGCGGCCTGGCGGGGCCCGCTGGCGATGATGGCGTCCAGGAGGTGCTGCTGAACAGCCGGGTCGATGGCGGGCTGTCCGCGGGTGACCCGCTCGAGGGCCTCGCGGATTTCCGCGGGGCCGACATCTTTGGTCAGGTAACCGCGGGCGCCGGCACGCAGCGCGTCGATGACGGAGCGGTCATCGGCGTAGGTGGTGAGCACGAGCACCTTGATGCTGGCATCGTGTTCGCGCAGGCGGCGGGTGGCCTCGACACCGTCGCAGCGAGGCATGCGCAGGTCCATCAGCACCACGTCGGGGTGAAGCTGGATCGCCAGGGCCAGCGCTTCGTCGCCGTCGCAGGCGGTGCCCACCACCTCGATGCCGGTGAGCAGCCTGAGGAGGGTGCCGAGTCCCTCGCGGACCACCCACTGGTCATCGGCGACCAGGACGCGGATCGGGCCGGTCACGGCGGCACCCACAGATCGACCCGGAACCCGCCGTCGGTGGGTCCGGCGGTGAGCGTCCCGCCGAGCAACTCGGCGCGTTCTTTCATGCCGGTCAGCCCGTACCCGGTGCCGTCGGAGCGCGCGGGGCGCTCGCCGCGCTGGCAGGAGTCTTCGATGGTCAGCCGGGTCCCGGATGGCTCGTAGGCGAGGCGGATCTCGACCAGGCCGGGGCGGGCGTGCTTGCGGATATTGGTCAGGGCTTCTTGCGCGACCCGGTAGAAGGTGAGCCGGCCGTCGGTGCCCAGGTCTGACTCGTCACCGGTTACCGTGAGCTTGCACGCCACGCCGCTGTCAGCCTCGAACTCGGCGGCCAGGTCGGCCAGCCGGTCAGGGCCGAGCAGCGCATCGCCGCGGAGCAGGCCGATGGCACGCCGGGCCTCCTCCAGCCCGGCCCGGGCCAGCCGGCGGGCCCGGTCGATGGACTGGCTCACCTCCGGGTCCGCGCCGCCTTGCCCCGCCAGCAGCATGGCTCCCTCTAGGCTTAGCACCAGACCGGATAGCGCATGGGCAAGCACATCGTGCATTTCGCGGGCCAGGCGATGCCGCTCGGCCAGCATGGCGGCCTGGGCCTGCGCGGCGCGGGTCTGCTCCAGCTCGGCGAGCAGAAGTTCTGCCCGCTGGTTGCTCTCCCTCAGCCGCCGGGCGAACAGCGACAGCAGGTAGATGGCTACGATCGCGAAGTCGTTCAAGACGATGCCCGCGATGGGCGCGCGCCCGTGTGCCACCCACGCCGCGGAGACCGCCGCGATAGCGGCGCCGGCCACGACGGCGCTGAGCCGGACCGGCAGCACCAGGGCGGCGAAACCGAGCGCGGGGAATACCCCGAGGAATGCTGCGCCGTTGGCCTGCAGGCCGACCAGCGTTGCCGCACTGGCCACGGCCAGCAGCGGCACGGCTAGCTGGACGGCGGGCGGGGCCCGGGTCAGCCGCATCGCGGCGATCGTGGCGCCGCAGAACGCGACGAGCACGAGCGCCACGCCGAGCGCCTGGCCGTGGCCGCCCGGAGCGGGCCGCGCCTGAAACGAGGTGGTCACCACGAACGCGATCGCAGCCACGGACAGCGCGCGGATCCACAGGTAGGTCGCCTTTTCGCGATCCCTCGCCCGTTGCAGCTCCGAGACGCCGACCGTGGCCTGCGAGTTCACCCCTAAACGGTACGGCGGAATCTGGCGGTCGTCTCGTGCCCGCTGGGTGGATTTGCCATAGCCAGGTCTCCACCTGCAGGTGGAGGCCGACCACCCCCGGTTCAGGTTCCGGCCGTAGCCAAGTTCCACCCTCGCGCCGAAGACGACGAGGCCGCCTCGCGGCAAGCTTAAGGGCCAGACCCGCCTAAGGAGCGAGATGGAAAGCATCAGCGACCAACGCGGCGCAGGCCAGGCAGCTACCGCATCAGCCCGTGCGGAACCAGTGATCAGCGTCCGCGGCCTGGTCAAGCGCTATGGCAGCCACCAGGCCGTCGCGGGCATCGATCTGGAGGTGCGGCGGGGGGAGATCTTTGCCTTCCTCGGCCCGAACGGCGCGGGCAAGACCACCACGGTGGAAATCCTGGAAGGATTCCGGCAGCGTACTGCCGGCGAGGTCGCAGTCCTGGGGCAGGACCCGGCCACGGCGGATGGGGCATGGCGCGACCGGGTAGGGGTGGTCTTGCAGGAATCAGAGCCCGAGCCCGGCCTGTCCGTGCGCGAGTGCCTGGTCATGTACGCCGGCTACTACCGCAAGCCGCGGGACATCGACGAGACGATGTCCCTGGTCGGCCTCACCGCGAAGGCGGGCACGCTGGGCACGCGGCTGTCCGGCGGCCAGCGGCGGCGGCTGGATTTCGCGCTGGCCCTCATCGGTGACCCAGAGCTCATCTTCCTCGACGAGCCGACCACCGGTTTCGACCCGTCTGCCCGCCGGGCCGCCTGGGAGGTGGTCGCCGGGCTGCGGAAGCTCGGCAAGACGATCTTCCTGACCACCCATTACATGGACGAGGCAGAGTACCTGGCCGACCGGATCACGGTCTTGTCCGCCGGACAGATCGTGGCCGAAGGCACGCCGCGGACGCTGGGCGGACGTGACCACATGACCACCGCCATCAGCTTCACGCTCCCGGACGGCCTTGGGGCGCGTGACCTCCCGGCCGGGCTGAGCCCGCTGGTCGAACCCGGGTCGGGAGGACTGGCCGTCGTGCACAGCGAGAGCCCGCTCGTGCACCTGCAGATGCTCGGAAACTGGGCGCTCGGCCGCGGCTTCGACCTGCCCGACCTCGACGTCCACCGCCCGACCCTGGAAGAGGTCTACCTCTCGCTTACCGGCTCCCCGACCACGAAGGACCGGCGATGATCCACATGACCTTGCACCAGTCCAGCTTCGACCTGCGCGCCTTTCTCCGCAATCGCCAGTCGCAGTTCTTCACCCTGGCCCTGCCCGTGCTGTTCCTGGTGATCTTCGCGTCGGTGTTCGGCGGCCGCGGGAACACCACCCCGGTCGCAGGCGGCCAGATCAGCACCTCGGTGTACTACGTGCCCGGCATCATCGCCCTCGGGGTGATCGCGGCGTGCTTCGGCAACCTGGTGGCCTCGGTGACCGCGCAGCGCGAACGCGGCGTGCTGAAGCGGCGGCGCGCGACGCCGGTCCCGGCCGCCGCCATCATCGCCGGCCGCGTGCTCGTCGCGATTGTCATCGCGGTGGTCATGGCCGCCGTGCTGCTCGGCATCGGCTGGGCCGCCTATGGTGCCCACGTCCCTGGCCGGACCGCCCTGGCCCTGGCGGTCACCGTGGTGATCGGCGCCGCCTCGTTCTGCTGCCTGGGCTACGCGCTCACCTCGCTGATCCGCAACGAGGACACCGCGCAGCCGGTCACCCAGGCGCTCCTGCTACCGCTGTACTTCATCTCCGGGATATTCGTCGCGGTCTCGATCCTGCCGCACTGGCTCGCCGATGTCGG
>JAFARZ010000066.1 GCA_019245115.1 Streptosporangiaceae bacterium | reverse complement strand
GTTCGGTTACTGGTACGGCCAAGATGAGCTACGCGAATGGGCAGCGAAGGTCCGTGACCTCGCCGACGAGGCCGAGACGACCAATGTCTTGTTCAACAACTGCTGCGGCGACTACTCTCAGGTCAATGCCAGGCAACTGACCGAGCTCCTAGCCAATGACGCTGGGATCTTATACTGGACCGTTAAACCACCGTACGTTCGTTAAAAGCAATCTTTTATACGAACGTACTGTGGTTTCACCGCCGGGACCCGATAAACCGGCACCGGGGGACCGCACTGGCGGGACGCAGATTGTGACGGAGTTCGGGTGGACCTTGATGCGCAGTTTCTTGCTGGCCGGGCGCGCGCCGCCATCAAGTTCGTACGGGATCTTCTGGTCGAACTGGATCCTGAACTTCTTTCCCCGCGTGACTTTGGCGAAGGGGGACTGCTCTGGATGCCCCAGGGCGAGCCGGCCGAACATCCGGGCCCACTGGACCGGATTCCTAGCGTTCACCACCCCTAGCTCAAGGCGCCCATCATCCGGTTGCGCTTGCGGGAAAGCCTCGACTCCGCCGAGTATCTTGCCAACGTTCGCGGTCAGCACGCACGAGACCTTGCCTTTGAAGAAGCGTTTGCCGTCCACCTCTATGGTCGCCCTCACCCGGCGCGCACGGAGGTTCCTGATCCCGGTGACGATGTAGGCGGCGCGGCCTAGCCGGTCCTTCGTGCCCCGGTCGGCGTCGGAGATCATCCGCGCGTCGAAGCCCGCGCCCGCCATCACCGTGAAACGCTCACCGTTTACCGAGCCGGTGTCTAGCCGGCGCCGGTCGCCGTGCAGCCCGATCCGCACCGCCTCGCCGAGATCGCGCGGAACGTTCAGGTTCGCCGCCAGCAGGTTCGCGGTTCCCGCGGGCAGGATAGCCACCGCCGTGTGCGTGTCCGCCACGGCGTCGATGCAGCGCTGGACCGTGCCATCGCCACCCCAGACGAACATCACGTCAGCCCCTTTGGCCGCTGCCCGCCGCGCGTACTTGGGAGCGCGGCGGCTCTTCTTTACCTCGTACCAGAGGGGATCGGTCACGCCTTCGAGAGCCAGGATCCGCCGCAACTCGGGCAGACCGCCCCCAAAGCTCTTCCGTGAGTGCGCCACTACAGCGACGTCAGCCACGCCAGATATCCTTTCCGGGTCCAGGTCGGCGTCGGTTCGGGAGCGAGCGTTCCCGCTGGGCTCAGACCTTCCGCCAGCGGGCCTCGCACAGTCCGTAGGCACCGAAGACAATGAGGCCGAGTGCGGCCAGCATCACCAGGAATTCGCCGAACGGCTGATCGCGTAGTGTCAGCAGTGCCTTGTCGATGCCGCCGGACTCGGATGCCATGTGGGTGATCGCCGCATCGATCACCAGCACGCCGGCCAGAGCGAAGACCAGCCCTCGCGCGATGGTCCCCGTCATGCCCAGCACCTCGACGACGCGACGCATCCTGGCGCTCATCCGGAACGTCTGCAGGTACCTCATGAACTTCTTCCGAGCGCCCTCGACGACCAGGGCGATGCTGCAGGCGACGATGATCAGCCCTACGACGCCGACCAGCACCCGGCCGGGCGTGTGCCGCATGGCGGTGGCCGTTATGTCCTGCTGCCGGCCAGCCTGGCTGCGATCCGTGCCGGAGATCACCGTGAAGGTCAGGTATGACAGGCCCGCGTAGATGACTGCCCGCGCCAGCGACTTGAGCCTGGGGCCGGCCCCGGGCGGATCGCCAGCGACACCGAACACGGCCTCGCTCAACCGCCATAGCGCGTAGCCCGCGAAGCCGATGCCGAGCAGCCAGAGCGAGACCAGTCCGTAGGATTTGCCTGCTAGCAGGTGCAAGGCGCCCTGCTGGTCTGCCTCGCGTGAGCTGTGCCCCAGTGCGACCAGCGCCGTAACCCAGCCCACCAGGACATATATGACACCGCGCGCGGTCAGGCCCGTACGGGCCAGAAAGTGCGCCAGCCGACTGCCGGAAGCCTGTCTTGCGGTATGTATTGCGCCCGGTGCTGATACAGAGTGCATACCCATGCCTACCTTATTAGCGGGTCGGCAAACGTCAATAACCATAGGTTGCGCATCAATGACTGCCCGGTTACTGAAAGCCATTACCGTTCTCGATCCGTAAATCCGGCAGTGAATAGGCGTGAAACCGCTCGCAATGGGCAGTAGAGGGTCCATGTCGGTTCCAGCCGTTACCCGGCGTACTCTGGCTCCGCTTATCGTCGTCACGGCCGCGGCTCTCCTTTTCGCAATCCTGCTCCTCCTGGTACGGCTGCAGTGGGCGCCGCTGGAGTCGGCCGATCACGGCGCCGCGGCCCGGCTGAACAGTCTGGTCGCCGGAGACTCCGCGGCAGTCAGCATCGTCAAGGCGGTCACCTGGCTGGGCAGCGGGGGCGTGCTGTGGACGCTGATCGGAGCGGCCGCTATCGTTCTCGCCTTCCGGCGGAGGTGGCGGCTGGTGGCGTACCTCCTGGCCACAGGGGCGGGCGCGCTGGTGCTCGATCCGGTGCTCAAGGCACTCGTCGGCAGGTTGCGCCCGGTGGTGGCACACCCGATCGCCCACGGCAATGGCAACAGCTTCCCGAGCGGGCATGCGCTCGGCTCGATCGTCTGTTATGGCGCGCTGTTCCTGGTCTTCCTTCCCGCGACGCGCGGAACGTGGCGCCGGGTGTTCACCGTCGTGATCGTCACGCTGATCGCCGCGATCGGCATCAGTCGGCTCCTTCTCGGCGTGCACTACCTATCCGATGTGCTGGGCGGCTGGTCGCTCGGCATCACCTGGCTGGGCATCACCGCCTTCGCCTTCGAGATATCCCGTCAGGTCACCGGCGAGCCGGTGACCCATCCGGTGACCGAGGGACTTGAGCCCGAGGCCCGCGCCGACCTACAGCCGACCGAACCGGAGACAACCATGCATCATGACCGCGCTCGTGCCTACGGCCGTATCGCCGCCGGAGTGGTGGTGATCTGGGTGCTGATCGTCGGTGCGCTCACCGGCATTGGCAAGCTGATCATGCTTACCCGCAACGGGAACGGCAACCTGCTAGGCGACCATACGATCGCGCACTGGTTCGCCGCGCACCGCACGGCCACGCTGAACCACTGGAGCCTGATCGCCAGCAACCTCGGGGCAACCCAGGACATCCTTATCGTGAGCGTCGCCACCTGCGTGCTGTTCGTCGCCATTACCCGCCACTGGCGTCCGGTGATCTTCCTCGCGGTAGTCATGTTCGGCGAACTGGCCGCGTTCCTGATAATCGCCGCCATCGTCAAGCGTCCGCGTCCGGATGTCCCGCACATGGACTCGCACCTGCCCACGTCGGCGTTCCCGTCAGGCCACATGGCCGCGACCACATGCCTGTATGCCGGCATCGCCATCCTGGTCATCGGTCATGCCCGCGGCTGGTGGCGCTACTTGTTCCTGATCCCCGCGGTCGTCATGCCGGTCATGATCGCTACGGCCCGCATGTACCGGGGCGAGCATCACCTCACCGACATCCTCGCCAGCGTCCTGTTCTCCGCGCTCTGGCTGACCGCCGCCACGATGCTGATCAAGCCGAACCAGGACGGCCTCGACCGCACCGGCCGCAGGCCCCTGGGCCTGCCCCGCAGCAAGGCAGCCGACCGCAGCCGGGAAACCGCGTCCGCGACTCGCTAGAAACGGCACGAACAAGTTACGCCCTTATGCGGAGGACGAGCTGACATGACCAGCGCGAGTACCTGGGAACGGATCGAACGCCAGAAGCTGCGCCAGCGGGAACGGCGCAAGCGCCCCAGCCGGCCGGGTGACCGGCCCGATCCCTCCCGTCCGGCCGGCACCGACATGCTGCCGCAGATCAAGCACATCGTCGTCCTGATGATGGAGAACCACTCCTTCGACAATTATCTCGGTACCCTCGGACGGGGGGAGGGGTTCCCGCTCGGTGACGACGGCACGCCGGATGCCGAGAATCCTGACTCCGCGGGCACCATGATCCGGGCCCATCACGCGAGTTCCACCGTGCAGGCAGAAGGCGCACCCTGCCAGAGCTGGTGCGCCAGCCACACGCAGTGGGCCGGCGGCAAGATGGACGGATTCGTGACCTCGACCGAGCAAGCCGCGCCCGAGGGCGACAAGACCGCGGCCATGGGCTACTGGACCGACCAGGATCTGCCCTTCTACCACGGGCTGGCCCGGACCTTTCCGCTGGCTGACCACTGGTTCAGCTCGTGCCTGGGGCCAACGTTCCCGAATCGCCGGTTCCTGCTGGCCGGGACAGCCAACGGCCTGATGGATGACCTGCCCTTCAACCTGCTGGACCGGCCGCGGGCCGGCACGATCATGGACATGCTGACCCGGCATGAGATCTCGTGGGTCAACTACCGTCCGGCCGCCAGCGACCAGTCCGAGTTCCGCCGGTATGTGCGGTACCGGCGTCGCCGGACCCGGCACCATCTGGCCTCCCTCGGTCGCCCGATGCGTAAGACCAGCGACGTGTTCAAGCGGGATCTCCAGTTCACGTCGGCCATCTACCCGCTCGGTATGGCTGGCTACATGGCCCACGTCCGCAGCATCGAGCGGTTCTTCGCCGATGCCGGCTCCGGCAACCTCCCGTCGTTCTGCATCGTCGACCCGGACTTCCGCAGCTTCTCGGAGGAGAATCCGCAAGACATCCGAAAGGGCGAGAGCTTCGCCGCCGAGGTGATCAGCCGGGTCATGCATGGCCCGGCGTGGGCGGACACGCTGCTCATCTGGACCTACGACGAGCACGGCGGCTACTACGACCATGTCGCCCCGCCGGCGGCGGTGCCGCCGGACGACATCCCCGGCCGCAGCCTGGTCGCGCACCCGTCCCCGCTGCGTAGCCTGCTGAAAGTGCTGTTCCCTGGCTACGTGCGGCATGCTGAGCAGCTCGTCGCGGGCCCGGACGCCTACGACACTTACGGGTTCCGGGTGCCCGCCGTGATCGTGTCACCCTATGCGCGGCCCGGCTGCGTCCTGTCGGACATATTCGACCACACCTCGGTGCTGAAGCTCATCGAGGAAAAGTGGAACCTGCCCTCGCTGACCCGGCGGGACGCCGCGGCAATCTCGCCACTCGGCGCACTGGATCTGACGGCTCCGCCGGCATTCTTGACGCCGCCGGAGCTGCCCGCGCCGGCGCTGGCCTGGGGCACATGGTAGGCCGCCGGATCGCGTGCGGATGCATACGCTCCCGGCAAGACCAGGATTCTGTTCATCGGCGTGACCGAGTGATCCGGGCCACCATCGCATCGAGGTGTGCCGCCAGCTCCGGCGGACCGTGCACCTGGAAATCGGTGTCCAGGGACAGCAGTCGTGTCGCCAGCCACTCCACCGTATCCGGGTGGGACTGCCAGCGGCATGAGTCACCGTCGGCGGTGAGGGTGCCCTCGCCCAGATGATCCCCGAGCCGCGTGGCGATCACCTCGCGCGACGCGTGGAGGGTGACGTCGGCGCGAAGGTTGGGAGCCATCCCTAGCAGTCGGGTGCGCAGGATCTCCTCCGCCTGTGCCGCCGGGGGCGTGCGGTGCTGAGCGCGAGCGCCGGTGGCATGCAGGCCGGTCATCCGGTCCACGCGGAAGGTGCGCCGGTCGTCGCGGCCCGGATCGAAGGCCAGCAGATACCACCGGCGTCCGCCGGCGACCAGCCGGACCGGCTCCACGTGGCGGGCGGCCTCGGTCCCGTCGTGATCGCGATACCGGAACCGCATGCGTTCGTGATTCGCACAGGCCGCGGCGATGGTAACCAGTGCGTCTGGAGACACGGGCGTGGCCGGGGCCAAGGCGAACGGCAGCGTGCCGGCTGCCAGCGTGGACACCCGCCGGCGCAGGCGGGGCGGCAGTACCTGGGCGAGTTTGGCCGCGGCGCGCACCGCCGCCTCGTCCACGCCGCTCACGGCCTGGCCCGCGATCGTGCCGAGGCCCACCGCAATCGCCACGGCCTCGTCGTCGTCGAGCAGCAGCGGCGGCATCGCGGCACCGGCGGTGAGCCGGTAACCTCCCCGGCCACCTGCCGAAGCCTCGACGGGATAGCCGATCTCGCGCAGCCGGTCAATGTCGCGGCGCACGGTCCGGCCGCTCACGCCCAGCCGCCCGGCCAGTTCGCTGCCCGGCCATAGTCGCGGTGTCTGCAGCAGTGACAGCAATGACAGCAGGCGGGCGGCGGTATCGGTCACATCCGAACTCTAGGTCCTGGCTAGGACAAAAACTGTCCTATACGAGCTCTACCGTGAGGACGACAACGAAGAAAGGACGCACGATGACCACCACTCCGGCCGGCTACACCACTGTCGCACCGTGGATCGTCACCAAGGACACCGGCGCGCTGCTCGACTTCATCACCGCCGCCTTCGACGGCATCGAACTGGGCCGCGTGCCACTGGAGGACGGCAGTATCGGGCACGCCGAGATCCGGGTCGGTGACACCGTGCTGCTCGCCTTCGATCAGCGCGCGGACTGGCCGGGCATGCCGTCGCTGCTGCGGGTGTTCGTGCCCGACGCCGACGCCGCCTTCAACGCCGCCCTGCGAGCCGGTGCACGTGAGGTGACCGCCATGTCCGACAGCGCTTTCGGGCAGCGGGGCGCCCGCGTCCGCGATCCGTTCGGCAACATCTGGTGGATCACCGCGATCGTCGAGACCGTCGATCCGGAGGAAGGCATGCGTCGGCTCGGCGAACCCCGGTACCAGGAACAGATGCGCTTCGCCCAGGAAACCCTCGACGCCGAACTCAGCGGCCGTGCCCAGGGGCAGAGCAGTCCGGTCGTCATCCAGTAGCGCGCTCAGGCGGCCAGCGCGACGCCACCGTGGCCGCGCCGTCACACCGCGACCAGGAGCGTCGGGATGCGCGGCCACGCCTGGCTGGTTCGTCCGGCCAGGAGATCTTTAAAGACCCACGGCACGGCCGCCGCCGCGGTCGCCGAGGCGCGCGGCCCGAGCGCCCGGCTCAGGTCCTGTGCGTGAGCGTACATACCGGATGGTGTGCGCTATGCTGGCTTGCTACGCTCGTAGCAGATGACTACAGTTGTGATATGAGCGCTATTCCTGCGCGTGATCTCCGTAACCACACTGCGGAGGTACTGCGGCGCGTTCAAGCGGGCGAGGAGATCGAGGTCCTCAGAGACAACCGTCCCGTGGCTAAGATCATCCCGCTGTCGCGGCGCCGCCAGTGGCTGCCAGCGTCAGAGGTTGCCCATGAGCTCTTGCGGCTGGGACCTGACCCGACGGGCCTTGCCGGAGAGTTGCGGGAGATCCTTCCTGATACGACCGACGATCTGCAGTGGTAGCCGCCCGGCGGGCGCTGGCTGACACGTCCGTGTTCATCGGTCTGGAGGCGGAACGATTCGACGCTGACCGGTTCGCGGGCTATGAGTGGGGGGTGTCGGTGATCACGCTCGGCGAGTTGCGGCTTGGCGTGTTGCAGGCCCGGGATCCCGAGGTTGCCGCCCGCAGGCTGTCTACCTACCAGCTCGCGCAGCGGTTTGAGCCGCTCGGAATAGACGAAGCGGTGTCCGATGCATGGGCGCTGCTGGTCTCCCGGCTCCGGGCCGCGGGTCGTAAGGCGCCGATTAACGACAGCTGGATCGCGGCAACCGCGATAGCCCATGAGGTCCCGATCGTGACCCAGGACGCCGACTATGACGCCATGCCTGATATCGAGGTCATCAGGATCTGAAGGTACGAGCGACAGATATTAAACAAGCCTGGCACCGCAGACATACTGAAGGCATGCCGAGCGATGGAATCGTACGTGATTGGGACGATGAGCAGGGATGCGGGGTGATCGACTCCGCCGAGACTCCAGGAGGGTGCTGGGTCCATTTCTCGATGATCGTGTCCGAGGGATTTCGCAGCTTGGACCCGGGCGATCATGTCACTTTCACCTATGAGGCCGTCGGGCAGGACGGATTCGGTTACCGGGCCGTCACGGTCTGGCCGCCCGGCATAGGGCCAGGGATGCCACCCCGGCCGGCCAGTGACGGCCCGTCCGCTGCCTACCAGAGTTCACTTACCGTCCGGTGGCCGGACGGGAGCGTCACTACGGGCGTACCCGGTTGCGAACAGGGCAAGTAGTGCCGCCACCTGGCTACGCAGTCGCTTCGCGGGCCTGGTCACGGCAACTAGAGCGTCGGTCAAGTAGTGGGGTCGGAGCCCCTGCTGGCCGTGCAGTTTTGTCCCTTTCGCCGGATCCGCTGGGCAGGTTTCGTGGTTGATCCGGGCCTCGTGGTGACTTTTGTGCACCATGTGCGCGTTCCAAACAAATCGAGTCTGCGGCGTGTCGTGGCGGGTGCCGATTTTGTCCTGATATGGCCGTTATGTGACGGCAGCTGCGGTGGACGACGTGGAAGAAAAGGGCTTCGCGGAGGATAGGGCGCCGGTTTCCGGCACCTTTTCTTCCAAAGGGCTCTTTTCTTCCCACTGAAGGATGGCCCATGTGTCCGCTATGTATC
>JAFARZ010000291.1 GCA_019245115.1 Streptosporangiaceae bacterium | reverse complement strand
CCCAGCTCGGTGGCCGGTATGGTCACCGAAGTCAGCCTGGGCGCCGTCTGCTCGGCGATCTGGTCCGGGCACAGCGCGACGATCGACACGTCTTCCGGAACGGCCCGGCCGGACGTACGCAGCAGCGACATCAGCGGCGGGATGATCGCCTCGTTCTGTACGATCAGCCCGGTGGTGCGCGGCCGCTCCTCGAAGATCCGGGCCAGCGTGCCGGCCGCGGCCTCGTAGTTGCCCTCGCACGGACGGTGGACCAGGTCCACGCCCCTGGCGGCGGCGCCGGCCTGTATCCCGCGCAGCGTACGCTCGGCGAAACCGATGTGCCTGCGGTAGACGCCGTCCGCCTCACCAAGGAAGGCCACGACGCGGTGACCGAGCTGGGCCAGATGCTCCACGCACAGCCTGCCCGCCTCGGCGAAGTCGAGGTCGACGCAGTCCAGCCCGGCCGGGTCGGCCGGGATCCCGATCAGCACCGCGTCCACGCCGGTCTTCTTGATCATCGCGATCCGGTCGTCCTGCATGCCGACGTCGGTGAGGATCACGGCATCGGCGCGGGAACTCGACGCGACCCGGCGGATTCCCTCGGAGCCCTCGTCGTTGGTCATCAGCAGCACGTCATGGCCGTACTCCCGTGCCTTCGTCACCACGCCGATAGCGATCTCCATCATGACCGGCACGTACATGTCGCTGCGCAGCGGCACGATCAGCGCGAGCACGTGCGACTTGCTGCTGGCCAAGGCGCGCGCACCGGCGTGCGGGTGGTAATTGAGCAGCTCGATGGAACGCCGCACCCGGTCCCTGGTCGCTTCGGACACCGATCGCTTGCCGCTGAGCACGTAGGACACCGTGCTGGCGGCGACGCCGGCGTGACGGGCCACGTCAGCAAGTGTCGCCATACTTGTCCTCCCTGAGCATTCCCGCCCCATGACGCGCACAGCGGGCGGAAACCTATCGAAGCGCTTCGACTCCGCTTCACTGCGTCATCCTCGCGTGAATACGGTATCATCGCGCGGTGCTGGTTGAATGGGGTGAGGTGACGGGCTCGAAGCGCTTCACTAATCAACCGCGCCTACCGTGATCCGGACCGGCTGCGCTGGTGGCAGGACAACCTCACGCCAGGGCTCCCGGTCGGCCCTGACGCTGATCCGGCGACCCACCGGGGATACCAGCACGGCCTCCGCCATTCCGGCCTCCGTGTCCCAGCGTAGATCGGCGACCAGCACGCCGGTCAGCGTGCGGACACCGCGCAGCCGTCCGGCCGGCAAGAAGTCCGGCACCGCGGGGAGCAACTCGATGCGATCCGGCGGCCACGAGTCCACCAGCATATCGATCAGCACACCCGGCATCGCGCACGCCGCGTCGGCGTTGTAGACACTGCGCTTCGGATAGTGGCTGCTCATCAGCGACCGGAAGAAGAAGCGCTGGCCGATGAGCGCCGCGACCAGCTTTCCCGCCAGTTCCGCGTCGCGCAGCCGGCAGGCCGCGAGTGCGCGGTGCAGATAACCGTGCGCGGAGTCATCCTGGGCGCCGCGCATCCGCAGCGCCCGCAATGCCGCCGCGGCCAGCTCGGGTGTGCGGGCCACGGTGATCTCGTGCAGTGGCCAGACCGGGTACAGATGGCTGACATGCCGGTGCTCGTCGTTTCCGGGCAGTGGCGGCAGCCCCGATCCGGCCGGCGGCCACGCCCACTCGGCCAGCGCGCCGTCGGCGTCGATCCGGTACGGCGGCAGTCGCGCCGCGAGCTCCCGCCACCGGCGCGCGTCCCGCCGGCCGGCCTCATCAGTCTCGGCCTCGTCCGTTCCGGCCTCATCCGTTCCGGCCTCATCCGTTCCGGCCTCATCCGTCTCGGCCAGCTCCGCCGCGGCGATCAGCGCGTGGCGCGCGGCCGCGATGTCCATGACCGCGTTAACCGCCGCCGGCGACCAGCCGCGCGGCTGGTTCTCCGGGGAGTAGGACGGTGCGAAGATCACGTTCCCGTCATTGTCGGTCCGGGTCAGGAAGTCCTCGTAGAACGCCGCCAGTTCGCGCAGCACTGGCCGCAGCCGCTGCCGGAGTGCCGCATCGCCCCACGCCAGTACCGCGTCCAGCAGCGGGACCAGCAGCCAGTCCGCACCCGCGGTCCACATCTGATGCGGGTACCCGGACTCGAAATGGGTGCACAGGCCGCCGCGGCCGTCGCTGTGCGCCGGAACCACAAAACCCCTGGCACCGAACAGCCGCCGCGCGTTCACCCGCCAGTCCGGCAGCCGGTCCCGGGTCAGATCCGCCACCGCCATGACAGCGGGGCGCACATCGGCGGTCACCGCCCCGGCGAGCTGGAGTCCGAGGTTGGCATTGCAGGTGATCGCGCCGGACCAGGCCGAGTTCCAGTCGCCCTGCCACAGGCCGGTAAGCCGGGGAGGCAACAGGCCGCTGGCCGACAGCAGCAGGTAGCGGCCCGAGTCGAACAGCTTCTCCAGCAGCGCGGGCACCGGCCGGTCCGGCTGCGCGGCCTGGCGCGCGAGCAGCTCGCCGACGCTCAGCTCCCGGTCCTCGGCTACGGTGCTGGATTGGCCTGGGCCTCCGGCCGCGGCGCTGGATTGGCCTGGGCCTCCGGCCGCGGCGCTGGATTGGCCTGGGCCTCCGGCCGCGGCGCTGGATTGGCCTGGGCCTCCGGCCGCGGCGCTGGATTGGCCTGGGCCTCCGGCCGCGGCGCCGAGATCCAGCCGGACGTCACCGTAGGCGGCGGCATGCAGCCGCGCGTGCTCGACGAGCAGCTGACGGGCGTCCACGGGGCCGCCGGGCGGATCGGATGCTACCTGGGTCACCAGCGTCAGTTCCGAGCCACCCGTGACATGGACACCGCCTCCCGGCCTGACGGTGACCAGGCCGTCCGGCCCCGCCACCACCCTGGTAACGCCGACGTACCCGCCGCCGTCGGGGTACGTCACGGTGGTGACCAGACGCGCCTCCCCGCTGGTAGCGCCGTCCACCTGGCTGGACACCCACAGCCCTGGCGGCGCGCCCGGCAGTTCCGCGTCGACGCTGACGGTCACGTCAAGCGGCATCGCACCGGTTACGTGCTGCACCACGACATCGCGAGCCCGGGACACGAAGCAGCAACGCTGACGACCGGGCCAGCTCACGCCGGCGACGCCGGTCCGGTAGTTGAGCGAACGACGGTAGCCGTCTGGCACCTCAGCGGGCGCGGAGGCGTCCGACAGCCTGACCGCGAACGCCGGATGGAACGAAAGCGGGTCACGGCGCGGCCAGTCGCCGGTGAACCGGGCCAGCGCGCCGGACGAGTCACCGGCCAGCAGCAGCTCCCGTACCTCCTCGAGCCGCCCGGACAGATCGGGCGGCCCGTATGCCTCCGACGGTCCGTATAGCTCGGACAGATCGGTTAGCCCGGTAGCGCCGCCTGGCGCGGCAGACCAGACCAGGTGGTGGTGGGTGACGATGACGGTCTCCTCGCGCAGGCCACCGAACACCAGTGCGCCGTGTCTGCCGTTCCCGACCGGAAACGCGTCTTCCCAGCCCTCCGCCGGGACGGAGTCGTGGATTCCCGCGCCCGTCATCGGCGTCCCGACGCCGGATCGGCGTACAGCACGCCCCGGCCGTTCGTGCCGAGGTAGACGCGGCCGAACACGTTGGGGTCTCCGGTGATGGTCTGCCCTATCCAGGCGTACTGGTGCCGGTCATCGTTGATCCGCAGCCAGCTCACCCCGCCGTCGGTGGACCGGAAGACGCCCTGCACGCCGCCGACCACGCCGGTCAGGTAGATCGCCGGGTACCGGGCGCCCGGCGCCGCCTTCCCGAAGCCGAGGGTCGCCACCGTGCCGACGCTCGGATCCGCGGCGAAAGTCTGTCCGCCGTCGGTGCTGTGATAGAGCAGGCCGTTTCCGGCGGTGAGCCACAGGTCTCCGGTCCGTCCCGGCACGGTGTGCAGCAGCGGGAGGCTGCCGGTCTGCTCCGACCCCACGCCGGCGGGCAGCCCGGTGGTCACGGCGGCGAAGCTCGCGCCGCCGTCCGTGGAGCGCAGCAACGTACCGGCCGACGGATCGAAGGCGTAGAACACCTTCGGGGTCACCGGATCGGCGACCGGCATAATGCCCGCGGCCAGCCCGGTGACCGCCGTCCAGGTCTGACCATGATCGGCGCTGAACATCGGCGTGCCCGGCTCCGGCGCGTACGACTGGTTCTCCGGCGTCCACACCATTGACGAGCCGTCCGCGGCCAGCGCCACCGCGCCCGCCCCATAGGGCTCACCGGCCGGGAGCTTCATCGCCGACCAGGAGGCGCCGCCGTCGGCGGAGAAGTCGCCGCCGCTCCAGCCGACCATGACGACATCGAGGGGCTTGGCACCGGCCTCGGCGACCGAGGTGCCGGTGGACAGGATCGGCTGGATCATGCCGGTCGCGGGCGACGCGGCGAACGTGGTGTGGCAGAAACCGCCCAGGTCACCGACCGCGCTGATCAGCCGGCACGGCCCGGCGGCCGGGGACAGCAGATCCTGTACCGCGGTCTCCTCGATGCCTTCGGCCGCGGCGGATGACCAGCTGGTGGGCGCGCCATGGTCGGCATCCGTGACGTCGCCGGACCCGTACACCGTGGCACCGGTGCCGAAGATGACGTGCCCGGAGTCGAACGGGTCGATGGCCACCGACGCGATCCACCAGCCGAACTTGGGCGTGCCGCCCCAGGCCAGATACGGCGACGCGGAGATGTCCAGCTTCGCGTTGGCGCCGACGTCTTCCCAGGTTTTCCCGGAGTCTACCGACCGGTAAATAGTGTCGATCGGGAACCAGCGGTCATTGGTGGCGACCATGACCGTGCCCGGATGGCGCGGGTCGACCGCCAGCCCGGCATAACCGAACGAAGGATTACCGGCCGCCCCGGGAACCACGGGAGTGATATCGGTCCAGGCACCGCTGCCAACGTCGTACTTCCACACGGCGCCGTCGGTCATGCCGTTGGGACCGGGCTGGTTGGCGTAGTCGACGTAGAACGTCCCATCAGACGCCAGCACGCCGTGCTGCGGCATCATGCCGGCGGGCTCGCCCGGGATCAGGTGCCAGGTGGCGCCCGCGTCGGCTGACTCGTAGAGGTCTCTGCCGCTGGCGTCTCCGACGAAGATGTTCTTCGTGCCGGGGTCGAACGTCACGAACGACAGGCCGATGTTGTCAGGCGTACTCGTCACCGGGAACGTCGTCACCCGCGACCAGGATGCCCCGCCGTCTCGCGAACGCCACAGGCCGTCGGACGGCGTGGCCAGGTACAGGACGCGGTCATCGGACGGGTCTACCGCGAGGCGCTCGCCCATGTTCCGGCCATCGGAGTTGGAGGCCAGCGGCACCGGCAGCGCCGCGGCCTTCCAGGTGCGACCCTGGTTGCCGGAGCGGAGAACCTCGCCGTTTCCCGCGGTGGAGTACTCCCCCGCCGCCACCCATACCTTGCCGGGGTCACGCGGGTCCGCGGCTATGGATTCCACGCCCAGTTCATTCCAGTCGTTGAAACCGGTGAAGTCCATCAGCGGAGTCCAGTGCCGCGCCGTGGCGTCCCACCGGTACGCGCCGCCGATATCGGTGCGCGCGTAGGCCAGGCCCGGCCGCGCCGGGCTGAACACCAGGCCGTCGACAAAGCCACCCGCCACTATCGGCACGTTCTGCCAGGTATAGGGGACCGTCGCGCCAGCCGCCGGACGGGAGGAAGCGGCGTTGGCCGGGGACGCCAGTACGTTCGTGGTAATGAGAAAGAGAGCCGTGGCCGCAACCCGCGCATAAGCCCTTGATAGCGCCAAGGAGCACCCCCTTCGTGAAGTGCTTCTGGACGAACGGGTAGACGAGCAGGACCGGCACGACGGTGAGCGTGACGACCGCCATCTGGATGGACAGCGGCGCGATCTGGTTGGCGCCGGTGAACCCGCCGATGGTGGACGTGCCGCTGCCCGGCATCGGGTTTCCCTGCGTCACATAGCTGTACATCACCATCTGGAGCGGCCACTTGACGCTGTCCGACGGCATGAACAGCAAGATGTTGAACCAGGAGTTCCAGTAGGCGACCGCGTAGAACAGGGCGATGACCGCGGTGACCGCCTTGGAAGTGGGCAGCACGATCCGCCACAGGATCTTCCACTCGCTGGCGCCGTCGATGCGAGCGCTCTCGATCATGTCGCTGGCGATATTCATGAAGAACGCCCGCATCACGATGACGTTGAACACGCTGACCGCGCTGGGCGCGATCAGCGCCCAGTACTGGTCGAACCCGCCGAGCGCGGAGACCACGAGGAACAGCGGGATGACCCCGCCGTTGAAGAACATCGTGATCATCATGAACCACAAGATGGTCCGGTGGCCGAAGGATCCGGTGCGGGACAGGCCGTAGGAGGCCAGCACCGTGACGATCATCGAGAAGGCGGTGCCGACGGCGGTGAACAGCACGCTGACGATCAGCGCGCGGCCTACGACGCCGCCCTGGGCGATCAGCTTGTACGCGCTCAACGTCAGCCCGTGCGGCCAGACCACAAGGCCGCCCGCGACGTTGATCGAGGCCTGATTCGAGAAGCTGGTCAGCACGACCGAGTACAGCGGAATCAGGACCACCAGCAGGATTACCACCAGCGTGCCGGACTTGACGGTCCGGGTGGTGATGGACGGTGGTTCCTGCCAGGTCGGCCGGGCCGGGTTGCGGCGGCCCGGGTTGCGGCGGCCCGGGTTACGGCGGCCCGGGTTACGGCGGCCCGGCCGCAGCGCGGTAGTCGTGGATGCCGTGGTTGCCGTGGATGCCGTCATTTCCGGTACAGTCCGTCCTCGCCCAGCATGTGCGCGACCTTGTTGGCGGACAGGATGAGGATCACCGAGGTCACGCCCAGGAACAGCCCGGCCGCCGCGCCGTAGCTGTAGTTCCCCTGCACGATGCCGTTCCGGTAGGAGAACGTGGTGATCACCTCGGCCGCGCCGGCGCCGACGGCCGGGAGCTGGATCAGCATCTGCTCGAACCCGAACGTCAGCGCGTAACCCAGGTTGAGGATGAGCAGCAGTACCATGATCGGCCGCAGCCCGGGCAGCGTGATCCGCCATGTCCGCTGCCGCCAGTTCGCGCCATCCACCGCCGCGGCCTCATACAGCGAAGGGCTGATCGCCGCCAGCGCGGCCAGGTAGACGATCATGTTCCAGCCCGACTCCTTCCAGATGATCTGGGCGGAGACGAGGAATTTGAACAGGCCGGGATCGGTCATGATGTTCGGCGGATGGGCGACGCCGTGATTGCGGAGGAAGGTGTCCAGTAGCCCGGCGCCGCCCACCATCTGCTCGAAGATGGTGATGACCATGACCATCGAGAAGAAGTGGGGCAGCGTCACCGCGCCCTGGATGAACGAACGGAGCCGCCGGGACAGCACGCTGTCCAGCAGGATCGCCAGCGCGATCGGTACCGGGAACGAGAGCGCGAGCTGCACCGAGAACAGCACGACGGTGTTGGTGAACGCGTGCCAGAACCCCGGGTCGGTGAACAGCTGCTGGAAGTTGGCGAACCCGACCCACGGACTGTGCAGGATGCCGTCGTACAGGTCGTAGTTCTGGAACGCCATCACCAGACCGAGCATCGGCGCGTAGCCGAACACCAGCAGCAGCACCGCCGCAGGCACCGTCATGATGATCAACGCCCGGTCGCGGCGGAGCTGCGCCCACCGCCGTCTCCGCCGTCGAGACCGGGCTTCGCGCCGGGGCCGGGCGGCCGCCGCTTCTTCCGCGCGGGCGGCCGCCGCTTCCGCGCGGATGGCAGCGTCCGCGGCATCCGCGGCGTCCGTGGTCAAGGCCGGCTCCGGCAAGGTACTCGTCGCCGCCTCCGGAAGCGGCCGATCCTGCTGCGCTCGGCCATTCCCGGAGGTACGGCCGCTTCCGGAGGACGCAGGGGGCTGGCTGGTGGTAGCGGACATCAGGCGCGGCCGTCAGGCGGTTCCATACTTCTGGCGCACCGTCTCGTAGAAGGCCTTCAGTTTGCTGCCACCGCCGCGTAGCCAGGTCTGGACCGTCGACTTGTAGTCGGCGATGGAAGCCCGGCCACGGACAACGTCGTACATGATGAAGTTGATGCCGCCGGTCCCGGTGAACGGCGCGAACTGGTTGGCCGCGGTCAGGTCGTTCGGCACGGTGACGTTCATGCCGTAGAACAACGGCTTGAAGCCGTACTTCGCGTTGCGCGCCAGGAACTGCGACGTCTGGGTGGTGATCGCGGGGAAGCCGGGGTTCGTGACAACGATGTTCGGGCTGGCCAGCAGGTTGGGCACTACGTTGTCTACGTCCTTGTTACCGGTCGCGGTCAGCACCGGCCCGCTGTTGCTCATGGTGTAGTCGGTGTTCGCCGCGCCGAAATTGACCAGCGTGTACTCGTAGGAGCCGTACGGCGCGGCGAGGTAGTTCGCGATCCGCAGCAGCTCCTTGAGCTGGGCGGGCTTCAGGTCCCTGTTGAAGTAGCTGACGTACTCGGTCGACGGGGCGAGCGCCACCCGCGGAGTGCCGGTTCCGTCCGCGGTGAAGAAGTCGAACGCCAGCCGTTCGTAGCCCTTGTTGGCTGCCAGTCCCGACGTCGCGTCCTGGTAACCCCAGGCGCCTCCGCCGTCGGCGACGATGATGTTCTGGCCGGACCAGAACCGCTGCTTGCCGGTGCCGGTGTTGCCCGCCACCGCGTCCGGGTGGACCATCCCCGCCTGGAAGATCGTCCGCTCCCAGTTCATCGCCTCGATGATCTGCTCGGTCTCGTACGTGGTGATCAGGTCGCCCTTGCTGTCGGTGGTCCACACCAGCGTCGGCGCGAACGATGACCCGTACGGATAGGACATGAACTGCCAGATGTCGTCGAACGCCCAGCGCTTGGCCTTCGGGTCGTTGATCTCCTTGCCGAGGTTGTACAGATCGCTGAGTGACTTGACCGACGGCGTGCCGAGGCCGAGCTTGTCGAGGATGTCCGCGCGGTAGAACAGGAACACGCCGGTCGGGAAGCCGGTCACGACGGTCGGCATGCCGACGATCTTGTTGTTCCAGATGCCCTGCTGCCAGCCGCTGGTGAAGATGGCGGCCAGGTTCGGGTACTGCTTGATCTTGTCGCCGGCCAGGTACGGCGTGAGGTCGGCGAGTTTTGTCTGCGTGGCCTGCCCGAATCCGGGCGGCTGGGCCCAGGTCGGTACCTGGATCCAGTCCGGCAGCTTGTTGCCCGCGAACAGCGTGGGCAGGGTCGTGGTGATCGTCGTGCCGTTGGTCGGCTGCCACTGGATGTTCGCGCCGAGCGCGGCGTTCAGCGCCTCGTAGTACGTGTTGCCGACGGTACGCGGGATCGCCCCCCAATCCGGCGCGATCGCGGTATAGCTGCCGCCGCTGCCGGGCGTCTCACTGACCGTGTGCACGAGGCTGGTGGGATAGGTCAGGAAGCCCGGCTGGGAGCCGTCGACGCTCGGGTAGTCCGGCTTGATCCCGCTGCTCAGCGGCACGTAGGCCGGCATGATCTTCGCGAGCTGGGACGTCGACGTGGAGCCGGTTTGCGTCGCCGGCCCGGCGCCACACGCGGCCAGCACCGGCCCCGCGGCGAACGCCCCCGCGGTGCCCGCCGCCGCGGTGAGGAACCCGCGTCTGGACAGATGACGGCTGACCGATGAGCCCTGAGACGCTCCGCGATCCATATGCGATATCACCTTCGTCCTGGAAGCCGGCTGGGGCCGGCTGAGTGGGGACCGGCTTGGGCCGGCAGGGTGGGAGCCGGCTGGACCGGCATCGTTGGAGCCGGCCGGGCCAGCATCGTTGGAGCCGGCTGGCCGGCCGAGCCGGCTGGCCGGCCAAGTCGGCGAATCTACTGTCGAAGCGCTTCAATCATTTGGTGGCAATGTAAGGGTTGATTGCGATCGGCGCAATGCCCCGTCAATAACGAATTTTCGGCCAGATCGTGACCGGCAGCGGGGCCGTCACGGGCCTTGACAGCATTAGCCGGGAGGTGAGACGTTCGAAGCGCTTCGTGTGCTGTAATGCCGTGTTGCCGTGTCGTGTCATGTCGTGTGTCCTGTGCCGGCGGTGCGCATCGTCGCGTGCCGGCGGTGCGCACCCGCCGGTGCGCATCTGCCGGTGCCCACCTCCGGTGGCCACCGCCGTTTGCACTGTTTGCCACCGTTCGCCACCGTTTGCCGACCCGGAAGGTGTGGCGCGTTGACCCTCTCGTTCGAGGAGCGGGCCGCCGGCCTGCTCACCCGCCTCACCGGCGACGAGAAGATCGCGATGCTGCACCAGTACTCCCCCGCGGTGCCGCGGCTTGGCATCGCCGCGTTCGTCACCGGGACTGAAGGCTTGCATGGTGCGTCGTGGCGGGATCACGGAGGCACCGGCCTGACCCGGCCCGCCACGGTCTTCCCGCAGCCGGTCGGGCTGGGCGCCACCTGGGACCCCGACCTGGTCCGCGACGTGGCCCGGGCGACCGCCCGGGAGATCCGCGCCCTGAACGGCCAGGACCCGAGGATCAGCTTGAATGTCTGGGCGCCCGTGGTCAACTTGTTGCGGGACCCGCGCTGGGGCCGCAATGAGGAAGGCTATTCGGAGGACCCGCTCCTGACCGGCCTATTGGCCACCGCCTTCTGCCGCGGCCTGGCCGGTGATCGTGCCGACGGGTACCTGCTCACCGCGCCGACCCTGAAGCACTTCCTCGGCTACAACAACGAGGACTACCGCGACCTCACCTCTTCGACACTGCGGCCCCGGGTGCTGCACGAATACGATCTGCCGCCGTTCCGCGCGCCCATCGAGGCCGGCCTGGCCACCGGCGTCATGCCGTCGTACAACCTGGTGAACGGCAGGCCCGCGCACGTCAGCCCGCTTTTGCGGCTGATCCGCACTTGGACCGACGAAGAGCTGCTGACCTGCAGCGACGCCTGGGCACCATCGAACCTGGTCAACACCGAGCACTACTTCGATGATCACGCGCACGCACACGCGGCCGCGTTGCGCGCTGGCCTGGACAGCTTCACCGACGCCGATTCCGATGGAACTTTCACGGCCACCGCGATCAGGCAGGCCCTCGATCTCGGCCTGATCACGATGGCCGACGTGGACCGCGCGGTCCGCCGTAAGCTGCTCATCCGGTTGCGCCTGGGCGAGTTCGACGCGGACGGCGGACCCTACGCCGGCGCTGGCGCGCTGGGCACGCCGGAACACCGCGAACTCAGCCGCACCGCCGCCCGGCGGTCGATGGTCCTGCTTCGCAATGATGGCAATTTGTTGCCGATCAGCCCCCAAACAACGATCGCGCTCATTGGCCCGCTCGCGGACACCCTCTATGAGGACTGGTACAGCCCGGCGCTGCCCTATCAGGTGACGATCGCTGACGGGCTGAAGGCTATTACCGCACCGGTGGCCGTCGACGAAGCGGCCGAGCGCATCCGCACCGACCTGGGCGAGTTCGATGTCTTCGACTGGGGCGACGACATCGTGACGCTGCGCGCGACCGATAACGGCAAGTACTTGACGGTCACCAACGGCGGCGCGCTCGCGGTCGAGGCCGGCAAGCCGGACGGCTTTACCGTCCGTGAGACGTTCCGGCGGATACCGATGCCTGGCGGCGACGTGCTGCTGCGCTCCACCGCGACCGGCATCGCGACCCGGTTGCGCTGGGACGTGATTGGCGACGGGATTACCAGCGCGGTGGCCAGGGCCCGCGAGGCGGACGTCGCGGTGGTGGTCGTCGGCAACAATCCGCTGATCGGCGGCCGCGAAGCTGTCGACCGGACCACGCTCGAGCTGCCGCCCTCGGTGGGCCGGCTAATCCGCGAGGTGACCGCGGCCAACCCCCGCACGGTCCTGGTAATCATGTCCAGCTACCCGTACGTCACTCCAGTCACGTCAGACACGTCAGTCACATCAGTAACACCAGTCACGGCCGACGCACCCGCCGCGGCCGCCGCGCCCGCGATCGTGTGGACTCCGCACGCCGGTCAGGAGACCGGCCACGCCCTCGCGGACCTGCTCACCGGCCGTCATGCGCCCGAAGGCCGGCTCCCCCAGACCTGGTGCGCGTCGGACGCCGACCTGCCCGGTCCGCTCGACTACGACATCATCAAGTCCGGCTGGACCTACCAGTACTCCCCCGCCGTGCCGCTTTTCCCGTTCGGCCACGGCCTGACCTACACCCGGTTCAGCTACGGCGGCCTGACGCTGGGCTCCGCTGGCTTCGCCGCCTCCGATCCGCTCGTCGCCACCCTGCCCGTGACCAACACCGGCGACCGTGAAGGCACCGAGGTCGTCCAGTTGTACGCCTCGTATGAGGGTCCGCAGCGCCCGAGGCGCCGGCTATGCGGCTTCGCCCGGGTCACCCTCGCGCCCGGCGAGACGCGCACGGTCGAGATCTCGCTGCCGATGTCACGGCTGGCGCTGTGGGACGTCACGTCCGGCCGCATGGTCGTTCCGCCGGGTCCGATCGAGATCATGGCCGCCGCGTCCAGCGCCGACATCAGGCAGACCGCCACGCTCACCGTGCCTGGCGCCCCGCCGCTTCGTGATCTCGCCGTCCGCCAGGCCGCCGCCAGCTTCGATGACTACCAGAACATCATCCTCGTCGACACCACGCGCGAAGACGGCGACTCGGTAACTCCCGCCGATCCCGCGGACCGCGGCTGGCTGGTGTTCAAAAACTCAATTTTGAACGAACGGGCGGTGGTTTCAGCCTTCCGCGTCTCTTGCGCCGTTCCGGGAGGAGGAAGGATAGAGGTGCGACACGGCCAGGCGGACGGCCCTGGTCCGGAGGGGACTGTCCTGCTCGGTGAGGCGCTGGTTCCTTGCACCGGCGGCCGGTACGAGTGGACCGAAGTCACGGCTCGGTTGGAGCCGGCAGCTGGCGTCGGGGACCTGTACCTGATCCTGCATGGCCCGATCCGCCTCGACTGGTTCGAACTGCGCGGGACCTAGGACCAAGGGCTGACTTTCGTTCTGCCTGGTGATCTGGCTGAATAGAGCCATGGATTCGGCGGCCGGCCCCGATTGGGTTGATGACTACCTGGCGCGGATCGGCACGGTCCGGCCCACCTCACCGGATCTGCGGACGCTGCGCGACCTGCAGCGCGCGCATCTGCGCACAGTGCCGTTCGAGAACCTGAGCATCCACCTCGGTGAGCCGATCGTGCTGGATGAGATGGCCCTGGTTACCAAGGTGGTGCGGAACCGGCGCGGCGGTTTCTGCTACGAGCTCAATGGTGCCTTCGCCGCCCTGCTGACCGCGCTGGGTTTCCAGGTCAGCCGGCTTTCGGCGCGCGTGTTCGGCGACGACGGGCAGCCAAGCCCGCCGTTCGACCACATGGCGCTGCGGGTGGATCTGGCGCCGTGGCCGGAGGCCCAGGCCAATCAGACAGAGCCGTGGCTGGTCGATGTCGGCTTCGGCCGTTTCGCGGAGCAGCCGTTGCGGATGGACTTCCGGGGTGATCAGCCCGACCCCGGCGGGATGTTCCGGATAGCCGACAGCCCTTCGGGCCACGGTGACCTGGACGTGTTCTGCGACGGCCGGCCGGAGTACCGGATGGAGTCCCGGGCCTGTTCGCTCAGCGACTTCGTCCCCACGTGCTGGTGGCAGCAGACCTCGCCGAGCTCGCACTTCACGCAGTCGCTGACCTGCTCTATTCTCACCAAGCCCGGTCGTGTCACGCTGAGCGGAGACCGCCTCATCGTGACCGAAGGCAATGAGCGATCCGAGCATACGCTGGCCGACGACGCGGAGATCCTTGCTGCTTACCGTCAATATTTCGGCATCACCCTCGACCGCGTTCCCGTGGTTTGCCAGCTACCAGAGCTCGCCAGCCCGCCAATCGCGGATCCGTCCCTAACCTAAGTGGGGTAGATCGTCGGTCCCCTGACGTACTCCCTGCCGCTCGGTGTCTTCCAGCGGAACCAGCCTCGTGCGCCGGTTCCCTCGACTTTCCACCCGGGCCGCTGCTTATCCTGATGATCCCGGCGACAGACGGGTCCAGCCTCGCACAGGCAGGTGATCCCGCCCAGGTCGTAGGGCCGCGAATGCTCGTAGTCACATTGGAATCCGGGTCGTCGGCAGGCGGGATGCGTGCACGTCTCGTTGAGCACCGCGGTCAGGTGCCGTAGATGCTTGCCGGGATCATGCCCGCTCGCCCGGTGCTTGTGATCGCACGGCCCGGCGAGGTCCTCGAATTCGAAGATGATCTCCCGTCCGCCATGGGTGTACCGCCACGTGCCACGGCTGCCCGGTGGCCCTCGGTCGACCAGCGTCAATCGTGGCGGTCCGTGCTCTGGTGTGTGTTTTCCCTTGCGCCTGGATTGATCCTCCGGCCCCGGTCTGCCGCAGGCGTGCGCGACGGGACGGCCGACCTGGTCGGTGAGCGTGAAGTCGAACACCGTCGCCTGGTTCTTCGCGGCCTGGCTGGCGAGGTCCCGAACCAGATCTGGATCGATGGGCCCGGTACCACGCAGGACTCCGGGGCGCCCGGCCAGTTCGGTCAGCGTGCTCACCGGCGCGGTCAGGTGGACCCGGGCCGCGATCCCGCCGCCCGACTCCGCGCCCCCGCACCCGCGCGCCCCGCCAACCCCGCCGCCTGACCCAGGCCCATCCTGCCCCGGCCCGCCTGACCCCGGCCCGCCTGGCCCGCTTGGCCCAGGTCCGCGTCCGCTGCCGCCTCCACCACGCTCGCCATCGTCGCCGGCGTTCCCACCGCCTCGTACCAGATCCCCGAGCGGGTCGGCTTCCCCGAACCGTTCGAGGAAGGCCAGGACACGGAGTGTGTCCATATCCCCGTCGACGCCGGCCCGCTTGAACTGGCGGGCGCGGGCGGTCAGCAGCCGGTCCATCCGCAGCACCGCGACCGGCGGCAGTTCCCGCCCGGCGATCATCCCGTTACCCG
>JAFARZ010000109.1 GCA_019245115.1 Streptosporangiaceae bacterium | reverse complement strand
GGCCAGGTGCCGTCGAACTGGCTCACCCTGTACAAGGACTCGGCCGCCCTGTACTGCAAGGGCCTGTCGTGGACCGTCCTGGCCGCGATCGGGGAGATCGAGAGCGGCAACGGCGCCAACGAAGGGCCGTCCAGCGCCGGCGCGGAGGGGCCCATGCAGTTCCTGCCGTCGACGTGGGCGGAGTGGGGAATCGACGGCTTCGGCCGGACCGGATCGCCGAACATCATGGACCCGATGGACGCCGTCCCGTCGGCGGCCCGCATGCTGTGCGCCGACGGCGCCGCCAGCGGGACGTCCGGCCTGCGCCAGGCCATCTTCGACTACAACCACGCCACCTGGTACGTCGACGAAGTCCTCCAGCTGGCCACCGAATACGCCCAGTCCTACGGCTGAGGTTCCGTGAGCGGGACGGCTGAGCGCAGGCGACGGCGGCCGAGCACGCACATGGCCGCGCTGACCACGCCGCAGCCGGCCGCGAACAGGTAGCCGTAGCGGGCGCCATGGGCGTCCAGGACGAAGCCGACCACCGATGCGCCGACGGCCACGCCCACCCCGATCCCGCTGGACAGCCAGGACATGGCCTCGGTCCGCCGGGACGGCGGCGCCTGCGACTCCAGGAGGCTGAACCCGGCGATCAGGGTCGGGGCGATCGCCATCCCGCACAGGTAGATCAGGCACGTCAGCGCGATCAGGTCCGGCATGGCCCAGAACGTGGCCACCCCGGCCACGGTCAGGCACAACGTGATCGTGAACCGGCGTTCCAGCGGCGAGCGCCAGTGCCGTGACCCGTACCACAGGCCGCCGGTGGCGCTGCCGAACGCGTACGCGCCCAGGATGAACCCGGCCAGCGGCTTGTGCCCGAAGTGCTGGGCGAACGCCACTGTGCTCAGGTCGATGGACACGAACATCGCGCCCAGGAAGAAGTACACCGGCACGAGGACGACCAGGCCTGGCGTCGCGGCCCCCTTCACCCGAGGATGCGGCCCAGCCAGCAGCGTGACCTGAGGCTCGGTCCGCCGCTCGGCGACGAACCACAGCGTTCCAGCCAGACCCAGGGCCGCCGCCACGCCCACTCCGGAGGCCGGGTGCACCTGGGTGGCCAGCAGCGTAACCGCGGCGGGCCCGACGATGAAGCAGAGCTCGTCGGCGACCGACTCGAATGAGAACGCGGCGTGCAGCCGCGGCGTGCCGCGCAGCAGCACGCTCCACCGGGCTCGCACCATCGAGCCGAGAGAGGGCATCGCCGAGCCGGCCAGCGCACCCGGCACGAACCATGCCCAGGTCGGCGCACGCAACTGGACGGCGAGGATCAGCGCGCCCGTGGCCAGCACGAACACGGTCACCAGCGGCAGCAGCACCCGCCGCTGGCCGTGGGTGTCCACCAGGCGTGCCATCCAGGGCACGGAAAACGCGTAGCCCAGCGAGCCGGCCGCGGAGACCGCGCCCGCGGTCCCGTACTTGCCGGTCACCGAGGAGATCAGCAGGACGGTGCCCAGACCGAACATCGACATCGGCATCCGGCCGATCAGCCCCGCCACGGAGAACCGCCACGCGCCGGGCACCCTGAAAATTTCCGCGTACGGGCGCAGCGGGCGGGCCCACGCCGCCTCATCGATCCCGGTCATAAGCCCCGTAGCCCCATGATCTCGACCATATCGAGGAGGCCTGGGGGTTCGACAACCCCCAGTCAAGAAGAGACCCGCCAGTGAATTTTCTGGAGGGATCGCCTGGTTGTATAGGACCTATGCCGGCCTACGACGCGTTCCTGCTCGTCTCCTTCGGCGGCCCCGAAGGCCCCGATGACGTCATGCCGTTCCTGGAGAATGTCACCCGTGGCCGCAACGTTCCCAGGGCGAGGCTGCTCGAGGTGGCTGAGCACTACCAGGCGTTCGGTGGGATAAGTCCTATCAACGAGCAGTGCCGTCAGCTGATCGCGGACCTCAGCCTGCCGCTGCCGGTTTACTGGGGAAACCGCAACTGGACCCCCTACCTGACTGACGCGGTCCGTGCCATGGCGCAGGCCGGGGTGCGCCGCGCGCTCGCGTTCGTCACCTCCGCGTACCGGTCGTATTCGAGCTGCCGGCAGTACCTGGAAGACATCGAGCGGGCCCGCGCCGCGGCCGGTCCGGACGCGCCGGTGATCGACAAGATCGGGCGGTTCTACGACAATCCTGGCTTCATCGGGGCATTCGCCGAGAACGTGGTGGCCGCGCTGGCCACGCTGCCCGCGGACCTGCGGGACGGCGCGCACCTGGTCTTCACCGCACACAGCATCCCGGTCGCGATGGCAGAGGTCGCCGGTCCAGGGGGGCACAGGTATGTGACCGAGCTCACCAATGCTTCCCGCCTTATTAACGAACGTACTGGGGCTCAGCACCCATGGTCGCTCGCCTACTCCAGTCGCAGCGGACCACCGTCGCAGCCCTGGCTGGAACCAGATATCGGCGACCATCTGGCCGACCTCGCGAAGTCAGGTGTCAGGGCGGTCGTGGTGGTGCCGGCCGGGTTCGTCTCCGACCACATGGAGGTCAGGCACGACCTGGACGTTGAGGCGGCCGCGGTGGCGGACTCGCTCGGGCTGGCGTTCGCCCGGGCCGCCACGCCCGGCGTCAGGCTCGCGCCGATGATCGCCGAGCTGGTCCGCGCGCATCTGGACGGGGCGGCGCCGGAGCCGTGCCCGGCGGGCTGCTGCCTTGCTGAATCAGCCTGGGCCTCCGGCCGCGGCGGGGAGACGCCGTGAGCGAGCTACTTGACCTGGCCGTCGATACCGCCGTGGAGGCCGGCAAGCTGCTGGCTTCCTGGCGCGCCGGGGGCAGGCCGGCGGTGGCGGACACCAAGTCGAGCCCCACCGACGTGGTGACCGAGATGGACCGGCAGGCGGAGGCGCTGATCAAGGAGCGTATCCGGGCCGTCCGCCCGGACGACTTGATCCTCGCCGAAGAGGGCGGTCAGGATCGAGCCGAGAGCAGTACCGGCGTGCGCTGGGTGATCGATCCGCTCGACGGGACCGTCAACTACCTGTACGGGCTGGCCGACTGGGCAGTGTCGATCGGCGTCGAGGTGGATGGGGCCATCGTGGCGGGAGTGGTCGAGGTGCCGCGGCTGGGCGAACGGTTCACCGCCGAGGCGGGTGGCGGGGCCTGGCTGCACCGCAACGGCGCCAGGGAGCGGCTGCGCTGCAACACGGGAGTGCCGCTCGACCGAGCCCTGGTCGCCACCGGGTTCGGGTATGACGCGGGACGCCGGAAGGCGCAGGGCGAGGTGCTGGCCGGGCTGCTGCCGCGGGTCCGGGACATCCGCCGCTGCGGTTCCGCGTCCGTGGACTTGTGCATGGTCGCCGCGGGGCGGGTAGACGCGAGCTATGAACGTGGCCTGAACTACTGGGATTACGCGGCCGGCGGGTGCATCGCAAGGGAGGCCGGCGCTGTCGTGGGCGGACTGTCTGGACGCCCGGAGGGGCCCTCGATGGTGGTGGCGGCCGGCCCGGACCTGTACCCTCGGCTGGCGGAAATCCTTGCTGGAGCGAACGCTGAGCGAGACCGTTAGGGATTATTCGGCGTGCCGCGTGTACGCCGCCCGTGAACGTGACAGAATTCCCCGCCGGAATCGGGCACAACTTGAGCCTGTAAAGCGTTACAACCGCGCAGCGACTGCGTACCTGGATGAAGGGGGACGGAGACTTCACATGGCTACCGACTACGACAGCCCACGCAAGACGGACGACGACCTTACTGAGGACAGCCTGCAGGAGCTTCAGGCGCGACGGATGGACAAGTCATCGAGCACGATCGACCTTGATCCTGATGATGTCGCCGAGTCCCTGGAGCTGCCCGGGGCCGACTTGTCGAACGAGGAACTCTCGTTCCGGGTGATACCGCGGCAGGCGGATGAGTTCACTTGCTCGCGGTGCTTCCTTGTGCACCACCGGAGCCAGCTTGCCGAAGAGCGCAATGGCCAGCTTGTGTGCCGGGAGTGCGCGGCGTAGGGCGATGGACCGCGTAGATGGCCCGTTGACGCCGTTAGCCCAGGCCGAGGGATCCCTCCCCCCGGACCTCCTGGGAGGCGCCAATGGGCCGGATATGCCAGTCGCAGCCCTTAACCTCGCGGTTACGCCTCGCGGTGTGTCCGCCGCGCGGCCGCCCGGGTCGCGAGCAGCCGGGCGGCTTCGACGCCGACGCCGGTGATGACGGCCCAGCCGAGTGCCTCGCCGAGGGCCACCTGCGGATCCTCCGGGTGCGCCGGTGGCTCCTTGCCGGTGGCCTTTGTCCATATGGCAGTGATCGCTTTACGCACGACGAAGGCCGCGGCCATAGCCGCCACTCCGCTGATAACCCGGGTGCCGAGGTCGGCCCGCTGCTTGTCCGATCCCATCCCTGCGTCTCTCTCCTTAGTGCCGGGGAAAACCATCATGCTACGGGCTCTTCCCTCGCCAGGAGTCTTTCCACCACCGCGGCGAGTTCCGCGGGATGCCGCGTGCCGATCAGCCAGTACGGGACACCCCCATCGTCAAGCGCCAGGTACACCGATCGCTTGAGGTAAGGCCTCGAATACAGATAGGCGGTAGGGTCCGCGCTCGGCCCGCGCAGCCGCGCGGTCTGCCGCTCGTCCAGGGCGACCACGTTGTTGACAGTGGCCAGCCGCAACGTCTTGCCGCCCGCCTTGAGGGTTCCGTCGCGGACATCGACTTCGATCTCCGCACGGCCGAGAAGGATGAGCAGGACGGCGCAGGCGGCGGCGAAGCCGGCGATGATGACCGGCGGCCAGGGCGAGCTGAGCACCTCGTAGAACTCGGCGCCCAGGACGAGGACTACCGGCAGGGCCAGCAGCCACCATGCCACCGGCACCCGGAGCCGCTCGCGGTAATGTGCTGGCCCGGGGGGGCGACCCCCCGGAACCCCCCGGACAGTGTTCATGCAGTCGAGCGTAGTTGCTGGGTCTGAGTGATGAGCGATTCGGCCCCTGGCAGTCGGTAGTGTGGTGGCGCCGGACACCGACAACACCCAGGATGGAGCCAGTGGACGAACCCGACGTGCTGATCAGGCGGCTGGACCCGGAGATGCCGCTGCCTGCGTATGCTCATTCCGGCGACGCTGGCGCGGACCTGTCGGCCGCCGAGGACGTCGACCTCGGGCCGGGGGAGCGGGCGCTGGTGCGGACCGGGCTGGCGATCGCGCTGCCCCCCGGGTACGCGGCGTTCGTGCATCCCCGCTCGGGCCTGGGAACCCGGCACGGGGTGACGATCGTCAATGCGCCGGGCACCGTGGACGCGGGGTACCGTGGCGAGATCAAGGTGACACTGCTCAACACCGACCGGGAGCACCCGGTCAGCTTCAAGCGCGGCGACAGGATCGCCCAGCTGGTCATCCAGCGGGTGGCGCGGGCGGCCTTTCGCGAGGTAACGGAACTGCCCGAGTCGGCCAGGGGAGAGGGTGGCTTCGGCTCGACAGGTGGTCATGAAGCGCACACTGTAAGTGCGCTGATCGAGAAGTAAAAGGAGCGTGCGGAGATGTTCCGTCGACGCCGTGGGGAGCCCGAGTACGTCGAAGACGACGCGGCTGACTGGGATGACGAGGAGACCGAGGAAGCGGAGCTGGAACCGGAGCCGGTGCGAGCCGGCGGCGGGCCCTGGGATGCCGGGGAGCCGTATCCCGAGCGGGACCGGGTTGACCTGGGCAGCCTGCGAGTGCCGGTCGGCCCCGGACATGAGATCCAGCTCGTCATGGCCGAGCAGCACGGCGCCTGGGTGACCGCGCGCTACGGCGAGAGCGAGATCCAGGTGCAGGCGTTCGCCGCCGCGCGGAACGACGCACTGTGGGACGACGTCCGGGAGGAGATTGTCGCGGAGGTCCAGGCCGCGGGCGGACGCAGCTGGGAATCCGAGGGGCTGTTCGGCACCGAGCTGGAGGCCGAGGTGCCGGTGGAGCCAGGCGATGCGGCATCCGGGCTGCGGACGGTCCGGTTCGTCGGCGTGGACGGGCCGCGCTGGTTCCTTCGCGGGCTGGTCAGCGGTCCGGCCGCGGCCGGCGGCGGTGACGCCGGCGTCCTGGAGGACGTGTTCCGCGACATCGTGGTGGTCCGTGGTGAGCACCCCGTGCCCCCCCGGGACCTGCTCGAGCTCCGGCTCCCGCCGGAAGCCGCGCAGGCGATCGCCGAGCAGCAGGCCGAGCAGGCGGGGCAGGCGGGGCAGGAAGGCCGCGACTGGGGCGACATCAACCCCTTCGACCGCGGCCCCGAGTTCACCGAAACGAGGTTATCGGGGGTCCGGGGGGGTTGGTCTATACCCCCCGGAGCAGGACGGCTAGATCTTCCTCGACGTCTTCGCTGGTCACGAAGAAAAGCTCGTCGCCGGTCTGCAGCGGGTCGTCCGGGTGCGGCACCAGGACCCGGCCCTCGCGCAAGATGGCCACCAGCGAGGTGTCAGCGGGCCATTCGATCCCGCCGACGCGCTGGCCGACCAGCGGCGCGTCGTCCGGCATGGTCAGCTCGACCAGGCTTGCCTCGCTCTGCCCGAACGTCATCAACCGGACCAGATCGCCCACGCTGACCGCCTCCTCGACAAGGGCGGAAAGCAGCCGGGGGGTGGAGACGGCCACGTCGACACCCCAGGATTCGTTATACAGCCACTCGTTGCCCGGGTGATTCACCCTGGCTACGACGCGCGGTACCCCATACTCGGTCTTGGCCAGCAGCGACACGACCAGGTTTACCTTGTCGTCGCCGGTCGCGGCGATCACCACCTGGGATCGCTGCAGTTGCGCATCGTCGAGAGAGCTGATCTCGCAGGCGTCGGCGAGCAGCCATTCGGCCCG
>JAFARZ010000092.1 GCA_019245115.1 Streptosporangiaceae bacterium | reverse complement strand
CTAGGCAGCCAGCCCCCGCGAACCCGAACCGCTGTCGAGAGCGACAACATGGGCGACTATCTGCAGAGCGCGGGTAGCGCCAGCATCGCCCGGGGTGCGGCGCTCGCCAAGGCCTGTGAGATCTGGGACGAGATCGGCCGAGATCGCATCCAGCGACGTGCCCTGGGACTGGGAGACCACGCTCGTACCCGGATCGCGGAGCACTTCGGCGCGGAGGCGATGTACTCACCCGGCGCCGACGAGCGGCTCCGTTCGCCGCTGGTTGCGTTCCGGCCGTTCCGGTCCCCGCGGGACGCGTGGAACCTCCGCAAGGTCCACGAGTACACGAGTCGGTTAGAGGCCGAGCACCGAATCTGGGTGCGCTGGACGGAGTTCGATGTGCCTGGATCCCCGCACCAGCACTACGCCGCGCGGGTCTGCCCGCACGTGTACAACGACACAGCGGAAATCGACCACGCCGTGGCCGTCATGGCACGGCTGGCCGCGGAGATGTCATGACCACCGTTTCGCCGACGGTCCCCGTACGGCAGGGCGCAGCGCATATTTCAACCACCGCTCTGCGGCTGGCGGGCCCCGGAGAGCCAGACCATCTCGACCCGGTCTGCGTTGCCCAGCCGGCCAGCGCACAGTTGGCAAGGCTGTCGACCCGGTCGCTGTTCGGCTACGTCGGCGACCCGGACCCACTCAGTTGGCGTCCGGTCACCCCGATGGCGGACCTGGCCGCCACCGTGCCTTCAATCTATAACGCCGGCATCGGTGCCAGCCATCGCAGCATCGTGGTGACGCTGCGGCCGGGCGTCCGCTGGGACACCACACCGCCGCGCGCCGTCACGGCGCACGACGTGGTGCGTGGACTCAAGCGACTGGGCAACCCTGTGTACCGGCCTGCGGCCCTGCCCTACTTCACTAGCATGATCCGCGGCATGGCCGAGTTCTGCGCGGGCTACGTCGCCGCCGTACCCGACCCGAACCCGTCGGCGGCGCAGCTGGCGGCCTACCAGAACGAGTACGACATCGCCGGCGTGTTCGCGCTCGACGACGAGACCGTCGTGTTCGAGCTGACACGGCCGGCGCTGGACCTTCCCCACCTGCTCGCACTGCCTTGTGCGGCACCCGCGCCCGTTGAGTACGACGCGTTCGTGCCGGGCTCCCCCGCGCTGCGTTCCCACCTGCATTCGACCGGCCCCTACCGCCCTGTGGCGACGGAGTCTGGCGAGCAGCTGCGCTGGGAGCCCAACCCCGCCTGGCGAGCCGAGACAGACCCGCTGCGTTCCCGGTACCTCTCCGGGGTCGAGCTCACCACGGGGCCGGGGTCCCCCCGGGAGCTGGCCCAGCGCATCTCGGCCGGCGAGATCGACCTAGCCTGGGGGATCGCCGTCACCGGTCCTTCCGGGGGCGAGCCGACGCACGACCCGGCGTGGGCGATGGACCCGTACCTCCTGCTGAACACCCGCAGCCCGCACGCGAGCGCGGCAGTTCGCGACGTCGTGGTCCGCCGGGCGATCGCATCGGCGATCGACCACAGGGTGCGCACCGCGCTGGCCGAGATCGCCGTGGCGGCCGAGCCCGGCTGGCTCGCGCGGGTCGCGACCTCGCTGATCCCTCCTGGCAACGACGGCCACCGGTCCGAGCACCCTCCGCTCGGCGCGACTGTCGATCGGCCCGGAGCACGAGCGGAAGGGAGGGAGGAGCCGCTTGCCACCGGCGCAGGCCCGGACGTCGACGGCGCGCTGATCCTCGTCCATCCCCGAACCGGCATCGCCGGCTCGGTCGCCCGCGTCTGCGCTGAAGCGCTGGCACGGGCCGGCATCGCCGTACGGTGCGTCGAGCTGGCCGATGCCGAACACCGGCGGGTGCTGCGCGACGCCCACCGCGAACGGTGGGACATCGCCGTGGCCTCGCGGCACCCGGAGTGGTCGCAGCTAGGCGGAAGGGTGTTCGTGCAGCCGCTGGCCGAGGGCTGCCCCGCCGCCGGGCCACCAATCGCCCGCGCGCTGGACGCCGTGGCCGAGCCAGCCCGTGCGGTAGTGGCTTGGCGCGAGGCGGAGCAGCGCATCCTCGACAACGCCGCGGTCGTGCCCCTGCTCTTTCGGGCCCCCTGCGCCCCGCCGCTGGTGAATGAACGCATTCACGGCATCCTGACGCTGCCATCACTCGCCCACCAGGTAGACCTGACAGCCCTGCAGCTCGACTGGTCGGCGTGAGCACCACGACGACCGCACGGGACTCCCGCAGTCAGGTGTCCAAGGCTACCTGAAACTCGGTCTTCGCCGCGGGGCCGTCACGTCGACAATGCCGCGGAGTTAACGGTTTGGCGATCACGTCCAGGAGGCGTGGAGTTCGGCGTGTCGCCTCTGAGGTGGGGCGAGTGTGGACGGTGTTCGTTGCGGTGCAGGGTTATTCGTTCTGGTTGCGCCGTGGGCCGCTGCCGCTTCCCTCGTTTCTGGACCGGCTACTAGCCGGGAATCGGCCGGGAGAAGGGGTTAGCCAGTTAGGGGTGCATCGTGGGGACTGCTGGCAGGTACCAGGGCGAGTCATTGCACAGGTGATTGTTGGGCGACGGGACCTCTGGTAGGTCAAACCCGTCACGATCTTGCCTATATCACCAGAGGTCCCGTTGCCTGCGCAGTCTGCCATGACCACGACCCTGACCCGAACATTCACCGTCACCGCCGGGGTATTCGCTCCCGGTCAGCTCGGCGAGTTGACCCGCTATTGCCCTTCGAGCTCGTTGATGACGTGCTGGCGCAGACCGGCACGCTGCAACAGCGACTGCGTGCACTGCCCTCGCGAACCGGGGTCTACTTCGTGCTCGCGCTGGGGTTATTCCCGCGGATTGGCTATGCCCGAGTCTGGGCCAAGCTGTGCGCGGGCCTGGTCGCTGCCGGCCTGGTCATGCCTGCGGTGTCGGAAAAGGCGCTGCGGGAGTTGCGCCGCCGGTTGGGTCCGGCTCCGTTTAAGGCGTTGTTTGAAGTGGTCGCCGGACCGTTGGCGCAGCCGCGGACCCCAGGTGTGTGCTTTGCCGGGATGCGCACAGTCGCCTTTAAC
>JAFARZ010000091.1 GCA_019245115.1 Streptosporangiaceae bacterium | reverse complement strand
ACCGGCACCATCGGCTCAATCAACGCCCACTGCGCATCGGTCAGGTCGGAGGGATAACGCGCGGACGAAGAAGATCGCATGCGGCACAATCGCCACATCTGCCCCACCAGTCACGCAGGCACGCCGAGACCTTTCCCAACACGTTCTCATAGGTGGCGCGATTCACCGGGGCGATCGTGTTGCCTTCCCAGCCCTTCAGAGACCACGCATTGCGCCGCGCCTGCACCATATCCCCGACCCCGGCGACGGTGCCCTGCATCCCCAGCGCAACGCCTGCTGTCCCCACCTTTCCCAGAGCGACTAATTCCTCGCGCAACGCCGCCGACAATCGCGCCGCTGCCTCATTGGACTGGGCGACCAGCAGCGATTCCTTGCCCTCCAGGGTGTCGGCCAGCCACGCCTGCCGGGCTTTCGCCTCGGTCTGCTCGACCGCCCCGCCGTCGCGTAGCCGGCCGTGCTTGGCGTACTCGGCCACCGCCGCTTTGTCTCCCGCCCGTAACCCCAGCGACGCTGTTTTTTCCCAGTCCGCCTCGAACCGCCGCACCTGGGTCAGCTCATAAGCCAGGCCGTGTTCGGCCACATCGGCCAATACCCCACCCGGCCCCACCGGCGTCAGCTGCGCCGCGTCGCCCACCAGCAATGTTTTCGCACCGGCCGCGGCGCACTTCTGCTGGATCGCCAGGATGTCGCTCCGCGGCGCCATCGATGCCTCGTCGATCGCCACGATCACATCCGGCCCCAGCTGGTACTGCTCATCACCCGGCAGCGCCCGCCCCGCTTCGAGGCGCCCCTGCGCCGCCAGCCACCGGGTGATGTTCGACGACGTCAGCCCCTCGTCAGCCAGGATGTCGGCCGCCCGCTGGGTCGCCGCCAGCCCCTGCATCCGCTTCCCGGCCTCGGTCCACGCATCATTGATCGCCCCGACCACGAACGACTTACCGGTGCCCGCCGGGGCGCACAACGTCTCCAGCATCGCCCCCGACGTCAGCACCCCCACCAAAGCCGCCTGCTGATCCGCGCCCAGCTCCCGGTGCGACTCCGCGTACCGGTCCACGACGGCCTGGGCTTGTTCCATGGTCAGCGTCGCCCCACCGCGGGTCACCGCCGCCTGACGCAGCAGCCGCTCCCCGACGACCGCGTCCTCCGTGGAGTACGTGCGCGCTCCCGGCGCCTCATACACCGACCGGCCGTCGGCCAGCTTCAGCTCCGCCGGGGCATCGCTGGCGTCCACCCCAGTGCGGGCCGGCAGCGCCCGTCCGAGGGATTGCTGCGTCAACCCGTCCAACAGCTCGGGCACCATCTCGGGCTTACAACCCAGGTTCGCCGGCAACATCTGCCCGATCGCCCGTGTCAGATCGGCCTCTTGCCACGACGAGCGCCGGTCCCCGATCTCCGCTAGGGCCTGCGCCGACACCTGACACGGTGACCACTGCGCCGTTTCCCGCTTCACCGCGCCCGCGGCTACTACTGACTCTGCGGTCGCCGCCAGGTCCTGCCCCACCCGCGCCTGGGTCTCGGCAACCCACCGGTCCATCCGCTCTTCAGCAGTGAGCCCGTCGTGGGACTTCGGCGCCCGCGTCTCCAACGTCGCCTGCTGGCGCATCTGGGTCCATTCATGCAGCGACGGCTCCCGCCCATACCGGGCCCGGAACTCGTCGGCGATCGCCTCGGCCCGTGGATCGATCGCCTCCGTCCGCTTGGAAAACAGCTCGATCAGCTCCGCCGGCACCCCGGCGACCTCCAGGCCGTTGCCGTCGGCCCGGGCCTGGAACCGCAACCCGGCGTGCTGGGCGGCGTACTCCGCCGCCACCCGCTCACCCACCGCCGCCGCGCCCGCCCGCCACTGTTTGATCGCCGTGGAGTCCAGCGCCCGCCACTGCCCATCCGCACACAGCTGCCGATTCAGGATCGCTTGGTGAACGTGCAGCTGGGGGTCGTGCTCCCGGGAGTCGTGCTGAAGGAACTGGGCGACCACCCACCCATGGGCGTCAATCCACCGCCCAGTCGCCCCAGGCCCGTGCTTGCCCACCCGCCCATAGCCGGCGTGGTCCTGGAGATAGTCGATCGACGCCCGGGCGCCCACCAGGACCGCCTGTTCGATCGCCCGGTGCTTGTCCTCCCAGTAGGCGGCCGAGTGGGCGTCGCCCGCCTGGTAGGCGAGATTGCTCGCCCGTTCGAACGCCACGCTGGCGATCGACCACGACTTAGGCGGGCTGAACGTGGCGTCGATAAACGCCGTCGCCTGGCGGGCGTTCTGCTCCGCCGCCCGCCACATCTCCGCCCGCTGCTCTGGGCTGGCGCCCGGGTTGGCCGCCAGGGCGGCGTCGTATCGCTCCTGGGCGGACCGGTAGTGCTTATGCCCAGCACCCACCGTCTCCGCCTGCCCCCACGTCGACCGGTCGTGGGCGTTCGGGTCTCGCGGGTCCAGCAACCTCGAATAGATCGCTTCCATCAGGTCGGCGTCCACCTGGCCGATCAGGCCTAATGCGTCGGCTCCGGCGCCGTACCACATGCCAGGCGGCTCGCCCGCCGTCACCGCCGCGCTGTAGTAGCCTTCCCGACCACCGCCCACGGCGTCGGTGAGATATGAGGTGTCGTGACCAGGGGAAAGACTCAACATGCCGCTACCCCCAGCGACGTCGCCTGCGAGAACGGGCGTCGCCGGCAACCGCGACACCGCGGTACATACCGCGCCGGGTCCACGCTGTAGTGCCGGCCCTGCGCCGCCTCCACCAGCTCCGCCGGATCGGTGCGGTCGTAGCACCACGACACCGCCGGGTCCCCACACACCGAACACGGCCACGCCGCCGCCGGTCCCCGCACCGCGCGCACCGCTGCGTGCGCTGCCCGATACCCCGGGACGCCGAGCCGCGCGCCGCGCCGAATAGGGACGTCCGGGAAGTCATTCCCGAAGCGGATCCAGCGTTCGTAGTGCCCCCGACAACGATCAAGCGCATAGAGTTCCCGACCGCACTTGCTGATCTTGCACATCCGTCGCGCCGTCGGCGCGACATAGGCCTCGGGATCGGGATGCCTTGGTGTGTCCCTCTTGGTGATCTTGTGGGGTTGACCGTGCGTTTGATCTTCGGGGTTCATGGTGTTGTCCTTGCTGTTGATCTCTAGGGCTTCGTTGCTGACTGGATCGCTAGCTCGGTGAGTGCTGCTGCTGAGTGGATCTGGTGTGTGCTTTGGCGTCGTTGAGTTCTGCTGGTGCGGGGTCGGGGATCTGCTGGGTGGCCCACTCTGTGGCGATGCGATGCCGGTAGTCGGCGAGTGGTGCGGTGATCGGATGGGGCCGGTGCAGCTTGTGTCCGGGCTGGTGCAGGGTCAGGTCGCAGCCGTCCAGGGACTTGCCCAGTCGTTTGATCACACCCGGTAGGAACCGTTCGTGGAACTCGGCGGCCTTCGCCGCGGAGCGGCCCAGCGGGTGGTAGGCCTCGCGGTGGTACTGGCGCAGCCACAACAGCTCCTCGACCGCGCCCGGGTGCCACAGCCAGCACGGCGCCAACCGGGCGTCGGGGTAGAACAGGTAGACGTCGCCCACCCAGGTCACCAGGTCGTCCAGGATCGCCGCCAGCCCCGCCATGTCGCCGCCCGCCTGGGCGCCGGCCAGCAGCCACGACAGCGGCGGATCCGGGCGGGCGGTCCGCGCCAGGCGGGCGACATCCGCCGCTAGGTTCCGCAGCATCTCTTCCTGCGCCGCTTGGGCGCGCTGCACCCGCTCCACCTGGCGGGCCAGACCCATCAGCGCCTGGGCCATATCGCCCTCGCCCAGCGGCAACTCCTGCGGGGCGTCGCCCGCCCGCCTGCGTCGCCCAGTCACTTGCTGCCGCCCACGACTGGGAGATCCGACAGGCCGACCGCCTGGGTGGCCAGCTCGTTTTCCATCCCCTCGACGACCGCCGCCAGCGCCAGCCCCCGGCGCTTGGCCGCCGCCTGCACATCCGGCCGCTTCCACCCCGGCGACATTCGGCCCATGGTTACTGCGGTTTCACCCGGCCACACCGCCATCGACCCTCGTGGGATGGTCATCAGCTGCGGCAGCGTCAACACCTGCTGCGGGCGCCCGTCGCGCATCACTTGACCCGACAGTGCCGACCACGCCGCTAGGTCCTGCTCATCGGATCCGTAGGCGTGCAGGATCGTCGTGCCCGTGTTGTTTCGGATGGCCTTAGCCCCATCCCAGCCCCACCGCTGGCGTACCTGGGCCAGCGATTGGAACGTGGCAATCAGCGTCAACCCCTGGGATCCGAAGTCTTGGAACCACTCATCCAGCGGCACCGGGCAGATCGCCGCCGCCTCATCCAGCACCAGCCGGCCCGGGGGATCTAGCCGGCCAGCCGGGAACGTGGCCGCATACCGTCGGGCTTCCCGGGCGAAATACCCGGTCAGCGCCGACAACAGCGGCGCGATTCGGGTCTCTGAGCGGCCCAGCAGATAGATCGTCGCTCGCTCCCGCAGCAATTCCCGCACCTCAAACGGCGTCGCCGCCCGGGTCGCCGCGAGGGCGTGCGGGTTGGTCAGCCACGCCAGTGCGGGCATGATCGTGAACGTCACGCTGGATCGGGTCCGGGAGTTCGTGGCGAAAAACTGTTCCGCCGAGGGCAGGTAGGCCACTGCGGCCGGGGACTCCCGCAACAGCCCCATCACCAGCGGCTTGTGCTCGTCCGGGCTGGCCACCCAGCGCAGCACATCCAGGGCCGCCAGCTCGCCGATCGCCGCGGCGTGCAGCAGCGCCGCCAGCACCCGCTGGGCCTACTCGTCCCACCGGCGCCCCTCGCCGTCCGAGCGGCCCCCCACACCCCCGGAGATCAAATCCACCGCCCGTTCCTCGGCGTGCTGCGGGAACTGGCACCACAGCAGCGGATCAAACCCCAGCGTGGTCGGTAGATCCCCCAGCGCCGTCGGGTTGAACAGCAGCGTCGGGCCCATCTCGGCGCGCACTGGTTCGGTGATGTCGTAC
>JAFARZ010000166.1 GCA_019245115.1 Streptosporangiaceae bacterium | reverse complement strand
TGCGGCGTGTCGTGGCGGGTGCCGATTTTGTCCGGATATGACCGTTATGTGACGGCAGCTGCGGTGGACGACGTGGAAGAAAAGAGCTTCGCGGAAGGTAGGGCGCCGGTTTCCGGCACCTTTTCTTCCAAAGGGCTCTTTTCTTCCCACTGAAGGATGGGCCCATGTGTCCGCTATGTATCGATATGCATAGTTCACCCAGGCTGTTCAGCGCACTCTAGCAAAGACGACATGCCCAACATGCCGCAAACGCACGTTATTTTGGCACGCGCACATGGAGCCCGGATCCGCCACGCCAATTAAGGCGGGGCCCCGGGTTCTCTATCCCTGGGGCGTCGGGTCGGGGACGGGGGGGCAGGTGGCATTGACCGGGTTTGGCCCGGTTGGCAGGGCTCCGGTGGCCAGGTAGGCGTTGAGGTAGCCCTGCACGCAGGAGTCCGCTGGCTGTTCCAGCGACTGTCCGTGATTCCCGCCTCCCTCCACGACGACCATCCGGGCGGCCGGGCGCAGGGCCTTCTGTGCGTTCCGTGCACCGGCATAAGGGGTCGCCGGGTCCAGGGTCCCCTGGAGTATCAGGATGCCAGGCAATCCGGCGTCCTTGATCCGCAGCGGCTGGGATGGTCCCTTGATGGGCCAGAACGCGCAGGCGGCGTTGAACCAGGCGTTGTCCCAGGCCTGGAATGGCGCCGTCTTGTACACGGTCTCGGTGTCCGCGGTCCATTTGGCCCAGCTGCGCGGCCAGTTCACGTCCGAGCACTGCACCGCGTTGTAGACGGCGAACTCGTTCTCGTTCTGCGCGCCGTTCTGCTGGAACTCATTGAGCATGTCGGCGCTCTGCCCCTGATTGAGGTAGGCGGAGAGCGCCTGGGCCAGGCCCGGCCACAACGTGTCGAGGTATCCGCCCAGCAGGAACGTGTCATCGAACTCGTCGGGTCCGATCAGCGGACCGTTCGTGCCGTTGATGGGGTGCGCCGTCAGCTGGGTGCGGGCCCGGTACCAGGCGGCCTGGACCTGAGCGGCGGTGGCGCCCAGCTGATAGGTGCCGTCGTAACGGGCGGCCCAGGCGAAGAACGCCTCCATCCGGCCCTGAAACGCATAGTCCTGCTGGATGTTGTCGTTGTACCAGACGCCGGTCGGGTCAACCACGCTGTCCAGCACCATGTGCCTGACCCGTCCCGGGAACAACGTCGCGTAGACCTGGCCGATATAGGTGCCGTAGGAGAAGGCGAAATAGTTCAGCTGCGAGACCCCGAACGCATCGCGGATGGAGTCGAGGTCGCGAGCGACGTCCTCGGTAGTCATGTAGGGCAGCAGCCAGCCGAACCGCTTCTCGCAGTCCTGGGCGTAGGTCCTGGCCCGGTTGATGAGGACCTGCTCGGCGGCCTGGTTCTTCGGGATGTAGTCCGGGCGCACGGTTGTGAAGAAGCCGGGGTCGCAGCTCAGCGACGGGACCGAGGAACCGACGCCGCGCGGGTCGAAGCCGACGATGTCGTAGTCCGCGGCCACGCTCCGGGCGAGGCCCTGTGCCACCTCCTGGGCCAGCGGCAGGCCGTCACCGCCCGGACCGCCCGGGTTGACCAGCAGGATGCCTTGCTGCTGGCTGACGGGCGCGGTCGCGGGCACCATGTCCAGCGCCAGGGTGATGTGCCTGCCCCGCGGGTCCGCGTAGTTCAGCGGCACGCTCAGCGTCGCGCACTCGACGTTGCCGCCCTGGCTCGGGCAGGCATGCCAGTGCAGCGCACTGTGCGTCGGGACGATGGTGCCGCCCTGAGCGGCCGCGCCCTGGGCGGCCGTCGCGGCCGGAGAACTCTGCCCCGTCGCCGCGCCGTGCGTCCCGGATACGGCCGCCCCGGAGGAGGTGCAGGCGGAGGCGGCGAGGGCGACGAGCGCGACGGCTATGGCGCCCTGGCTTGCGCGGCCGCGGGACGCCCTGGCCAGACTAGGCTTCGGCATGCCCCCCATAATGCCCGATGGGTCACGGCGGTAAGCCCGTCACCGTCCAGCGGCTCAGGCGGAGGCGCGCTGGCGCTCCTGTAGGGCCTTGCGGTATTCCGCCACCACCAGTTCGGTGAGTTCCTCCGCCGATGTCTCGTCGCTGCGCTTGTCCAGGCTGATGCGACCGTCCTGGATAAGGTTCACCCGGTCGCACACCTCGAGCACCTGACCGTAGTTGTGCGCGATGATGATGATCGAGACCTTGCCCTCGTGCTTGAGCTGGGTGATGAGGTCGAGGATGATCGCACCCTCCTTCACCCCCATCGCGGCCAGCGGTTCGTCCAGCAGCAGGATCTTGGGGTTGGAGAAGACCGACCGCGCCACCGCGATGGCCTGCCGCTGACCGCCGGACAACTTGGCGACGGGAGAGTTGATGTCCTGGATGCGCACGCCCATCTCGTCGAGGTGCTCCCGCGCCTCGCGGCGCATGGCCCGGTTGTTCAGCAGCGGCCAGCGCACCTTCTCGCGGTTCAGGAACATGTTCTGGTAGACGGTGAGCTGGTTGACCATCGCGAGGTCCTGGTAGACCGCGTCGATACCGAGCGACCGCGCGTGGTCCACCGACTTGAGCGTGACCGCCTCGCCGTCCAGGTAGATCTGCCCGGACGACGGCGGCTGGAAGCCGCAGAGGATCTTCAGCAGCGTGGATTTGCCGGCCCCGTTGTCGCCGATCAGCCCGAGCACCTCGCCCTTGCCGAGGTGCATGTTGATGTCGGTCAGCGCGGTCACCGCGCCGTAATTCTTGGCGATGTGCTCGATGCGGAGCACATCGCCGGTGTGCATGGGCTCGGTCATGGCTACCGCCCTCCCCTCTCCCGCAGCCTGGTGAGCTGCACGTTGGCGACCATCGCGACGAGGATGAAGACGCCGTTGATGGCGTACAGCAGGTTGGCGCTGATGCCCTCGACGGAGAAGCCCACCGACAGGTTGGCCAGCAGGATCGCGCCGAAGAGTGCTCCGATAATGGTGCCGGCTCCGCCGAGCATAGCGGTGCCCCCGATGACCGCCGCGGTGACCGCGTTGAACATCGGTATATAGCTGCCGGAGTTCGGGTCGATGGAGTTGATGTAGTACATCGTCTGAAGTCCGACCAGCGCGCCGAGCACGCTGGTGAACATGAAATTGCCGTACTTGATCCGGGCCACCTTGATACCCGCCTCCTGCGATCCCAGCAGGTTGCCGCCCACGGACACTGTGTGCAGCCCCCACCGGGTACGGGTGAGCAGGATGTGGAAGATCGCGGTGAGCACGACGGCCCAGATCAGCCATGAGTACTTGTTACCGCCGCCAAGCCAGCTCCCGTAATGTGCCACGCTCGTCGGGACGCTGGCGGGCTCGGCATGCGAGGTGTAGAGCATGGTGCCCTGAAGTATGAAGCCCGTGCCGAGCGTGGTGATGAAGGACGGCAGACGGACGGTGACCGTGAGGAAACCGTTCACCCAGCCGACCACGACCCCCAGGAGCAGCGCGCACAGGATCGCCAGCGGCCCGGGCACGTGGTAATAGTCGGCCAGGTAGTGCATGAAGAACGGCGCGAAGCCGACGACCCATCCGACGGACAGGTCGATCTCGCCGCAGATCAGCAGGAGCACCTCACCCAGCGCGATGATGATGATCGCCGGGAGGGTGTTGTTGAACGTGACGGCGAGCGTCGTCGTCGAGACGAAGGCCGAGTTCGCCAGCCAGAAGCCGACGAAGGACGCGACGGCGATCACGAACACGGCCGCCTCGCGCTGCCTGGCCAGTTGCCCGAGCACGCTCCCCAGCGACCGGCCGTTCCCTGTCACCGCTCTGGGTCCCGGCGGTCTGCCCATCACGTCCGGACTCTGCTGGGTTGCCTCGCTCACCTGAATCTTCCCATCTCTCCCTGTTCTGTCCGTATACCCGAGCCTAAGCTCGGTACCCGCGCCTTACTCACCCGGGCACCGCCGGGCAGGCCCGGCGCATGCCGGGCCTGCCCGCGTCGTTGCTCCGCAACGTCAGGTGCTGGTGGTCGCCATCGGGTTCTTGATGGCGCCGGACGGCCGCTGAAGGAACTGCTGGGCCGAAGAAGCACCCTGGAACCGGCTGTTCTTGTTGAACTGGGCGATGTTGTCCTTGGTGATCACCGTCAGGCCGGTGTCGGTGTCCGGCGGCTGCAGCTGACTGCCGGACAGGTTGTACAGGTACATGTACAGCACCGGCAGGAATCCCTGCAGGTACGGGTCCTGGAAGATGCAGAAGCTCACCGAGCCGCCCGAGATGCCGCTAAGCGTCGTCGGGGCGGTGTCGAATCCGCCGCTCGGGATCGACGAGCCGGCCCCTTTGAGCGCCGCGGCCAGGGAGGACGTCGACCCGTAGTCGACCGCGAAGATCCCCTTGGCGTCCTTGTTGCCCAGGAGCCACGACGTCAGCTTGGACTGCTCGGCCGAGGTGTCCGTGGTGGTGTTGATGGATTCCACGTGGTACGAGCTGCCGAGAACCGACGCGGCACCATCAAACCGGGGCTGGATGTTGCCGGCCCCGGGCTGGGCGATGCCGATGCCGATCTTGCCACCGCCTGGGATCAGCGACTTGATCGTCGCGCCCATGATCTGGCCGGAGATGAACAGCGCCTGCCCGACGTAGGCGAGCCGGTTGCTGCCGATCTGCGGCTGGCCGTTGACGTACACGCCGTCGGCGTTGTACGAGAGCACCGGGATGCCGGCGTTCATCGCGCTCTGTATGGCCGAGGTGAATCCGGTGCCGCTGGTGACCGTCGTGGCGATGCCGTCCGCCTTGGCGGCAACCGCCGTGTTTATGTAGTTGACCTGGTTCGTGACGCTCTGGTTCGGGTCGCCGCCCCACTTCGGCGTCGGCAGGCCGAGCAGCGCGGCCGCGTCGGCGAACCCATACTGCGTCGGGGTAAAGAAGGCGTTGGTGTCGGCGTGGTTGGCGAACCAGAACTGCCACTTCGGTGTCGACGGGAAGTTACCGGCGACAGCGGCCGCCCCGCTCGAGGTCGAGCCCGAGGAGTTCGGTTTGGCGCTGCTCGTGGATGAGCTGGTGCACGCCGAGATCAGCGCCGAGGCCGCGGCTGTCGCGCTGAACAGGCCCGCTCCCTCGATCAGCCGACGACGGGACGGCCCGTCTTTCATGTTGAGCGTCTGAATCGCTTCGTCGACCACCGGGTCGATCTTTTTCACAAGGACCTCCATGGAATTTTCCCGGGACGGGCTACTCTCCCGAGCCAGGCTCGCTGCGTATGCCGCGAGCCCCGTCGACTTTGTCGCGAGAGTGGTAACGCGCGATTGCTGTTGTTCCGCTGCCTGGCGCCGTTGACGGTAGGTCTGCCGCTAACGTGATGTCAAGACACCACGCACAGTGGACTGTTCTGCTTGGGTCGCTCCAGGTAGATACTCCCTCATGGGCACCACCGTCACCTCAACGCCACATACAGGCACATGTGCGACGATGTTAACGCTAACAAGTCACTATACGGCAACAAAAGCGACACACCCTCGATACGTGACCAGACCCGGTGTGTTCTCCCGCACCGTCCACCCGCAGCCCACTGACCAGCGACAAGAGCCTGCGAGGCCCTCCGGACGAGACGCGCCGCGGCTGCTGGGTCGCCCTGCGCCCAGTCCGCGCCGCGCCCCCGGCCGTTGGGTCGCGCCCGTGCCGCCCGGGTAGGGGGCCACAGCCCGTGTTCTATCGGGGGCGGGGGCCACGGCCCCCGTTACCGCCAGCAGACCCGATGCGAGACCCGACGGGATGCGGGCGATGCGGGACCCGACGGGGAAGCGGACCGCGCGGAGCCGGCGACGGACGGGGAAGCGGACCGCGCGGAGCCGGGGACGGACGGGGAAGCGGACCGCGCGGAGCCGGCGACGGACGGGGAAGCGCACAACGCCGAACCCGGAACTCGACGGGAGTCCGCACAACGCCGAATCCGGAAACCGGCGGGAAAGCGGACGACGCGGAATCCGGAAACCGACGGGGAAGCGGACGATGCGGGACCCGGGATCGGGCGGGATGGGCGGGTATTTCGCGGATGCGGTTTGTGTAGGGCGGTTGGCGTCCGGAAGCGGCTGTGCACAATCGCGTGTTTTCGTGCACTTATTGTCGGCGATCCGTTACAAGGAGCGGCCGACATGACCGATTTGTTACAGCCAATTTACAGATGGCGTTGAACGTCATCGCTGACAGATCACATCTCGGACACCATAAGCAATACTCCCAGGTCGGGACTTGCGAGTTCCTGTGAATCGCCTGAATATTGGGCACACGGGCTGCCTTCGCTTGACTGAAGATCTCCCCGGATCACACAACCGCAGTCGGAACCGAACACCGGCCGCGTACGTCTCATAAGGGACGGATGACGTAACCGGGCCGTCAGTGCCGGGCCGGGAGTCATTCACTGAACCAGAAGGGGGAGTCGGATGCTTGCCAGGCACCGCCAATCACTCATCCTGCAAGCCGTCCGCACGGATGGCAGCGCGCGAGTAAGCGATCTTACCCAGAGGCTCGGCGTATCGGACATGACGATCCGCCGGGATCTCGAGGTGCTCGCGAGAGACGGGTTGATCGAAAAGGTCCATGGCGGCGCGGTCCTGCCGGGATCGCCCGCCAGTCAGGAGCCGGGCTTCGAGGCGAAGCTCGTCCTGGAGCGGCCGGAAAAGAGCGCCATCGCGCGGGCCGCCGCGGGCCTGGTCCGGCCGGGCACCGCGATCGCGCTCGCGGGCGGGACCACCACGTTCGCGCTGGCACAGTGCCTGCTCGACGTGCCCGGACTGACCATCGTCACCAACTCGCTGCGGGTGACGAACCTGTTCAGCGGCACGCGCGGCCTGGATGGGTCTGCCGATCCGGTGGTGCTGACCGGCGGGGTGCGCACCCCATCCGAGGCGCTCGTCGGTCCGGTCGCCGATCTGACCATCCGCTCCCTCCATTTCGACCTGCTCTTCCTGGGCTGCTTCGGGATCGACGCCGACGCCGGGCTGACCACGCCCAACCTCGCCGAGGCCGAGACCAACCGGGCCTTCATCCGGGTAGCGCGCCGCGTCGTGGTGCTGGCCGACCACACCAAGTGGGGTCTGGTCAGCCTCAGCTCGTTCGCGCGTCTGTCCGACGTGGACGTGCTGGTGACCGACGAGATGCTGCCGCACGAGGCGCGCGCGCAGGCCGCGGAGCAGGTGGGCGAGATCGTGGTCGCGGAGAGCCTGGCCACCCGGCCGATGCAAGCCAAGTCCGCCTGAACAGACCGCCGGACCATCGGATGAATGTGGCAGCGACCCGGTTACAACCGGGTGGTTGTCACATCCATCCGGACGGACGGGCCCGTTCAGTGAGTCGTGACGACCGGAGTTCCTGAACCGTCCGCGGCCACGTCGCCGGACTCGGCCAGCCGCATGGCCTCCTCGATCAGGGTCTCCACGATCTGGGACTCGGGGACGGTCGCGATCACCTTCCCGCGCACGAAGATCTGGCCCTTGCCGTTGCCGGACGCGACCCCGAGGTCGACCTCGCGGGCCTCGCCGGGACCGTTCACGACGCAGCCCATGACCGCGACCCGCAGCGGAACCGGCAGGCCCTCCAGGGCGGCGGTGACCCGCTCAGCCAGCGTGTAGACGTCGACCTGGGCGCGGCCGCAGGACGGGCAGGAGACGATCTCCAGGCCCCGCTCGCGCAGGCCGAGCGCCTCCAGGATCGCGATGCCGACCTTGACCTCCTCCACCGGGGGCGCGGACAGC
>JAFARZ010000127.1 GCA_019245115.1 Streptosporangiaceae bacterium | reverse complement strand
GCTCTTTTCTTCCCACTGAAGGATGGCCCATGTGTCCGCTATGTATCGGTATGCATAGTTCACCCAGGCTGTTCAGCGCACTCTAGCAAAGACGACATGCCCAACATGCCGCAAACGCACGTTATTTTGGCGCGCGCACCCAGTACCATAAAGTCACCACGAAGCGTAAAAGCACCGCGCCAGCCGTGGCATTGCGAGCCAGTGGCGGCTGGCCAGGCGGGCTTAATTCACCGGCATTGCCCGCTACGACACACATGTCACCCGCTACGACGATTCCGTGTCCTGATTTGTGGCTTCTGTCCAGCGTTACCGGGTGACATGTCGGTCAGGAAGGGTGACATGTGAACAGGGCGGGCCGGAGGACCCCGGGAACGCCGCGTGCGAGATGTCCGTAACGCTGCTACTTGGCCGGTACTGCCGTTTGGCTGGCCGCCGCAAGCGCACGTTGTCCCAGTAAGCCGGCCACGAGAACCCGCAGGTCAGCAAATTCTTCGCCTGCCCGGCCGCCGATAATTTCACAAGTCGGGTCAAATGTCCCCTGACGCGCGCTCAGCGGGGTGATGTCGGTCCATACGATATCGATGTGGGCCAGGCAGTCGCTTTTCGGTCCCCGGAAGCCCGCAAGGTGCCAGCCCGCTGGAAGGTCGCGGTTAGAAGGCCAGATGGAGTACTGCTCTTCCGCGTTCACGACGACTTCGAAATCCTGACTCTCATCACCAAACATGATTATGATCCTTTCCTCGTCTTATTGGTTAATATTCAGCTCAGGAGAGCGGCCGCCGATGAGGACAGGCTACTGATGGCTGTGGCGAGTTCAGCGGCCAATGCCTCAGCGGTGTCGTGATCGATGCCATCGGCACGCCGTGAAATGCGTAGTTCCCACCCTCCGCTGTACTGGGGAAATGCCTCTATCATCAGTTCGAATGACGTTCGCGGTGGCCTGATCCAGATTGGCTCGATTGTTAGCCCGGAGTCGGGTCGGCCGTGCGGTTTCGGATTATGCAGAACTGCCCAGGCCTGGAACCATGGATGCCGTTCACGGTCGGGTCGCAGTTCGTATACCAAGCGGTCGAACGGTGTCCTGCTGTGGTCCATGACTGAAGCGATTGTTTCACCTGTGACGGTCAGGAGTTCGCCGGGAGTCAGATCTGGAACTCCATGCATCGGCACCGCCAGCGGATTGACGAAGTAACCGATGAGATGTTCCAGTTGTGGCTCGTGGCGGCCCATGGTGAGGGTGCCGAGGCAGACATCGCGGATGCCGAGAGTACGCGACAGTGCCTGCGCGGCCGCGGCGAGCAGCGCGCCCATGACCGGACTACCGCACTGAGCCGCGGCACGCGTAAGCCCTTCGACGATGTCCGGGCTCACCTCGAGCACGGTTTCCAGCCGTTCGGCTTCTCCGAGGCCGGCCGGGGCAGGCAGGCAGGGACCGGGGGATGACTCCAGGATGTCCCGCCAGAACGGCAGGTCCGCGCCCACCCACTGATCGATCTGAGCCCGCTCCCATCTGCTGTAGTCGGCATACGTGATTGCCGGTTTAGCGGGGAGCGGCGGGTGACCCGCGACGCGTGACGCGTAGGCGTCGTGTAGATCCCTGATGAGGATGTCTTCCGACCAGCCGTCGAACGCTACGTGATGAAGATGCAGGCAGAGGAGGTACCGTTCGTCGTCCAGCCGGGCCAGCCGCGCACGCAGCGGGATCTCTTTGGTCAGGTCGAAGGGAGTGTCGAACCAGTCGGCGGTGAGATGCTCGGCTATGTCCCGCGTTGGAAGACCATCGGCATCAGCGGGCGGGTCGACCGGCGCCAAGCGCACCTGGGCGTCGTCGGTGCCCAGGACCCGCTGCGTCGCCGTGGTTTTCGACCACGCATAGAGCGTTCGCAATGAAGGGTGCCGGGCGACAACGTCACCGAGAGCGGCTTGCAGTACGTCGGTGTCGAGCTGGCCGGTGATGACATAGGCAAGGACGGCCATGTTGTCCGCCGCACCGGGAAAGAACTGTTCGGCGAGCCAGAAGCGCTCCTGCGCATGGGACAGGGAGCAGGGTCCGCCGTCATCGGCATGCGCCGCCAGAAGTGAGACGTGTCCTTCTGAAGCCAGGGCAGCCGCCTTCAGCAGGCCGGCAACAGTAGGTTCCCGGTAGACATGAAGTGCGGGGATCCGGGTGCCGGTACGCGCTCCGAGCCGGGCGCTCAGACGGATAGCGTCCAGAGAATCGATTCCCGCGGCGACCAGGTCATCGTGAAGGGTAAGTTCCGGCCGGCCGAGAAGCGAGCGCACCTCGCTCAGGAACAGTTCTGCCTCACCGTCGGCCAGGGCATCCGGTGCCGCGGCCTCGCCGGAATTCTCCTGGAGTAGGCGGAGAACCGCTGCGGAATCGACTTTCCCCGTGGCGCCCAAAGGCAATCGGGGCACCTGACACGCAATGCTCGGGAGCATCCCCTTGAGTAGCTTCCTGGCGGAGAAATTCCGCAATTCCGCCAGGTCAACGGGTGCGGCATCCGATGTTGCGTAGACACAGCCCACCTGAGGCCGGCCAGGGGAGAGTTCGGCGCGGACGACGTGGCAGGAGGAGATCGTGGGGTATGTCTCGATCACTGCCTCGACTTCGCCCGGTTCGATACGCAGGCCGTTGATCTTGAACTGGCGGTCGGACCGGCCGCGGTAACGCAGGATCCCGTTGCTATCTGCCTGCGCCAGGTCTCCGGTGCGGTAATAGCGAGCGTCGTCGAGCGTGAAGAAACGCTTCCTGGTTTCTTCCGGGTCGCCGAGATAACCGATGGCGAGTCCGTCGCCGCTGATGGCGATTTCCCCGATTTCCCCGGCCGGGACTGGCTCCCCATCTTGCCCGATCAGGAGTACCCCCGTATGCGGGACTGGGGTCCCTATCGGCACATCCGGAGCGCCATCGCCGACATCCTCGGGCCGTATCCGGTGGACGGTCGCGAAGATGGTGCTCTCCGCCGGGCCATAGCCGTTGACCAGGTGCAGGCCGGGGAAACGCTCCAGGATTCTCCGGGCATGCGTCGGGGAAACCCGTTCCCCGCCGGTCAGCAGCAGGCGTATCCCCTGAAAGAGTTCCAGGTCTTCCTCGACAAGCACGTTAAGCAGGGAGCTTGTCAGCCATAGGCTATTCACCCCCTGATCGATGGCCGCCCGCAGTGCGGATGCGTCGAGGGCGGGCAACCCTGGGTCGAGAAAGACGCATCGCCCCCCGTTGAGTAGCGGTGCCCACAACTCAATCGAGGCCCCATCCCACGGCAACGGAGCGCACTGCAAGAATACGGTGTCCTGGTCCAGGGGTATCTCGGGAACTTCAACCAGAGTTCTTACGGTACCGCGATGCGGGGAAATAACTCCCTTGGGCCGCCCGGTCGATCCAGATGTGAAGAAGACGCATGCCGCCACGGTTCCATCGGAGAGAGGCGGGAAATCGGTGACCGTTGACGGCAGCCCGTCGAAAAATGCGGCGTCGGCTACGAACCCGGACCCGCTACGCGCCACAACGTCATCGATACGACCTTTCGGCCAGCCGGAGTCCATAGCGATATACGCGGCCCCCGTCCCCATAATACCGAGCAGGGTAGCCACAAGCTGCGGAGAGCGATCCATGAGTACTGGAACGAAATCTCCGGCGCCAATCCCCAGCGCCCGCAATGCCGATGTGACCTTGCCGGCCTCCTGGCGCAATTCCCCGTACGTCACCTGCTCTGTTCCCTGCTGTACGGCGACGGCATCGGGAGCGCGCTTCGCATGGTGCGCAAAGACTTGCTCGATCCTCTCTCCGAGGAGATAGGACCCCGCGACGCGAGACGTCATTACACTCCCTTCCCGAGATCGCGAACGATGACGGCCCGCAACGACTCCGGTGCTTCCAGGAACGTGTAATGCACGCCTTCGAGCAGTTCGAACGTGGTCGGCGCGTAGTCCGACCAGCCCTTGGTGAGTTCGGCCGGGACATCGATGTCACGTGTCCATGCGATGGCGGTGATGGGCGTGGGGAGGTCCACCGCGTGGTCGTGGCGGTACTTGCGGGTCGCTTCCATGTCGGTGATGAGGATTTCGTGGGCAAGGTCAACGAGATCCTCTGGCGGTTCCGCTCCCAGTTCGGCGAACAGGAAGTGCAGTTCGTCTCGCAACTGAGGATTCGTCATGCCCAGCAGCCGGCCGTATGGCGGGTCATGCGGCGCCACCTGGGAGGACAGGAACAGGCGCTTAGGCACCGGAAGGCCGCGTTCGGCGAGCCGGATAGTGGTCTCGACAGCGGCCAGCGCGGATCCGCACTGACCAAAGAAGCCGAATGGCTTGTCGAGGTAGGATGCCAGCCCGTCAACAAGGCCGTCCGCCATTTCCTCATAAGTGCCATAGGCGGGCTCGCGCATCCGGTTCTCGCGGCCCGGCAGCTGGACGGGGCAGACCTCGATTCCGTCAAGAAATTGCGGCCATTGCCGGTACATGCTTGCCCCGCATCCGGAATACGGAATACAGAACAAGCGGGCGTCACTTCCAGCTGAGGGTTCCCTGATAAGCCATCTCGCAGGGCGTCGCATGTCATCATCCCTTTACGGAAGCGGTCATGGGCATGTGCTTGTAGCCTGACACGAAGTTGGAGCTGAGCCGTTCCGCCGGTCCTGTCAGGGTGAAGTCGGTGAATGAGCGGAACAGTTCCGTGAAGAGCAAGCGCAACGTAACGCGGGCAACGCTGTGCCCCACACAGTGGTGGACGCCCGCGCCGAAGGCGATGTGGTGATTAGGGCGCCGCCGGATGTCGAAGAAAAAAGGATTCGTGAATTCTTCCTCGTCATGGTTGGCGGAACGGATCCAGACCACCACAGCGTCTCCGGCTCTGATCTGGGTCCCGCTGAGCTCCACGTCCCTGATCGCATACCGCATGAAGTAGGTGATCGGCGACGCCCACCGCAGCGCCTCCTCGACTCCGGTGCGAATCAGCTCAGGATGAGCTATCCAGTCGTCAAGCTGCGGGGTGCCTATCAGGTGATCGAAGGCGAAGCTCGGTGCATGCGGTGTGGTCACGTTGGCGCCGAGCAGCATGCTGTAGCAATTGGATACGGTCTCGCCGACCGACATCCGCCGGCCCTCGAATTCGGTTTTCAGCAGGATGCTGATCAGGTCGTCGCCGAGGTTACGCTGACGGCTGCGGACTATGTCCTGGAAGTAAGCGAAGAGCTCGCGATGGGCCGCTTGCAGGGTCTTCTCGCGGCCCTTGGGGTGCCGGTACTCGGGGTCGTCCGGCGCGATGCACGTGGTGGTCAGGCGGGTCAGCCTCTCCCAGTCCTCTCGGGGAAGGCCCATCAGGACCCCCGTGACGGCCATGGGCATGGCCAGCATTGCCTGCGCGAAGTCGAAAGTGCCTCCGTCGGCGAGCGGCATCAGCAGCCGCAGGATCTGCGCGCGTATCACCTCCTCGCTGCGTTGCACGGCCTTGAGCGTCAGAGCCCGCTGCAGCGGGAGACGCATTATGGTGTGCCGGGGCGGATCGGTGACAGCGAGCTGGCTTCCGCCGGCTGGGTCGTCTTTGCCAAGCAGATCGATCATCGTGCCGCGTTCGGAGGTGAAGCGCTCGTAGTCGCGGAGCACGGTGCCGGAGTCCGCGTAGCGGGTCACCGACCAGAAACCCTGGGAGTCACCGACCTGTTGCCAGCTCACCGGAGCGTACTGGCGGAGATGACGCCACAACGCGTGCGGATCCCCGTGACTGTGCAGCGTCGGATCGACGAGATCCGGCTCCTCGTGCGGGACTGGGCACCCGCCGGACGCCACCTGAGGTACTGGACAGCCGCCGGCCGGGCTCACCATGGAATCCGTCATGGAATCGGTCATGGCTGATGCGCCTCCGAAGTCCCCGAGCCAAGTGACGGAGAGCAAAGTGACGGGGAGGAGAGCTGCTGGGCCAGCTCGGCGACGGTCGGCTGCAGGTAGAGCATCCGGGCCTCCATGTTCACGCCGAGGCGGGCGCGCATGCTCTCGATCAGGTCGACGGCGAGCAGCGAGTGCCCGCCCAGGTCGAAGAAGTCGTCCTCGATTCCGATTGGTTCGATGCCCAGCACCGAACCCCAGACATCGGCGATCGCGACCTCCATCGACGTTTTCGCCGGGACGAACTCGTTCCACACGTTACGAGGAATCCGCTGGGCGGTCGGCAACGCGCCGCGGTCCACCTTGCCGTTGCGATTGAGCGGCAGGTCCGGCCGGACCACGATCGCCCATGGGACCATGTAGCTGGGCAGCGCGCCGGCCAGTGTTTCGCGCAACTGCACGCTGATGTCGCCGGGATCATCGGCGGGCGTTTCGAGGGTCACGTAGGCGAGCAGCCGTTTGCCCGCGCCGCCATCTGACTGGGACAGCACGACAGCTTGCCGGACACGAGGATCCCGGACCAGTTCCGCCTCCACGGCACCTGGTTCGACGCGGTATCCCTGGATCTTGACCTGCTGGTCGATCCGGCCGAGAAATTCCAGCTCCCCGCCTGGCAGCCAGCGCGCCAGGTCGCCGGTGCGATACATACGCCCGCCGTGCCCCGGGTACGGGCAGGGCACAAAGCGTTCCGCTGTCGCACCGGGTTTGTTGCGGTAACCGTGCGCCAGACCCAGGCCCGTGGCGTACAGCTCCCCGCGCACTCCGACGGGAACGGGGCGCAGGTCGGGGTCCAGCACGAGCGTGCCAGTGCCGCTGATCGCCTTTCCGATCGGAACCGAGGCCACCGAGGGCGGCTCGGAACTGGTCCAGCAGGTGGTGAACGTGGTGTTCTCCGTCGGGCCGTACCCGTTTGTGAAGATCAGCTCAGGGCAGGCCGTCATCAGGGCATGGACGCTTTCTGGCGCCAGCACGTCACCACCCGCGATGAGGTGCCGCACGCCGGAGAACGCGTCCAGATGCTCGGCGACCATCTGATGAAACAGGCCAGCGGTCAGCCAGAGCACGCTGATCCGCTGGTCCCTGATGGTCGCCGCCAGCTGGCCGGTGTCGATCGGGCCCGCGGGGAAGACAACGAGTTCGGCGCCGTGGGTCAGGGGAGCCCAGATTTCGAGCGTCGACGCGTCAAATGATGCGGGGGCGAGCTGGAGGAAGACGTCCTCGGCTTGTATCGTCATCCAGTCCGGCTGATCGACTAGGCGCACTACCGCCTGGTGGGGCACGGCGACGCCCTTGGGTTCGCCGGTCGAGCCGGACGTGTACGAGATGTAGGCGAGCTGCTGCTCCGGAGAGTCCTGAGCCGCCGCGGGTTCGGACTTGTGCGCGGACAGTCCGCCCGCTTCTGGCCCGCTGTGAATTGGCCCGCTCGGAATGGACCCCGGGACATACGCCCGGAGCTCCTCGGGCAGGCGTTCGCGCAGCGACTGCTCGGTGATCACGAGAACGGCTCCGGCGTCCTCCGCCAGGCGCGACAGCCGGCTCGGGTGATCATCCGGGTCGAGGGCGAGATACGCGGCCCCCGCCCGCAGCACCGCGAGCAGGGTTACGACGAGCCGTTCTGAGCGGTTCATCAAGACGCCTACGACCGCGCCCCGGCCGACCTCCATGGCTGTCAGCTCGGCGGCGAGCAGCCGGGACTGGAGGTCGAGTTCGCGATAGGTCAGCCGCTGGGAGCCGCGGAGGGCGAATGAGCCGGGCGTCCGCTCAGCCTGTACGAGGACGAGGTCGTGGATGCCGAGGCCGGGCGCGCGGTCGGCCGTCGCGTCGTAGCCACTCCGCGTGAACTCCGCGATCGCGTCATCCGGCAAGAGGGGCAGCCGGGAAAGCGGAGTGCCGGGCGCCGATCTGGCCGCATCCAGCGCCGCGACGACCTGCGCGCGAATCCCCTGGCCCTGGTTTTCGGTAGAGTCTTCCGCGGCAGGTCGGGAAAGCACGTGCACCGAGGTCAGGGAGGCGTCCGCCGCGAGTTCGACCGCTACATCAGGCTCGTTTTCCCCGCACCCGTCCGTTTCCCCCGCAGCCCGGATGGCTGCTTCCGCGCGCGCCGTCAGCGTCTCGAAAGCCGGATCATCGGTAACGCAGACGGTGATCTGTCCGGGAAGCGATCCGGTACCGTGAATCGCGATTGTAACGTGGTCCTGCCCGGTCTGCCGGTGAACGACGGCGGCGACGGCGGCCAGCATCGAGTGCATGTCATCTGTCCTTGAGGTAGCGGATAGAGAGAAACTCATGAGCCGTACGGTGGTTATCGAACGGCGTTTCAACGGACCGCCGGGGAGCGCTCACGGCGGCCTTGCGTGCGGCCGGTTCGCGAGTTGTGCGGCCGGACTGGCGGACGGCCCGGCGCCGAATGTCGTGACGTTGCATATTCCGCCGCCACTGGATGTGCCACTCGATATCCGCCGTTCCGGCGGGCGGGTCCACGTGTGGGACGGTGAGACCCTGGTGGCGTCGCTGTCCCGCTCCAACGAGCGGATCAGGACGATTCCGTCGGTCCCGCCAGCCGTAATCGCTGCCGCCGAGCAAAGATATGTGTCCGCCAGCCGGCACCCATTCCCTACCTGTTTCGTTTGCGGACCGCTGCGGCCCGACGCCGACGGTTTCCGCCTGGCGCCAGGCGGGCTGCCTGGCCGTACGGGCGCTACCGCCTGTACCTGGGTGCCCGGTGATTCGCTGGGCGCGGATTCCGGGCAGCGATTGCCGCCGGAATTCGCGTGGGCGGCGATGGACTGCCCCGGCGGATGGACCGCTGATCTGGCCCAGACCCCGATGGTGCTGAACCGCTTCGCGGTGAGCTTGGCCGACGCTCCGCGGGTTGGCGCCACCTATGTGGTGGTCGGTGAACGGGATAGGGACGACGGGCACACGATGACCACCACGACAGCGCTCTACACCCATGACGGCACCATCGTCGGCCGGTCCTTGGCCCGGTGGACTCGAATCGCGCCCGAGAATTTCCAAGGGTCATAAATGCAAAACGGCACGTCCAACCTCCGATCTGCCGCCTGGCTATGCCCAGTCTGGGACAACGGCATGTGCTATCCAACCCCTATCGCTCGCGGATAGCGCGCTATCGCCGGTAGGTAGCGGCCCGATAGTGACTGCTGCGCACAATGTATGAGCGCTGATAAGCCTTACGTTCAACTGCGGCACTTGCCGCAATTGAACGCCTGCCGCCGTGCCCGGGCACAGGAACGTCTCTGCCACGTTGTTTAACCGCTGACGACCCACGTACATTCGAGCGTGAGCGACAACCGATCGGGAGAAGCCGCAGTGGATCATGAACGCGTGCCCGGGATGGATATCGCGGTCATAGGAATGTCGTGCGCGTACCCCGGTGCGGACGAGCCGGATGCGTTCTGGCGCAACATCGTCACCGGCGCGGAATCGCTCACCGATTTGTCCGACCAGGATTTGCGCGAGGCGGGAGAGGATCCAGAGCTGATCCGTTCTCCTGAGTATGTGCGTCGTGCCGCTTGTATTGACGACATAGATCTATTCGATGCGGAATTCTTCGGGTTTACCCCGCGTGAAGCGGAGCGTACAGATCCGCAGCGTCGGCTATTCCTGGAACATTGCTGGCGTGCGATCGAGAATGCCGGATACGATCCTCGCCGCATTCCCGGCCCGGTCGGCGTTTATGCCGGCCAGAGCATCAATACTTATATCCGGAGTGTGCGTTCCCATGTTGACTGGCGGGAAGCCGCCCGCGCCGGGGAGCGATGGGAAAATGTTGGCGCGCTAGAGAACGACATGGATTATCTCGCGCCGAAAGTCTCCTACCATCTGGGCCTGACCGGGCCGAGTATTCCGCTCGGGACGGCATGTTCGACATCACTTGTGGCCATTCACCTGGCCTGCCAGGCGCTGCGGACCTTCGAATGCGATGCGGCGCTGGCAGGAGGCGTAGCCATCACTCTTCCCGCCAAGCGTGGCTATCTTTATCTCGAGGGCGGCATCGCGTCCGCCGACGGCCATACTCGCACCTTCGACGCTCAGTCCTCGGGAACCGTCTTCGGCTCCGGCGTCGGGGTGGTGCTTCTCAAGCGCCTGGAGGACGCCCTCGCCGACAGCGACAACATCACGGGAGTGATCGCCGGCTCGGCCATCAATAATGACGGAGCCGCCCGGGCCGGTTTCAGCACGCCGAGCATCGAGGGACAGGCGCAGGTTATCGCCCAGGCCCAGGCCGTGGCGGGCGTGCATCCCGAAACGGTCACGTACCTTGAGGCGCACGGAACCGGTACTCCCGTTGGGGACCCCATCGAAGTCGCCGCGCTGACCAAGGCATTTCGCGAATATACCGATCGCCGCGGGTACTGCGTGATCGGCTCGGTGAAGGCCAATATCGGCCACATGGACGCCGCCGCGGGCGTGGCGGGCCTGATTAAGGCGCTGTACGCGGTCAGGGAGGGGGTGATCCCCCCGCAACTGAACTTCACCGAACCCAACCAGGCGCTGCGCCTGGATGAAAGCCCGTTCCGTATTGCCATCCGGCGCGAGCCGTGGCGCACCGAGGACAATGTGCCGCGCCGCGCGGGCGTCAGTTCCTTCGGCATCGGCGGTACCAACGCACACGCCGTGGTCGAGCAGCCGCCGGTCACCGAGCGGGAGCAGGAAACCGGCGGCTGGCACGTGTTTCCCGTCTCTGCCCGGGATGACCAGGCGCTGAGCGATGCGCTCGGACGGCTCGCCGATGCTCTGGAGAGTGGGTCGCTCCGGCTCGATGACACGGCGTTCACGCTGCGGCATGGCCGGACTCGGTTCGGCCGTCGCGCCGCCGTGGCCGCGCCGGACCGGGCTGCCGCGGTGCGCGCGCTACGGGAGAGGCGCGCTCTGCCGTTCCCGGAACGGCACCAGGAGGCTTCCGCCGCGTTCCTGTTCCCGGGCCAGGGAGCTCACTTCGCCGGAATGGCGCGTGGGCTGTACAAGTCCGATCCGGAGTTCACCGCGGCCCTGGACCGTTGTGCCGAGTTGTTCCTGCCGCTCCTTGACCACGACCTCCGGGATCTCGTCTGCACGGGTGCACCGGCACTGCTCGACCGGTCCCGCTTCATCCAGCCTGCCTTGTTCTCTGTGGAGTATTCGCTGGCCCGGGCGCTGATCGCCTACGGGGTAGAGCCCAGCGCGATGCTCGGGCACAGCCTGGGCGAGTTCGCCGCGGCGACCATCGCGGAAGTCTTCACCCTCGAAGACGCGGTGCGCGTCGTTGACGCCCGCGCCCGGTTCATGGACGAAGCGCCGTCCGGCGCAATGCTATCGGTGCCCTTGCCCGAGTCTGAGCTGTCCATCCCGGACGGCGTCACCGTGGCGGCTTACAACGGCCCGAGGCTCGTGACGCTGGCCGGTCCGCGCGTGCTTCTCGACCAGATCAGGGAGACCCTCGCCCAGTCGGGTGTCACCTGCCGGCTGCTGCGGGTGCCGCTCGCTATGCACTCGGCCGCGATGGCCGCCCCGGCGGACAAGTTCGCCGCCTTCATGGAGACCGTCCCGGTAGGGGTGCCGGCGATTCCGTTCATATCCAACGTCACCGGCACCTGGATCAGTGCGGAGGACATCCGGTCTCCCCGGTACTGGGGCGCGCAGATGCGCGAACCTGTTCAGTTCGAGCGAGGGCTGGCGAATTTGCTGTCGCGGACCGGCGGCCCGCTCGTTGAAGCCGGCCCCGGCCGCGGCATGCTGTCACTGGCCCAGGGGGCCCAGTCCGTGCGCCTCGTGCAAACCCTCCCGTCGGCCCGCGACGGCCGGAGCGACCCCGGGATGCTGCACGAGGCGTTCGCCGCGCTGTGGGAATACGGGATCGAACTGTCGTGGCCGGCGGCCGGCCGGGAGGGAAGGCGGACCTCCCTGCCCACATACCCATTCCAGCGCAAGCGCTACTGGACCGATCCCGCCCCGGACCGTCCGGCGGTGGAGCCCGGTGCGAAGGCGCCGGGCCGTGACCCGCGGCGCTGGCTTTATAGCCCGGCCTGGCGCAGCTCCGCCGGGCCGCGGGTACCGTCGTCCCTGACCGGTTCGCCTCGCACAGTGGTCCTGGTGAGCGCGGCAACCGAGTTCACCCAGGCGATGGCGGACCGTATGACAGCCGCCGGGCGCGTGGTCACCCGGGTCGGGCTCGCCCCGTGGGCGAAGGCTGGCGATGAGCTGCGCCAGGCGCTGGATGGTGCCGCCAGCGCCGCCGTGGTGTTCGCGCCGGCCGTCGAGGCTCGCGCCGACGCTGGCACCGAGCAGGCGGCTCAGCTTCTGGCCGTCACCCGTACGCTCGCCGGATTCGATTCCGTCCGGTTTAACCTGCTGATCCTGACAGCAGGCGCGTTCGATGTGTCCGGTACTGAGTCCATCGTCCCGGATCACGCGATTCTCGCTGGAATCGGCAAGGTTATTCCGAAGGAACTGAGTCATGTCGCCTGCCGGGTCGTGGACCTTGAGCTTACGGCGGGTCCCGCGCAGGCGGCAGACGACGTCCTCCGCGAACTCGATCAGGCGTACTGCGACCCCGTTTCCGCGTACCGGGGCGGGCGTCGCTGGGCCCAGGACGTCGAGCGGCTTCGGATAACGGCCGCGATGGCGCAGGGCGCGCCACTGCGCGAGAAGGGTGTTTACCTGATCATCGGCGGACTCGGTGGCATTGGCCTGTCCCTCGGGCGCTTCCTCGCGAGAAAGTACGGTGCCCGGCTGGTGCTCAGCGGCCGGACCGCGCCCCCGGACCCCGGCCAATGGGACGACTGGATTTCCCGGCACGAGCCGGAGGACCGGGTAAGCCGTCAGATCATCGAGTTGCGCGACATCGAGGCCGCGGGTGGTGAGGCGGTCGCGGTGTCCTGCGACATAACGGATCCCGCTGCGGTGCACGCGCTGGTGCGGGACACCGTGGCGCGGTTCGGCAAGCTGAATGGCGTCGTGCACTCGGCTGGGCTCAGCGGCAGCGGCAGCCTGATCGAGGCCATGGAGTTCACTGAATTCGAGGAAAACGTCGCTCCTAAAGTTACCGGCGCTCCGGCCCTGCTCGAGGCGACGAAGGATTGTGACCTCGATTTCCTCGCATTGTTCTCATCGCTGTCGACCGTGGACAGCTGGGACGGCGCCGCCGATTACACGGCGGGCAACGCGTTCCTGGACGCGCTCGCGCACCATGCCCGTCGGCAGGGCCGTGCCGATGTCCTGGCTATCGACTGGGCGGGCTGGCTGGAGACAGGGATGAGCGCCGGGAGCCAGACGCAGACCGCTGGCGTCTCTCAGTACCTCACCGAAGCCGAAGGGCACGCGGCGTTTACCCTGGCCATCTCGGCCGGCCTGCCCCAGGTTCATGTAGCGGTGCATGACCTGAACCATGTCCTTCATCGGGCGCGGCAGTTTGCCCGTGGCGCCGCACCGCGGGGCGCCGATCCGGGGGTCCCTCCGGACAGCGACCGGGATGAACGAGGGACTCCACTGGAAGCCGAACTGAACGGCGTATTCCGGCGGGTACTTGGCGCGGAGCACATCGGGCACACTGACAACTTCTTCGCGCTCGGTGGCAACTCGCTGCTCGCCTTGGACCTCATCGCACAAGTTCGGAGAGACTACCAAGTGAAGATTCCGCTGCGCGCCTTTTTCAGCGTGCCCACTGTTCAGGGTCTTGCCAGCTTGGTCGGCACGGCCAGACCTCACGAGCAGGCCGCGCCCAGCGGGGAGCGCGCCGGTGACTGAGCTGACCGAATCGGTGGCGTCTTGCGTTACCGGGCATCCCGCTTCCCGGCTGCAGACCCGTCTGTGGTTCTTCGCGCAGCTGTACCCGGACTTGCCCCTGTTCATGATCCCCATCACGCTGCGGCTGCACGGGGACCTCGACAAGGCCGGTGTACGCGCTGCCCTGGTGGCGCTTGTCAGCCGGCATGAGTCGCTCCGGACCTGCTTCGTGGCGGGTGAGGAAGGGCCCGTGCAGGTTCTCGGTGACCAGCCGCTGGAGCTGGCGTTCAGTGACCTGAGCGGTGCGGCGGACCCGGAGCAGGCATGGCTCGCCATCATGACCGGTGAGTGCGCGCGCCCGCTCAGCCTGGAGCGAGGGCCGCTCATACGTGCCCATCTGGCACGCATAGGGCCCGCCGAGCACCTGCTCGCCGTTCTGGTCCACCACATCAGCGTGGACGCCACGTCCATTGAGGTGCTTCTGGAAGAATTCGCGGCCCTCTACCGAGCGTGGACGTCGGGCCAGGATCTCGGCGGAGCCCTGGGACCCGCGCCTGCGAGCTATGACCGGTTCAGCCGGTGGCTCGATGGTCAGCTCTCCGGGCCGTCGTACGAGCAGTCGCGTGCCTTCTGGCGTTCGGAACTGAGCGGGCAACCGGAATTCGATCCGCCGGTAGACCGGCCACGTGCGGACCATCGCACCTTCGAGGTGCACGAGGCGCGTACCGTGATTCCCGCTGAACTTGCCGCCGCCGCACGCGAGTCCGCGCGCCGCCGCCGCAGTACCCCGTACGTCATTCTCTGCGCCACGTTCAGCGCCCTGCTCGCCCGGCGCAGCGGGCCACTGCGCGATGTGGTCATCACGGCCCCCTGGTCGCTGCGCCACGGGCAGTGGCTGCGCGGAACCGTGGGCTTCTTCATCAACATGGTGCCGATGCGGATCCGCATCACGCCCGACGCCGCATTCCGTGACGTGCTCGACGCCACCCGCGGCGCGTTCTTCGACGCGATGGACCACGGTTATGTGCCGTTCGATGAGATCGTCGCTCTGGTCAACCCCGTGCGCACCGCGGGCCGGCTTCCGATCACCTCGGTGAGCTTCCAGGTCCTCCCGTCGGCTGATGCGCATCTCTCACTCGGCCCGGTCCGGGCGGAACATCAGGCCGGCCTTCAGGGCGCCAGCGAGTTCGACCTGATCTGGGATGTCATAGACCCGGGCGAAGGCGCTATGACGATCTCCGCCAAGTACACCGCCGACATCTACGATCGCGGCACCATCCAGCGGATGTCCGGGCAGTACGTGCGGATGCTCGAGGCCGCCCTGGCCGATCCGGACCGGCGCCTCGCGGACTTGCCGATGGATGACGAGGCTGAGCGTGCCCGGCTGCGGGGTCTGGGCGGCGCGGTGCGCGGCCTCCCCGGGGAGGCCGCCGACGGGCCTTTCCTGCTTCTCGACGACGCTGGCCGTCCGGTCCCGGTGGGCGCCGTGGGCGCGGTCCATATTCCGGTGCCCCCTCCCGCTGACCCGGCGCGATCGGCCGTTGATCTTGTCCCGGGAGATGACGCTGGACTCCGGGGCCAGTGGCTGCGACCGACAGGCCTCCTGGCCTACCGTCGCGCCGACGGCTCGGCGAAGCTCTACACACCGCCGGAGCCGCCCCGCGCCCTCCAGGTAACCGCCGCTGACCTCGTCAGCCATCCGGATGTCACGGCGGCTGAGCTGGCCCCGGTACCAGGCGCCACGGCCGGAGGCCGGCAGATGGTCGCGTACGTCGCGACCGGTGAGATCACGCTGACCCCGGCCGAGTTGCGCGAGTTCCTGCGAGACCGTGCCCCCGGGGCAAGCCTGCCGTCCTGGTACATCGTCCTTGATCAGCTGCCGCTGGACGAGACTGGGAACGTCGACACCGGGGCACTCGACGACATCGCCCGCTCTGTCGGGCTGGGTTCACCCGGTGCGCCCGGTGAGAAGGGTACGGCACTCGAGGAAACCGTCCGCGGTGTGTGGCAGGAGTTTCTGGACGGGCCGGTACCCAGCCTGGATGCCGACTTTTTCAGCATCGGCGGGCATTCGCTGGTGGCGGTGCGGATCGCCGCGCGGCTGCAGCGCTTGCTGGGCCGGCCGGTTCCGGTCCATGTCGTCTTTGACCGGCCCGCTATCCGGTCCTTCGCGGCATGGCTCGCCGAGAACGATGCGGGTTCGGCAGCCGGGGATGTCCAGCGGGATGCTGAGGCTGCCTCCTTCGCGGCCGGGCTGGCCGCCGACCTCGGCGCCGCCAGCGACAACGAGCTGGCCGTCCTCCACGCGCTCACCCAGAACATGGCCCATCCGGTCACCGACCCCCGGAAGGAACGTCAGTGACGGCACTCCAGACCGTATCCGGAACTGTTACGCCGGCCGGGGCCGCGCCAGCGTCCAGTACGGCCGGACTCCCGGTGGGCGTTTGGCCGCTGGGTCACTCCCAGCGGGCTCTATGGTTCCTCGACACGTTCCAGCCTGGAAGTTCCTTCTACGTGATCAGCATGGGCCTGCGGCTGCGCGGGCTCCTCGACGTCGCCGCGCTGCGCGCGGCGTGGGATGACTGCGTGGCACGGCAGGACGCGCTCAGGACCCGGTTCGTCTCTCTGGACGGGTTCCCTTACCAGGTCTTCATGCCTGGTCAGCGGATGGAACTGCCGCTGCTGGACGTGTCGGATCTCGAGCCGGATGCGGCTGAGGACTTCGTGCAACGGCGCTGTGACCTCGCGGCCGGGACATCGTTTGACCTGGCTGCTGAGTACCCGGTGCGCGCCGAACTCGTCCGTCTCGCTCACGACCACCACGTACTGGTCATGAGCGTCCACCACATCGTGTTCGACGGCTGGTCGGCGCAGGTGCTGCTGGCTGATATGGCGGCCGCGTACAACGCCCGCCGGGACGGCCGGGCACCTCGATTCGCCCCGCCGGAACTGACAATGGGTGAATATGCCGCCCGGCAGGAGACCCGGTTCGCCCGCGGCACGGCGGAGCGTGCCAGCGAATCCGGATACTGGCGGCGGCTGCTGTCCGGGGTCGAGCGGCTGGAGCTGCCGGCCGATCGGGTCAGGCCCCAGGTGCGCACCTTCGCCGGTGCTACCGAATCACGCGACATCGACCCCGAGACCACCGCCGCGATCAGGGCGCTGGCCATAACGCACGGCACGACGGTCTTCACCGTGCTCGTCACCGTCTTCTCGCTCGTGCTCGCGGAGCTGACCGGGGAGCACGACATCGTTTTCGGGATTCCGCTCGCCGGCCGCCTCGATGATGAGAGCGCCGACCTCATCGGGTACCTCGTCAACGTCCTGCCGCTGCGAGTCGACCTTGATGGGGCCCGTTCCTTCAGCGAGGCGCTCAGCCGGCACCGTCAGCCCGTGCTTGACCTGCTGACGCACCAGGAGTTTCCGTTCGCGATCCTGGTCGACGAGCTACAGCCCGAGCGGACAGGCAACCGGAATCCCTACTTTGACGTCTGTTTCCAGTACCTGCGGTCACCCGAAGCGGGGCTGACCTTCGGTGATATGCAACTCGACCTGTTCGGTGGCTCGCGGCCGTCGTCCCAGTTCGACCTGAGCTGCGACGTGCATGATCACGGCGAGTTCCTGACCTTTTCCCTGGAATACAGCACTGAGATCTTCACCGGGAAAACCGCCGGGCTTGTCCATGACCTCATCGCCGCGACCCTTGCCGCCGCTTTTACGGACCCAGACGGCCCGATCCGGATAGCGGGTCCGCGTACCGCGCCGCTGCGGGCGGCTTCTCCGATGCCCGCGCAGTGGCTGCCGGGCGGGCTGCGGGCTCTGGTGGCCGGATGGGCGGCACGGTGCCCGGAAGCGCCAGCGGTCAGCCATGGTACGGATCTGCTGACGTACTCGGGACTCGACACGGCGGCCACCCGGCTCGCCGGAGTGCTGATAGCGGCCGGGGTACGCCAGGGCGACCGGGTAGGGCTGATGCTTGAACCGGGGGCCGGCCTCCCGGTCGCGATCCTGGCGGTCCTGCAATGCGGCGCCGCGTATGTTCCCGTAGACCCGCGTTTCCCGGCCGCGCGGGCCGCGGCCATGCTGACGCAGGCCGCGGTCCGGATCCTCCTGGTTCACCCGCCAACCCGGGAGAAGGCCGCCGGGCTGGGCCCGGACCTCGTGGACATCACCGAGGAAGCCGCGGGACCCGGCGCGACCCCGGAGCATCCGGCTGCCGCCGTGCAGCCGGCCAGCCCGGCCTACGTGATCTTCACCTCGGGCAGCACGGGACGGCCGAAGGCGGTCACCGTGCAGCAGTCGGCGGCCCTCACCCTTGCCGCCGCGGTCGCGCGGGTATACGAGCTGACCAGCGCCGACCGGGTACTGCAGATGGCCGCGGCGGCTGTCGACGTATCGGTCGAAGAGTTCTTCGGCGCCTGGTTCGCGGGCGCCTGCGTGGTCATGCACAACCCGGAAACCGAGACGCTGGAAGCCGTCGTCGTCCGGCAGCGTGCCACGGTGCTCAACCTGCCCGCGAGCCTGTGGCACGAGTGGACGCGCGACCTGATGACAGGAGGGGCCGCCGCGGCCGGAGGCCCAGGCAAATCCGTGCCCGGCTGCGTCCGCCTCGTCATCGCGGGCAGCGAACGAGTGGAGCAGGCCAAGGTCACCGACTGGCGGTCCCGCCCGGGCCGCGGCATACGCCTGCTCAACGCCTATGGGACCACCGAGGCCTGCGTATCGTCGCTCTACTATGACACCGCGCACATGCGGCGGGACGCGGCGTCCACGGTGAACGTCCCCATCGGCGGTCCGCTGCCGCATGCTCGGGCGTATGTCCTGGACGGCGCCGGCCAGCCGGTGCCGCCCGGGGTGGCGGGGGAGTTGTACATAGCCGGACCCGGGGTGAGCCTGGGCTACGCGGGCGAGGGCGCGGCGACCGCGGAACGTTTCCTGCCCGATCCGTACGGCCCCGAACCTGGCGCCCGCATGTACCGTACCGGAGACCGCGTCCGCGTCCTCCCGGCCGGCGAACTGGACTTCCTCGGGCGGGCGGACACCCAGGTCAAGATCCGGGGCTCGCGAATCGACCTCGCCGAGGTGGAGCGGGTGGCGGCGCAGGTGGCGGAGGTGGCGGACTTCGCCGCTGACGTGCGCGGCGACGAGCGGGACATCCCGCGCCTGGTCGGCTACCTCACGGTGGCGCGCAGCCTGGATCGTTCCCTTGAACAGACCCTGGTCGAGGAATGGCGGGCCGTCCATGACGAGAGCGATTACCATGACGCTGCCCCTGGCCAGGGCGATTTCAACGCCAGCGGCTGGATAAGCAGCTACACCCAGCAGGCCATCCCGGAATCCGACATGAAGGAATGGCTGACGGCGACCGTCGAGCGGATTCTCCGCCGGCCGCCCGGCCGGGTCCTGGAGATCGGCTGCGGCACCGGCATGATCCTGTTGCGGGTAGCGTCACTGGCCGAACGTTATGTCGGCACGGACATTGCTCCGGGTGCCCTTGCCTATGTGAATGACCAGCTGGCGGCGGCGGGTCTCGACGATGGCCGCGTCCGCCTGGCCGAGGCGGCCGCGGACGATTTCTCGGTCGCGGGCGACGAGCGGTTCGACCTCGTGATCATCAACTCCGTCTGCCAGTACTTCCCTGACCTGCCGTACCTGGAGCGGGTGCTTACCGGAGCCTGGCGGCGGCTGCGGCCCGGGGGCCGGATCTTCCTTGGCGATGTCCGCGACGTGACCACCCTGGAAGCGTTTCATCTTTCGGTACTGCGGGCCCGCGCCGGCGACGGCCACGACCTGGCCGGGATCGCCGGTGAAGTAGCCCAGAAGGTTGATGCCGAGAACGAACTGTGCGTCGCGCCAGGGTGGTTCGGCGAACTCGCCGGACGGCTGCCCGGCACGGTGGCGATCCCCGAGGTGAAGCGGGGTCGTGCCGATACCGAGATGAACCGGTTCCGGTACGACGTGACGCTGTGGCGTGACGCGCCGCTGGCGGCGACCCCCCGGCTGACGACGCATCGCGGTCCGGTTACGCTCGACGCGATCCGGGAGATGATCGATGGCCTCGACGGCGGCCTCATGCTGGAGGAAGTGCCCGACGCCCGCAGTTACCCCGATGTCCTTCTCGCCCGCCAGCTGACGCAGGGCACTGCCTTCGGTGCCGCCTTCGCCGACGCGGGCATCCCGCACCCCGACGACATAGCGGACCTCGCCGCCGCGCGCGGGTACCAGGCCACCGTGTCGCCCGACGGCGCCGGGCTGCTCACGGTCCTCCTGGTGCCCGCGGAAACAGCGGGAGTGGGTCCCGCCATCCCGCGTGCTCCAGCAGCGGTCGCGACACCCGCCAACCAGCCGCTCCAGGCCGCGCGTAACCGCGCGGCGATCGCGGCCGTCCGCGAGCACCTGACCAGGTTGCTTCCACCGGCGATGGTCCCGTCCCGCTTCGTGGTCGTCGACCGGTTCCCCATGACGATCAGCGGGAAGGTCGACCGGCGCAGGCTGCCCGACCCTGAGCGGGCCCTTGGTGATCCCGGCCAGGTCGCCGCGTGTACCGGCACGCAGCGCGCGCTGTGCGGCATCTGGGCTGATGCGCTGGGGCTGGCGAACGTCGGCATCCGGGATAACTTCTTCGAGATCGGCGGCGACTCGATTACCTGGCTGAGGATCATGTCCCGCTGTATCCGTGCCGGCTATCCGGTCGGAGCGCGCGATGTCTTCCTTCATCAGACCGTCGAGGAACTCGCCCGGGTGCTGGACGACCCGGTGCGCGGCGAAGCCCGGCCGCCGGGCGAACCCGCGGAACGGCCGGACAGCGCTGCCCTCACGCCCATCCAGCGCTGGTTCTTCGAGGCGTTCAGCCAGGGGCGCGATCACCAGAACCAGTGCCAGTGGTACGAACTGACCGTACAGTGCGATGCGGAAGCGCTCGAGCAGGCGGTGCGCGCGGTAGCCGAGCACCACGACGTGCTGATGAGCCGGTTCGCCGACAGCGCCGCGGCCGGAGGCCCAGGCCAATTCAGCACCGCGGCCGGAGGCCCAGGCCAATTCAGCAGCGCGGCCGGAGGCCCAGGCAAATTCAACGCTGCCGGATGGCGGCAGATCCGCCCGCGGGATCCCGCGGGCCAGCCGGTTCCGGTCCGTGAAGTTGACGTGAGGCTGCTCGGGCGGGCCGAGCGGGACACTGTGCTTCGCCTCGAGAGCGACGCGGCCCAGGCATCCATGAGTATCACCGACGGGCCGCTGTTCGCCGTGGTGGTGTTCCGCACCGCCGACGGCGAACCTGACCTGGTCTTCTGGTGCGTGCACCACCTCGTGGTGGACGCTGTCTCGTGGCAGCCGCTCACCGAGGATCTGGACACGGCTGTGGAAGCAGTGGTCGCGGGCGAGCGGCCGGTCTTCCCGGCTCGCGGCGCTGACCCGGCGACATGGGCCGCATGGTCACAGCAGGAGGCGGACCGTCTTCCGGAAGATGAGCTGGCCTACTGGCGCAGCACCGCTGCGGCGCAGGCCTTCGCCCTGCCGGTAACGCACCCGGACAGCTCGCCGCTGGCGAAGGACGCGCACTTCGTCGCGCGGAACGTACGCTTGCCTGAGATTCCCGACCGTGCTGGCAGCGCCATGCTCGCCGCGAGCCTGGCCGGTGTCCAGCGAGTGCTGGCCGACCTTACCGGGATCGATGCCGGCACGGTCTGGCTGGAATTCCACGGCCGTCCGCTGTCCGCCGACGCGCCGGACGTCGCCCGCGCGGTCGGCTGGTTCACGGCCCTGTTCCCTTTCCTGCTGACCGCGGACGGCATCCGGGGCAGGCTCGCCGCCATCCCCCATGGCGGTGTCGGGTACGGCCGAGCACGCTACCTGCGCCCCCAGCACCTGGAAACAGAGCGCCTGGAGACATCCGCGAACGTCGTGGTCAACTACCTCGGCCAGGTCACGCCGGGCACCGGGAACACGCTGCGTCCCGCTGCCCAGTGCGAGGGCATCACCGGCCCGGCCGGTGCCGCCGAAGCCGCCATGCCCTTCGCGGCCGAGATCAACATCGGCCTGACCGAGGACGGGTCACTGACCGTAACTGCGAACCTTGGCGCCCGGCATTTCGACGCGCCCGCCGCCGAGGTCTTCGCCGACCGGCTGGTCGCCAGCATCGGGGCGCGGCTCAGCACGCTGACCGAGCTTCCGGCGGAGGATGGCTTTGAGCTGCTCCCGGACAACGTACGGGCCTCGGAATTCGCCGCCGGACTCCGCGACCGCCCGGACATCGCCGCGGCCTACGCTCTCACGCCCGCGCAGCGGACAATGCTCTACCGGCATTTGCTTGACCCGGCTGGAGACGTCAACTACAACGACTTCACGATCGAGCTGTCGGGGTTGCTCGACACCGCCGTCTTTCACGCCGCGTGGCAGGCGCTCACCGAACGCCACGAGGTGCTGCGCACATCATTCGAGTGGGCCGAGAGCAGCGAACCAATCCAGATAGTGCACCGTGTCGCGCCCGACGTTCGTTTTCTCGACTGGAGCAGCGTCGCCGAGAGCGACATAGCAGACCGCCGGAACCAGATCATGCTGAACCAGATCATGCGCGAGGGACGGGCCGATCCCCCACGCCTGGACGGCGCCCCGCCGTTCCGCCTGACTCTGGTCAGGCTCACGTCCAGCCGGCACCGCCTGATCTGGTTCGACCATCACATCCTGCTGGACGGCTGGTCATCGGGCATCCTGGTGGAGGAACTGATCTCGGCTTACGCCCGGCTCAAGGCGGGCCGGCCGCCCTTCGACGATGTGCCGGTCCGCTACCGTGACTACCTGGGCTGGCTGCGGCAGCGGCCCAGCGGCGAGGTCAGCGCTTACTGGCGGACCGTGCTATCGGGTTTCGCGGGTCCCACGCCATTGCCGCTCGACACGCCTGTGTCGCTCTCGGTCGGGGGCGTTACGGACTTCCACGAAGTCGAAGTGGCTCTGGGCCCAGGATCCGGCGAGGCGCTGCGCGCACTGGCCGAGCGGCACAGGGTTACCGTGGGCAGCATCTTCTACGCGGCCTGGGCCGCCTTCCTGCACGGTTACGCGGCTCAGCCGCTCATCACGTTCGGTATCGCTCAAAGTGGCCGCCCGGCCGCACTGGGCAATGTCGGCGGGATGGTCGGCATGTACATGTCCACGATGCCGCTGGCGGTCCGCGTGGATGCCGGCCAGAGCTTTGCGGACCTCCTGGGCCAGGTCTCGGAACAAGGCTGGAAGCTCATGTCGGTGGCCGGAGCCGGGTCGCTGTGGGACGTCTACGACTGGGCCGGGATTCCGGTCAGCCGGGCGCTGTTCCACAGCGTCGTCGTGGTGCAGAACTTCGGTTCGGCGCTCGCCGACATGTCGGATATGCCGTTGCGTGCCGAACTGGCCCCCGCCCGCACCGCCTCCGGTTTCCCGCTCACCCTCGCGGTCGACCCGGAGAACGGCGTCCTGCGGCTTGTCGGCGACAAGCGCTGCCTGACGGAGGCCACCTCACAGCACTTGCTCGGCACGTTCGCGGAACTCCTCAGCCGCGTCCTCGCCGAGCCTGACCCGCGGGTCGGCGATTTGCCCGCGCCCGCCGCGCCCGCCGCGCCCGCCGCGCCCGCCGCGTCCGCCGATCCGGATACGCGGCGTACGCGGGAGGTTGACCCGCCGCGCGGGGAGGGCGAGCTGAGGGTCGCCCGCGTCTGGTGCGCTGTCCTGGGAATCGACGAGGTGTCGCGAGCGGTGAACCTCTTTGATGCCGGCGCCACGTCCCTCGCCGCCGCGCGGATCCATGCCGGCCTGTGCGCGGAGTTCGGCCGGGAGCTGCCGATCACCGATGTGTTCAGCTATCCGACGGTGGCCAGCATGGCAGCGGTTCTCACGTCGGGCAGGCCGGCCGACGGCGGGCTCCGGACGGAGGAGTGGCGTACCAGGATGAGCCGCCGCCGCGACGCCTTGCGCGCTCAACGGACGCGTCCGGCAAGGCGGGAACGCCGCGACGGGGGAGACGCTGAGCGATGATGCGATTTACCCGGCCGTTGCGGCATGCCAGGTTTCGCCGGGTCTGGTACGGGCAGGCCATCAGCTCGATCGGCGACGGCATTTTCAATATCGCCATGATCAGCGTCGTGCTGCTGCATCACAGGTACGCCGACCTCGGTTTCGTCCTGGCCGCGGAGAGCGCGGCCATGGTGGTGATGTCGCTGCTGGGCGGGGCGGTTGCCGACCGGATGCGCCGTGCGCGGGCGATGGCCTTGTCCGACGGCGTGCAGTTGCTCGCGGTCCTCGGTTTCATCCTGGGCGTCGCGGCCGGGCCGCTGCTGCTGATCTTGCCGTTCGCCGCGTTGATGGGCATTGGTTCAGCGATGTTCCAGCCCGCGTTCGGCGCACTGATTCCCTCGCTGGTGCCCGATGAGGACCTGTCCGCGGCGAACGCGCTGAAGTCGACGACTACGAAGCTGGCCGCGGTCATCGGCCCGGGACTCGGCGGCCTGCTGCTGGCCACCTGCGGATACCGGGTGGCGTTCATGGTGGACCTCGGGACGTTCGTGGTAAGTATCGGCACGCTGATCGGTCTTAAGGATCCGGTTCCTGAACGTGGCGAGCCGGGCAGCGTTTTCCGGGATGCCAGGGCCGGCCTGGCCGCGGTGCGGGACCGTCCGTGGGTGATGACGGTCATCTTGCAGGGCACGGTCCAGTTGCTGCTGGTCATGGGGCCTGCCGTGGTGCTGCTGCCCATCCTGCTGAAGGAACGGGGCATGTTCGACGCGTACGGGGTCATGGTCGGTCTTGAGGCCGCCGGATATGTTCTCGGCGGGCTCGCCGCGTCGGCCTGGAAACCGCGGTGGACCGGTGTCGTCGGCGTCGGTGCCCTGTCGCTGCTGGGCCTGCAACTGCTGGCCCTGCTGCTGAGACTGCCCGTGTACGTCCTCGGCTGCGCCGTGCTGGCCACGGGTTTCGGCTACGCGCTCTTCGGCGTCTTGTGGACGAGCGCCCTCCAGCGTGCGTTCCCTGATCATCTCCTGGGGCGGGCGCTTTCGGTCGAGATGCTGGGAACGTTCGCGCTGGCGCCAGTCGGACTCGCGCTGACGCCGCTGGCGATGAACGTGCTGGGCGACAAGGCGATCTTGATTGCCGCGCTTGTGGTTCTGGCCGTTTCCACGGTGATCCCGCTGTTTCAGCGTGCGGTCAGGACGTTTGGCTCTGGCGATCCGGCCACGAGCGAACTCGTCGCCGTACCGGCCGTGGACAGCGCATGACCGGCGTCACCCGGTCTGCCCGTCGATCGACTCGCGTATCAGGTCGGCATGCCCGTTGTGCCGTGCGTACTCCTCGATCATGTGCACCAGGACCCACCGCAGCGAAACAGGATCATCATGGCCCCAGGCAGCGTGCGTTTCGTTCAGCGCCGCCTCTTCACCGTTACTGAGCTGCACCTGCACGACGGCGCGGGACCGGTTGACCCTCGCCGTCCACAGCGCCCGCAGGTACTCGCCGGAGTCGGGCGCCGCGCTGTGCCAGGTCCACTCCGGGTCCGCTTCGAAGTCCACGCTGGCCCATGGTTCGGGAAGCGGTTCGCCGGCTATCGTCTCGGTGAACCAGGAGTCCTCGACACAGGCCAGGTGCTTGAGCAGCCCGCCTAGCGTGATGGGCGAAGGCGGCAGCGTCAGCCGCAGCTGTTCGTCGCTCAGCCCCTGGCACTTCCGCTCCAGCACCGCCCGCTGATAGTCGAGAAAACCAAGCAGCGTCGCGACCTCGTCACCGTCAAAGGGCGGTTGAGTCTGCCCATACTCGTCAGCCATCGCCTCAGCCATGAGCCGAACCCTACCGAGGATGGCAACCCCGGTACATCCCGTCGCTGAATTGCTGAACCGCGGCCGGGAGGACAAATCGTAAGGCGGAACATCCGCGCTTCGCGGAAATTAATGCACACTGAGCGTTCCAAAGCACATCGGTGTCCGTGGCGTGTCGTGGCACCAAACGACTTGCTGAGATATGTCCGTTATGTGACGGCGGCAACGGCGGACGTACGGAATAAAACGGCGGACCTGTGGAAGAAAACGGCGGACGCACGGAAGAAAAGAGCTTCGTGGAGGATAGGGCGCCGGTTTCCGGTGCCTTTTCTTCCAGAGAGCTCTTTTCTTCCCAAAAGATGGCCGCCGATGTGCCCGCTACGTGCCGATATGCGTAGTTCACCACGCTGGCCAGCGCACTCTAGCGAAGACGACATAACCGACATATATGGTATACCCGCTTGGCGATGTTCAACTGAGGATAGGTAGCGGCTGAACAGCTGGCCGGACTCGGGCAGGCAGGTGACGACTATTGGCCGGTGTAATAATCCCAAGAGGAGGTGGGGCCGCCAGATACCCAGCCCTGAATCTTGTTTTATCGGCTGGCTCCCATGTACACCTTGTTAGTGGCAATCCATTGCGAGGACGCTAACCGATGAAGCGATTCACCCGGCCGCTGCGGCATTCCAGGTTTCGCGGAGTCTGGTGCGGGCAGGCCATCAACTCTGTTAGCGGCGGCATTTTCAACGTCGCGATGATCGGCGCTGTGCTGCTGCATCATTGGTACGCCGACCTCGGTTTCGTCCTGGCCGCGGAGTGCGCGGCCATGGTGGTCATGTCGCTGCTGGGCGGGGCGGTCACCGACCGGATGCGCCGGGGGCAGGTGATGGCCTGGTCGGACAGCGTGCAGTTTCTCGCGGTCCTCGGTTTCACCCTGGGTGTCGCGAGCGGGCCGTTGCCGCTGATCCTGCCGTTCGCCGCGTTGATGGGCGTTGGTGATGCGGTGTTCCAGCCCGCGTTCGGCGCGCTGATTCCCTCGCTGGTGCCCGATGAGGACCTGTCCGCGGCGAACGCGCTCTCGTCGATGACTGCGAAGCTGGGCGGGTTCATCGGCCAGGCCCTCGGCGGCCTGCTGCTGGCTACCTGCGGATACCGGGTGGCGCTCATGGTGGACCTGGGGACGTTTTTTGTCAGTACCCTGACTGCGATCGGCGCGCTGATGGGCCTCGCGGATCCGGTTCCTGAACGTGGCGAGCCGGGGAGCGTTTTCCGGGATGCCAGGGCCGGCCTGGCCGCGGTGCGGGACCGTCCGTGGGTGATGACGGTCATCTTGCAGGGCACGGTCCAGTTGCTGCTGGTCATGGGACCTGCCGTGGTGCTGCTGCCCATCCTGCTGAAGGAACGGGGCATGTTCGGCGCCTACGGGTTCATAGTCGGTCTTGAGGCCGCTGGTTTCGTGATCGGGGGGCTGGTCGTGTCGGCCTGGAAACCGCGGCGGACCGGTGTCGTCGCCGTCTGCGCCCTGTCGCTGCTGGGCCTGCAACTGCTGGCCCTGCTGCTGAGACTGCCCGTGTACGTCCTCGGCTTCACCGTCCTGGCGACGGGTTTCGGCTATGCGCACTTCCGCGTCTTGTGGACGAGCGCCGTACAGCGGGCGTTCCCTGATCATCTCCTGGGGCGGGCGCTTTCGGTCGAGATGCTGGGGACGTTCGCGCTGGCGCCAGTCGGGCTCGCGCTGACGCCGCTGGCGATGAAGGTGCTGGGCGCCAGGACGGTCTTGATTGCCGCGCTTGTGGTCCTGGCCGTCTCGACGGTGATCCCGCTGTTTCAGCGTGCGGTCAGGACGTTTGGCTCGGGAGATCCGGTCAGGAGCGAACTCGTCGCCGTGCCGGCCGGGGACAGCGCATGACCGGCAGCCTGGTGCCGCTGACGGATCCCGGCCGGACGCTCGTCTGCCTGTTTCCGTACGCTGGTGGAAGCGCGTCGTCCTATTGGTCGTGGGCGAACCTGTTCCCGGCCGGCATCGCGGTGTCAGCGGTGCAGCTGCCCGGTCGGCAAGATCGCTGGCACGAGGCCCCCTACACGGACTTCGCGGCCTTGGCCTCCGATCTGGCTGACGAGATCACCGGTGTCGCCGCCGGGAATCCCTGCGTCTTGGTCGGACATAGTCTGGGTGCCGCGATCGGCTACGAGGTCGCCCGGGAAATGGATGCGCGACGCGCCGGGCCAGCCCTGCTGGCTGTATCGGCTGCGCCCGCTCCGTTCGTGACTACCGATTGTGTCCCGGCGAACCAGATGTCCGACAGCGAACTGATCGAGGAGACGCGCGCGTCGGGGGGGCTCCCGGCACAGGTCCTTGACAGCGAGGAGCTGCTGGAGCTGGTGCTGGAGGCCTTCCGTGCCGATCTGGTGCTCGCCGATTCGTACCAGTACGAGCCCGCGGCGCCGTTGAGTTGCCCGGTCAGCGTCTTTGGCGGCCGTCAGGATCCTCTCGTGCCCGAAGCCGCGCTGAGCTCCTGGACTGACCTGACCTCGAATCGGGTCGTTATCCGCGTCTATGACGGCGACCACTTCTATCTCTGGGGCCGGGAACATGAGGTGGCTTCGGCGATACTCTCCGACCTGCGGTCGCAGGTGACGAGTCGCGGTGACGAGTCGCAGGTGACGATATGACGGATCATCGGGAGAAAGGGCAATGGCCGGTGCTGACCTTCCCGCGGCTCGTCGCCGAAGCAAACCGCACTGCCTGCGGGTACGAACAGGACGCCGATGCGGTCACCCTGCTCAACCGGGCGGCGCTGCGTCATCACGCACGCCCCGCGCTGCGGACCGCCGCGGCCGGAGGCCCAGGCCAATCAGAGCAGGTCACCCATGGCGAACTCGCGGCCATCAGCAGCCGGATGGCCGCTGCGCTCGTCGCTAACGGAGTGCGGCGGGGGACACCGGTCGGGCTGCTCATTGACCACCGCCCGGAGTCCGTGGCCGCGCTTATCGCGGTTGCCCGCGCAGACGCCTATTACGTCCCTCTCGACCCGCGCTGGCCCGACCAGCGGATCGCGGAAGTCATAGCCTCGCTGGGGATTGCCACGCTGATCACGGCACCGGCATTCGACCGGCGAGTCTACGAATTCGCGACCGGCCTTGCGTGCCTGGAACGGGTCTTCCGCATATCGCGATTCCCGCGGGAAGCCCCGGACACACCGCGGCGGCTGGCCGAGATAACCGAGGTATGGGATGGCATCGCCGCGTCCGACGACCCGTCGGTCGCAGCGGGATTCAACCTTGACCGTGGCGGGCACCGCTTTACCGCTGATGAGGTACACCAGTACGCGGCTCACGTGGCGAGGCTCGTTCTCAGCCGCTACCAGCCAGGTACAGTGGTGGCCGAGATCGGTGCCGGGAACGGCCTGATCGCGGTGGAACTGGCACCCCACGTGTCCCAGGTGCTGGCCACCGATGTGTCAGCGGTCGCGATGGAGCGCCTCGCTGGACGCGCCAGCGAACTGGACATTCCAGTCGAGACATCGGTCGGACCAGCGCACGAAGTGGCCGCGAAACTCGCCCCCGCCTGCCCCAGCGTGGTCCTGCTGGCCAGCGTGGTCCAGTACTTTCCCGATCTCGGCTACCTCCGTTCCGTATTGCACGAGCTGCTCTGGGCTCTGCCGCCGGAAACGGTCATCGCTGTCGCGGATGTCATCGACCCTGCGTCCGGCCAGTTCCCGGGCGCCATCCGCATACCGCCTGCATGGTGGCGGGAGTTTGCCGGAGGTTATCCGGGCACGGGACTTGAGATCGTCCGGCGGCAGCCAGGTGACCTCCCGGGCCCGCTGGCCGAGCGGTATGACGTCCTGCTGACGGTGGGGTCGCGCCGCCAGGCGGCCATGGTCTCCCCTCGGGCCGGCCGTCCGGAGGCGCCGCTGCCGCTGGATGCCGCGCCGGGGGCTGATATCGAGCCATTGCCGTTGCGGTCGCTGCCCTCTCGGTCAGACGAACTGCTGTACACCATTACCACGTCTGGCTCGACTGGCGTCCCCAAAGCGGTGGCTGTCAGCCACCGTAGCGTCGTCAATCTCGTGGAATGGTTCAACCGCCGTCATAGCGTAGGTCCAGATGACGTCATGCTGCAGGTCGCGGCATTCACTTTTGATTTGTCGGTTTATGATATATTCGGCGTGCTCGCCGCGGGCGGCAGCATTATGCTGCTCCCCGATGGCGAACTCGGGGAGCCGGATCGGCTTCTCAATGCCATATCCGATTACGGAATCACGTTGTGGAACTCGGCGCCGGCGGCTTTCACCGCGGTCCTGGCCTTCCTGGGCCGCGATTCAGCTGTATTCCCGTCCGTGCGCCGGGTGTTCCTCAGCGGGGACTGGGTTCCCCTGGCCACTTATCAGGACGTGGCACGTGCGTTCCCTGGCGCTACGCTGGTCGCGCTCGGCGGGGCGACAGAAGCCTGCGTATGGTCCAACGACTTCGTCGTCCGCGGAGTCGATCCGGAGTGGAAGAGCATTCCGTACGGACTGCCGATGCAAAATGCCCGCTATTATGTGCTGCGCGATGACGGCACACCCTGCGACCTTGACGAGCCCGGAGATCTCTATATCGCCGGAGATTGTGTAGCGGTCGGTTACCTCAACGACCCTCGGCTGACCGCGGAGCGCTTCGTACCGGACCCGTGGTCGCCTCAGCCTGGAACCAGGATGTACCGTACGGGTGACCGGGTCCGCTGGACCTCTCGGGGCTGGATGGAATTCCTCGGGCGCCTGGACCACCAGGTCAAGATTCGCGGATACCGGATAGAACTCGGCGAGATCGAGCATGTCGCCAGCGGTATGCCGGGCGTGGCCGAGGCCATTGCGGCCCGCATAGGGCAGGCGGACGATGCCGAACTCGGCCTGTCCGTCCGGGCTGGAGAGGCCATCACCGAAGCGACCGTACGGGAATACCTGCGTGGGGCACTGCCTAGCTATATGCAGCCCAGCCGGATCCGGGTGCTGAGGTCATTCCCGGTGTCGGCCACGGGAAAGGTGGACCGGGCGGCTCTCGCCGCGTCGCTGGCGGTGAACAACGCTCCTCGCCGGGTCAGGATCCTCGCGGCCGGAAGCGGGTTGTGACCATTTTTCTTGCGGAAGAGAGGTCCGATGCATCGCGAAGTCTTGTCCGAGCCGCTCGAGGATGAGCCACCTCAGGGAGAGATGGAACACCTTATCGTCTCGGTATGGGCTGACGTCTTGAATGCGGAAGTAACGTCCCGGTACGACGACTTTTTCCTGCTGGGCGGGAGCTCGATGAGCGCGATACAGGTCAGTGCCGAACTCACTGAACGGCTGGGGTTCAGAGTGCCCCCGAGGACCGTTTACGAATACACCGAACTAGCGGATCTCGCTGAGCGATTGACCCGGCTGCGGGCGGCCACGGAAGGATGATGATATGGCTGTCCTGGACGGCAAGGGCGCGGTTGTTACCGGAGGTTCGCGCGGGATCGGCCGGGCCATCGTCCGGCGGCTCGCGGCGGACGGGGCGACGGTTGTGTTCAGCTTCCTGGAGAACAAGGAGGCGGCCGCGGAGGTGACCGCCGAGGTCGCCGCCGCGGGCGGGATGGCGCACGCCGTGCAAGCCGACCAGGGGAGCGTCGCCGCGGTGGCGCAGCTGTTCGACGAGGCGTCCAGGCGCCTGCCCGGACTCGACATCGTGGTATGCAACGCCTCCACCAGCATGCCCAAGCCCATCGAGGACGTGACCGAGGACGACTTCGACCGCGAGATGGCGACTGACGTCAAGGGGCCGTTCTTCATCATCCAGCATGCCGGGCGGATGCTCCGCGACGGCGGCCGGTTCGTCGCCATCTCCACTATGAGCACCCGCCTGCATCACCCGGCCATCGCGCTCTACACCGGGGCCAAGGGCGCCCTGGAGAACTTCACCAAGGTGGCCGCGCTGGCCTACGGCGCCCGCGGGATCACCGCGAACATCGTCTCGCCCGGCGCCACCCGCACGCAGTCCCTGGTCGATGCCAACCCCGGCGACGATTTCAGCGAGACGATCGAGATGACGGCGCTGCGGCGGCTGGGCGAGCCGGAGGACATCGCCGCCGTCGTCGCGTTCCTGGCCGGACCCGACGGCACCTGGATCACCGGCCAGAACATCCCCGCCGACGGCGGCATCCTCCCCTGACCGGACAGATGCCATCGCGTCAGCAATAGTGATCACCCGCCGGTGGATGCGGTGAATCCCCACACGCCGGTGGCCTGGGGCGGTACCTGTACCCCGTCGAGGGTTTCGAAGGAGGTGCCGGCGCCGAGATAGACGCCGTTCCCCGCGATCGCCGCCGCCGAGGACGGGGCGGACCCGAGCGGGAGCGTCCAGAGCGGGGTGCCGGTGGCGGCGTTGTAGGCGACGACGCTGAAGGCCAGGGTCTCGGGTGCGAACACCACGCCGTTGGTATATGAGGTGGCGGCGTAGGTGGGGACCGACGCGGCTTGCCAGTCGACCGTTCCCGTTGCCGCGTCCACCGCGCTTAGCGGCAGCAGACGGGAGGGATTCGCCAGCAGGCTCAGGTCCGGGCACACCGGCAGCAGCGGCAGCTGGTCCAGGACCGCGCCCGGACAGGCCGTGATGTTCGTGTCCCCGCTGCCGAATATCCCGTCGTTGCTGAAGGGCAGGGGGATGGCCGCGTCGAAGAACACCGTGGCCTTGCCGTTGTAGGCGCCGAGTGACGGGGATGCGATGAAGCCGCCGACCGAACCGACGGAGGCCTGGTCCAGTTGGCCTGGCTGGGCGATCTGGTTCGACCACACGGTAGCGCCGGTCGCTTCGCACAGCCCGTAGGCGTAACCGTCCTTGGAGCCCTCGATCACCAGGGACGTGCTTCCCCCTGAACCGGCGCAGGCTGTGGGCGAGACGCTCCCGGACGGGACCTCGCTGAGGATGGGGCTGCTGCCGAAGTCGTCGTCGCCGCCGTTCGGCTCGTTCGGGTTGTTGTCGTAGCTGTTGTAGGGCTCGACGAAGCTCCACACCCTGGCGCCGGTAACCGGGTCAAGGCCGAAAACGCCCTGGTTGTAGACGTAGTCGCCGTGTCCCTCCGCAGTGGCCGGGGTCGGATTGGCGCCGCAGTCGGCTGTGCCGAATACCGCCAGTCCGTCCTGGCTGGCCTGTCCGGTGGCGGTGATCTGCTTCGGGGACCAGCCCGCGGGCTGGCTCCCTGATCCCTCGAACGTGTTGTCGCCGGCCGGGTCGGTAAACGACGTGTCGACGGCCGGCGAGGACCAGACGTCACCGCAGGCGTCGGCGTACGCGGACGCGTTCGGGGCCAGATCGGGGATGTTGGCTGAATTGCAGTAGGCGGTGTCCGCGACCCCGTCGCCGCAGCTGAGGGTGAGGGCGTCCGAGCCGCCGAACTCGGCCGGGGTGAGGGTCAGGTCGCGCTCTGGCTCGTACTTCCACAGCAGCGCGCCGGTCTGGGCATTGAACGCCATCAGGCCGGTCACCGTGATGCCTGGAGAGCCGTTGTCGTCGTTCCCCACCAGCACCTCAGGCGGGTTCACGGCGGTGTCGACCACGGGCGACGACAAGACCTCGATCGCGCTGCCTGGACGGACGGGGTCGGTGTCCTGAGCCCACAGGCACTGTCCGGTGTTCGCGTTGAGGGCGAAGACCGAACCCCCCGCTCCCACGAACACGGTAGGGGTGCCGGCCACCGTCACCACGGCGGCTGAGGAATTAATCTCGCCGAAGCCGCCCGCGTGCGCGGTCGTATAAGGGTCAGTCTGGTCCACGAAGCAGGACTGCGGCGATGTGATATTGAATTCCCATTCCTTGGCACCGCTCGACTGACTGATGGCGTAAAAGGCACCGGTCGTGTCGCCGGCGTAAACGGTGCCGTTCACGACAGTCGGCGTCGCTGTCACATCGCCCGCGGTGGGGAAGAACCATGCTGGAAGCATGGTCGGCACGTTGGCTGTGGTCAGCGACGAGCACGCGTCAGCCGCACGGGTCGGGTCACCCTGGTACATCGGCCATGACCCGGAACTCGTTGAGCAGGTAAGCCCCGTGGAACCTCCCGCCACGGCGGTCCCGCTTCCGGCCAGGACACCCGCCAGCACCAGCAAAACCACACCCATGACGGGTGTCCGCCACGCTCGCCGAAAAGACCGCATAAACCGATAACGAACACCCGCCACTGCCCGGCGGACAAGACTCCTCAGGGACAATAATGTATGACCACCGCGTTAGTCCGGTATTACCCCGGAGCTACAGTTCCTCCGCTGGGAACAGAACGTCGGCGATCATGGCCACCAGTTCTATGGAAACCGTCGGTTTCTTGTGCATGGTGGCCGGCGTCAGGCCTGCGACCGCGGCGACCTTCGTGAGATTTGCCCGCAGGTGATCCAGGTCGCTCTGGCCGGACATGCGGAGGGCGGCCAGGATGAAAACCGACCGCCACTGGGAGTGGGACAGGCCGAACCACCAGTCCTGTGTGCCTGTCCAAGGATGCAAGTCCCGCCAGGTCTCATCTTGCTCCGTCCAGTAGGCCGCCACCGGACCGGCTTGCGTGGGAGCAAGGTCTTCGGCGTAACCGACTCCCTGTAGACCCGCCAATGGCGCCGTCATGACCGGTATCTCGTTCAGGAGATAACCAGCGTTATTCTGCTGGTACTCCCGCAGGGTGGCAGTGAGTTTATCGAGCATATCTTGCCCCGATATGTAAATGACGATTACGTCGCGGCATGTCGTTACTATTTGATAATCGCCTAGCTTGGACGTGAGGACCGCTTTTCCCCACTCGGCGTTCTTTGCCTGTTCGAGGAAGTGCTTGTAGACAGCGATCGCCCGCCTGGGATCCGGACTCAGGTATATACGGTGAGTTGCCCCGAGGCCAGTGCCTCCCGTAGAGAGCGGATATCCGCCGTTCGCGAGCTTATCATTTGACCACGGGACAACGTAGTCTTTCAGTGCCTGCGCGTCGATGGCATATTGGTCCAGCGGGTAGGTCTGCGCGTAGTCGACGCTGAGCTTGGCGAACGAAAGCTTGTAGACTTGATTGTAGAGGGCGTCATAGTCCTTGATCTGGGTGACGTTAGAGAGGTAGTAGGCCACCCGCAGGAACTGGTCATCTCCCGCTGGGAATGCCCCCGGCTCGCCCTGGTGCTGCTGGCCTTGGATTAATGCCGCTTGTATCTGCTCGCGCGTGATCATTGGAGTGCTTTTTTCTACCGTTGTCTCGCTCAATGTATCCTCCCCGGACTATAGATGAACGCGTAGATAGCGTCGCATGCCACGATTAACCCGAGGCTACGTCCCCATTGCGCCACGGCCTCACGGCCGAGCGGCAGCACAGGCCTCGCGTGCGGCCAGCCCGCCGACGGCCGGCCTGGTGCCATCCGACTGACGCGATTTCCTGAGCCGAAAATGCGCTTTCATCTTCCAGTTCGACTTGTCACCCGCTACGTCGCACATGTCACCCATTACGTCGATTCCCCGCCCTGAAATGCGGCTTTTGTCCAGCACTACCGGGTGACATGTCAGCCAGGACGGGCAATGCCGGTAACTTAACAGCTCAGCGAAGCCGGCTCGGGCCGTGCGGGCCGTCGCCAGTTGCTCCGCCTGTCGCTCATATCCGCATTTGCCGGACATGGATCCGCAGGTTCGTGCGGTGGTTTTACGCCTTGCGGTGGATACGTAGGACTCCGTGAACGTTCCGAAACAAATCGAGTCTGCGGCGTGTCGTGGCGGGTGCCGATTTTGTCCTGATATGGCCGTTATGTGACGGCAGCTGCGGTGGACGACGTGGAAGAAAAGGGCTTCGCGGAGGATAGGGCGCTGGTTTCCGGCACCTTTTCTTCCAAAGGGCTCTTTTCTTCCCACTGAAGGATGGCCCATGTGTCCGCTATGTATCGGTATGCATAGTTCACCCAGGCTGTTCAGCGCACTCTAGCAAAGACGACATGCCCAACATGCCGCAAACGCACGTTATTTTGGCGCGCGCACCCAGTACTATAAAGTCACCACGAAGCGTAAAACCACCACGCCAGCCGTGGCATCGCGAGCCAGCGGCGGCTGGCCAGGCGGGCCTAATTCACCGGCATTGCCCGTCCCGACCGACTGACCGGAAGATGGCCCGCGATCTTCGCCCCGCGCGACCTTCCCTGCGAGACGAGTTGGCTTGTCACCCGGTAGTGGTGGACATACGCCGCATTTCAGGGCAGTGATTCGACGTAGCGGGTGACATGTGCGACGTAGCGGGTGACAAGTCAAATTGGATGGCGAAAGCGGCCTCAAGCGTGAGGTTAAAACCCTAGCTTCCGGCCGGAGGGCTCCCTATTTTCCGCAAAAGCTGGCCCGGGTGCCCGCTATGCGGTGATATGTGTGGTTCGGCGGACTGGCTGGCCGCCGCCTGCTATCTGGTGCGCACAGCGGCCATTTTGGGCACATTCCACGCGAGGCGTACATCATTTGCGACTCGCTTTGCCTCGATCATGATCGGGTCGCCCAGGCGCCCCCAGATTCCCCGCATCCTCGAGGTAATTAGCAATGAATCGATGCTATTATCCGGCAGGCCGGTTCGCAGTCCTATACGATGATGAACCCCGCAGCCCGGCACCCGTGGTGTCTGGCTAAATTGCCGGTCGAAGTCGAACAGTACGACATTCTTCCATGATTCGGGGATGGAACTGCCGACGCCGAGGATAGCAAGGCGCATGCCGGGCGCCGAGGCCCGGCAAAAGCTCTGTACTTCCTGTAGCACATTAATACCTTTTGCTTGAATTTCCCAGTCGATCAAGGCGCGATAATGGCCCTGGATATCGTAGAACAGGTCGAGCGAAACAGATACGAGCATGGCGAGGATTTCCTTGGCTGGGGTCATAGGATTGCAGCCTTGAAGAAACCTTTCTATGTTGCGCACCACGCTGCGCATATTCGCGTCTTTATCGCGGGGCTGGGGCAGTTCAATCGCCCACCCCTCTTGGCATAGCGTAAATGCGGTACCGTGATCCCAGAGCCTATAGGCCAAGTCAACGTCTTCAAGCCCCCACTCTCTAAAGCTCTCATCAAAACCGCCTGCGTTCCAGAAGTCCTCAGTTCTGACCGAGCAGTTTCCTGCCCAGAAGAGGAGCGGTGGAAGCGGTAGTCGCCTCAGGTCAAATCCGACGCCCGCGAAGGTCGCGTACCTTGGATCGGTATCTCTCGGGATCGACCTGTATATCTGCTCCGCCGAAAGAGTCCTGACGCTTTCCGCATACGGCCTGATGTCGCAAGCATTGACTTCGTATCCGTATGTCGGGCCTATTACCGCGCTGTGGGAATTCGGCAGCATCGTATGAGCAGAAAGGTGGCTTGCCGCGAACCTTGGTCCCGGAAGCGCGCCGGCATCGAGGAAGGCAAGCACATCACCACCAGCCAAGCCCGCACCGGCATTACGTGCGGCCGCAGCCCGGAATCCCTTGTCTTCCTGATAGTGATACTTAATTTGATAATCGGCCTCAAAGGATCTGACGAGCGTCTCCGTTCCATCTGACGACCCGTCATCTGAGACTATTATCTCGAATCTATCCGCAGCCAGAGATTCGGTGTGAAAAGCCCGCAGCGCCCTCGCCAGCAACCGCGATCGATTGTAAGTTGGAATAATTATTGAAATCCTCGGTGTCAGGACCATCTGGAGTCCCTTCATTATCGGCTACCCAGTCCTTGAAAGGATCGGAATTGCGTCCGAACCCCGCTAGTGTCCCGGGGAGCGCGGCTAGCGACCGCGCTGTGTAGCCCGGCAGCCGATCATGGGCTGGTGACACTTCCGCTCACATAAGCTAGCCTGACTTCCGGGCGCCCATAGCCTTCGCCAGTGGGCCCAGCCCAGCTTTTGGGATGCAGGACAGCGCGGGTACATTACCTGGCGGCGTTCAACTGATGCGGTGCCGCGGATGAACGGGGAATCTGTGGCTATTCTCAGGCTGCCCGGATGCCGGATAATAGCGCAACTAAGGGATGTCGTCATCGAGCTTTTCGGCTGCATTATCAGTTAGGAATCTGGATGGAGAACAGCGAAAAACTCTTTGAGTATCTCAAGAGGGCGGCAGCTGATCTTCGCGAGACCCGTCAGCGGCTGCGGGAATTGGAGGCAGGCGAGCGCGAGCCAGTCGCGATCGTCGGGATGGGCTGCCGGTTTCCTGGCGGGGCGCGGACCCCGGAGGAGTTGTGGGAGCTGCTCGCGGCGGGTGTGGACGCGATTTCGGATTTTCCTGCCGACCGCGGCTGGGGTGTAGGCGGCCAGGGTGGCGGAGATCTCGGCGATGGCGGCGCTTCTTATCGGCGTCAAGCCGGGTTCGTATACGACGCGGGTGATTTTGACGCAGGTTTCTTCAGGATCTCCCCGCGGGAGGCCCTGGCGATGGACCCGCAGCAGCGGATGCTGCTGGAGGTCTCCTGGGAGGCGCTGGAACAAGCCGGCATCGCCCCGACGTCACTGCAGGGCAGCCGGACAGGCGTATTCACCGGGGTTGCCTACATGGGGTACGGCGCCAGCCAGTCGGCGGGCGGAGACGGTTTCGGCCTGACGGGCAACGCGATCAGCGTGGTTTCCGGGCGGGTTTCATACGTGCTGGGTCTTGAGGGCCCGGCGGTTTCTGTGGATACGGCGTGCTCGTCGGCGCTGGTGGCGCTGCACCTGGCGTGCCAGGCGCTGCGCGCCGGGGAATGCACGCTGGCGCTGGCCGGGGGCGTGGCGGTCATGGCCACCCCGATGGGCTTCAACGAGTTCTCGCGGCAGGGCGGGCTGGCGGCGGACGGCCGGTGCAAGGCGTTCGCCGCGGCGGCGGACGGGACAGGGTGGGGCGAAGGCGCCGGGGTGCTGGTGGTGGAGCGGCTGTCGGACGCGCGCCGTCACGGGCACCGGGTCCTGGCCGTGGTCTCGGGCAGCGCGGTGAACCAGGACGGCGCGTCCAACGGGCTGACCGCGCCGAACGGCCCAGCCCAGCAGCGGGTGATCAAGGCTGCGCTGGAGAGCGCCCAGCTGAGCCCGGGCGACGTGGACGCGGTGGAGGCGCACGGTACCGGGACCTCGCTGGGGGATCCGATCGAGGCTCAGGCGCTGCTGGCGACCTATGGGCAGGACCGGGACGCGGAGCGGCCGTTGTGGCTGGGATCGGTGAAATCGAACATCGGTCATACCCAGCAGGCGGCGGGCGCGGCCGGAGTCATCAAGATGGTGCTTGCCCTGCAGCATGACATGCTGCCGCGGACGCTGCACGTGGATGAGCCGTCGCCGCATGTGGACTGGTCGGCGGGGATGGTGCGTCTGCTGACCGAGCCAGTGCCCTGGCCTGCCACGGATCATCCGCGCCGGGCGGGGGTGTCGTCGTTTGGGATCAGCGGGACGAACGCGCATGTGATCGTGGAGGAAGCGCCTGTTTCCCCCGCTCGCCTCCGGGGCGCTGAGAGCCAGCGTCTTCCCTCGTCGCCAGAAACCGGCTCCTCAGTCCAGACGCCGGCGCGCCCCTTT
>JAFARZ010000022.1 GCA_019245115.1 Streptosporangiaceae bacterium | reverse complement strand
ATCATCGCGTCCTGCGCGACGTTAGCTGTTTGTATCCATTTCCTCACAAGGGGTATCGTCCCACAACAGCCACACCACCACGGGACGACACGCCGCCGCCCCGGCAACTTGACACCAGCCCAGCACCGAGCGCAGGTAACAGCCTCTGTAGGGGGTGCGATGGCACATTCACCCCCCTCAAGCACAACGTCCGAGCCACACCAGAGCGTCAGCGTTGCAGCTCACGGATTTCCGCGGTGGCAGTGTAAAGCTCTTTGGACGCGGCCTCGAGCTCGGTGAGAGCCTTGCTCATCAGGCTCTTGTTGACCGTGACGTCGACGTCCTCGTCGCCGTGCGGTTTCGTGGATAGCGCGCTCCGGCAGTCCGCCGCGGCCTGGGCGAGTCCGGTGAGCGACGTCGCATACGCGTGCTGCATGGAGGTGTCCGGGATCGGCGGAGCGTTCCGCGCGGTCCCGACACTCGATGCGAGCTTCGCGCACGCCTGCTTGGTATCGGTGTAGCGCCCGAGTCCGGCGGTTTGCGCGAGGTCCCCGAGCTGGGTGGTCACGGCGGTCATCGCCGATCCGCCGGAGCCCGTCTTCCAGGCGAGTATCTGGCTGTTCTCGCCCGACGGCCATTGCATCGCCGTCTTGGCGACCCCATTGGTCCTTACGCTCGACGCGCTGGTGATGCCGACGGGACCCGTGGGCGTGACGCGAGTCGACGGCTGCTGGGTGAACGTGCCGCCGCCGGTCGGCGCGGCGCCGGTCGCACCCAGCTTCGCGGACGAAGACGAGGACGACGATGCCGCCGCCAGCGCCACTCCCGTCCCGACCAGACCCACCCCCGCGACAGCGGCGGCGGCGAGCAACCACCGTCTGCCGCCCCGGACCGATCTCACCGGCTGCCACCGAGGCTGCCGCCGATCACTTTTCATGTGTCCCTCCCCAAGCCCCACAGCCCAAAGCCCATGGAGTCCCATATCCAATGGCGTCCGACGATACCCCGCGATCCCACCGCAGGCTAGCGCCGAAGCAGTGCCGAAGCAGCGCCGCAGCAGTGCCGAAGCAGTGCCGAAGCAGCCAGGAACCAGCCCGGAACCACCCCGCGAGGCAGTGCTGAAGAAACCCTGAAAAAGTACTGAAGGTCGCACTGCTCGCGAAGGCCGCAAATCAGTCGATATCAGGTGTGTAGAGATCCTGATATCTGGTATCACAGCCGCCCCGTGACGCTCTTATACCCATAGTGCGTGAGATCTCCGCAGGTCAACAGGTGAGGTGGGGCACGATGACCTGGTCCCGGTCTGGTGTTTCGCTCGCGTGCGCAAAAATCGTGCGCACAAGAACGACGAAGGTACTGAGCCCAGTTTCCCGGCGTGGGTGGCGTGAAAAGCGTCTCCGCAGCGGGTTGCTGAGGTTTCTGGCGATACCCATCGGCCTGCTCACGGCCTGCGCGCTGCTGGTCGCGTCCCCGGCCGTGCCGGCCCAGGCGGCCTGCGGCAACCCGATCGCGTGCGAGAACCAGCTGAGCGGCACGCCGCAGACCACCTGGGACGTGCCTAACCCGAGCACCAGCATCGCGGGTTTCGCGGATCCGTTCAGCGTCAACGTGGGCGGGACGATCAACTTCAAGATCAAGACGTCGTTCTCCAGCTTCAGCATCGACATCTACCGCATGGGTTACTACAACAACAACGGCGCTCGCCTGATGACCAGCCTCACGCCCATCCCGTCGGTGTCGCAGAACCAGCCCGCCTGCAGCACCAACACCACGACCGGACTGGACGACTGCGGTAACTGGAGCGTCTCGGCGACCTGGAACGTCCCGTCGACGGCGGTGTCCGGGGTTTACTTCGCGAAGATCTACAGCAGCAGCGGCGCCAACCAGATCCCGTTCGTGGTGCGGAACGACTCGAGCCACGCGAACGTCGTCATGATGACCTCCGACGAGACCTGGCAGGCCTACAACGACTATGGCGGCGGCGACTTCTATGTCGGAAGCTCCACCGGCAGCCCGTGGTGCTGCAGCGCACTGGACCCCGGCCGCTCCGTCCAGATCAGCTACAACCGGCCGTTCTCGACTCGCGACGACACCCCGTTCGGGCAGGACTTCTTCTTCAACGCCGAATATCCGCTGATCCGGTTCATGGAGGAGAACGGGTACGACGTCAGCTACGTGAGCCAGTCCGACGTGGCCCAGACGGGCGGGGCCACCATGCTCGAACAGCACAAGATTCTCACGGTGGCCGGGCATTCGGAGTACTTCGACGCGAACGATCGGTCCAACATGACCGCGGCCAGGGACGCCGGGGTCAACATGGCGTTCTTCTCCGGCAACTTCATGTGGTGGAAGACCCGGTGGGCGAACAGCCAGTTCGGCAACGAGCCGTTCCGTACGCTGATCACCTACAAGGAGAGCCTCGACAGCACCGTGAGCGATCCCTCGGATCCGCCCACCTGGACCGGGGCGTGGCGGGACACGCGGTTCAGCCCGCCGGGCGACGCGCAGCCGGAGAACACGCTGACCGGCCAGCTGTGGGACGTCAACTGCTGTTCTTACGCGGAGACCGTACCGTCGGCCTATTCCAAACTAGCGCTGTGGAAAAATACCCCGGTGGCCAGCCTGTCGTCCGGGTCGACCTACACGATGCCGGACGAGACACTCGGCTACGAGTGGGATTCGGACATCGACAACGGGTTGCGGCCGGCCGGCGAGATAGACATGTCGCAAACGTGCGCCACCGTGCAGCAGAAGCTGGCTACCGACCGCGAAGAGCTGGTGTCGGACAATGCCTGTAACAGCCTGACGCTGTATCGCGCCTCGAGCGGCGCGCTGGTGTTCGACGCGGGCACGATCCAGTGGACGTGGGGCCTCGATTCCGATCATGACGGGGACGTCCAGAATCCGCCCGACCCGGCCATGCAGCAGGCGACCGTGAACCTGTTCGCCCTCATGGGCGTGCAGCCCACGTCGCTGATGTCCGGGCTGGTCGCCGGAACACAGCCGCACTACTCTTCCGCGCCGACCGCGACGATAACGTCGCCGTCCAGCGGCGCCTCGTTCGGCAACGGCAACGCCGTCACGATCAGCGGCACCGCCACCGATTCCGGCGGCGGTGTGGTCGCGGGCGTCGAGGTGTCCACCGACGGCGGTTCGACCTGGCACCCGGTGACCACGATGTCCACCGCGAGCACCAGCGTGACGTGGAGCTACACCTGGGCAGCCGTCGGGAACGGCTCGGTGACGCTGGAGGCGAGGGCCAGCGACGACCTGGCCAACGTCGGCGCCGCCAGTCAGAGCGTGTCGGTGAATGTCGGCTGCCCGTGCAGCGTCTTCTCCGCCAATCACGTGCCGTTCACCACGTCGGCGTCCGACGTGAACGCCTATGAGCTGGGCATGAAGTTCCAGTCGACCGTGCCGGGCTGGGTGGCCGGCGTGCGCTTCTACAAGGGCTCCGGCAACGGCGGGACCCACACCGGCTCGTTGTGGAGTGCCACCGGTACGCTGCTCGCCACCGGAACGTTCCTGAACGAGACGGCCAGCGGCTGGCAGACGCTGACCTTCGCCAGTCCGGTGCAGATCAGCGCCAACACCACCTATGTGGTGTCGTACTACGATCCGGAAGGGCATTACGCGGTCGATGAGGAGTACTTCGTCAACCAGGTGAACAGCCCTCCGCTGATCGGGGTCAAAGCCAACTACCTGCAGAGCGGCGGCGGCAACGGGGTCTTCAACCCCGGCGGACCCGGCTTCCCGACCCAGACCGGTGACAGCTGGAGCTATTCGGTCGACGTGGTCTTCGACACGACCCAGCCGCCCAGCCATCCGGCGGTGAACAGCGTCACGCCGATCGTCGGGTCGTCGAGCAACCCGGTCTCCACCGACCCCTCGGTCACGTTCTCCGAGGCGGTGGTGCCCAGTTCGGTGTCGCTCACCGTGACCGATCAGAGCAACCACACGGTGGCCGGCTCGGTGACCATGGACAGCACCGACACGGTGGCCACGTTCACCCCGTCGAGCGCGCTGGCGGCCGGCACGACGTTCACCGTCGCGGTCAACGCGGCCAAGGACAGCAACGGCGAGAGCATGCTGAACCCGTACAGTTACACGTTCACCACCAGCAAGGTGTTCGACGCGGCGGGCAAGTGCCCGTGCGCTCTGTGGCCCGACGTCCCGCCGTCTGGCATATCCGACTCGAACGACCAGAACTCCGGCGTCGAGCTTGGTGTCAAGTTCACCGCCTCGCAGGCCGGCACCATCAGCGGGATCCGGTTCTACAAGCTGCCCGACGACATCGGCACGCACGTCGGCACCCTGTGGAGTTCGACCGGGACCGCGCTGGCCAGCGGCACGTTCACCAATGAGTCAAGCCAGGGCTGGGAGGAGCTGGACTTCTCCACCCCGGTGTCGATCACCGCTGGTACCACCTACACGGCCTCGTACCACAGCACCGCGTGGCATTACGCGTACACCTCCCAGGGGCTGGCGTCGCCGGTGACCAGCGGTCCGCTGACCGCGCTGGCCAACGGCGGTGTCTACGCGTACGGCGGCTCGAGCACGTTCCCGACGAACACCTTCAACAGCACGAACTACTGGGTCGACGTGGTGTACAACACCTCGTCCGGCAGCTTCGCGCCGACGGTGTCGAGCGTCACGCCGACGAACGCGTCGTCGGGTAACCCCGTCAATGTCGCGCCCACGGCGACGTTCTCCCAGGCCGTGGTGCCCAGCACCGTGTCGTTCACGGTCAAGGACTCCGGCGGCAACACGGTGGCCGGCTCGGTGACCATGGACAGCACCAACACGGTCGCCACCTTCTCTCCGAGCAGTCCGCTGGCGGGAGACACCACGTACACGGCCACGGTGTCCGGTGCGCAGAACACGTTCGGCACGCCGATGACCAGTCCGTTCTCCTGGACGTTCAGCACCGCCGGCGCCCAGTGTCCGTGCAGCATCTTCCCGAGCAGCGCCACGCCGTCGGTGACCTCGACCAGCGACCCCGGTCCGGTGAACCTGGGTGTGCAGTTCACGGCGTCGTCCAACGGCTGGATCACCGGCATCCGGTTCTACAAGGGGTCCGGCAACACCGGCACGCACGTCGGCAGTCTGTGGACTTCCAGCGGGACCCTGATGGGCCAGGTGACGTTCACCAACGAATCCGCGTCGGGCTGGCAGGAGGCGGACTTCTCCACTCCGATCGCGGTGACCGCCGGCACCACCTATGTGGCGTCCTACTACGCGCCGCATGGCGGTTACGCCTATGACTCGGCGGCGTTCGCCAGCGCCGGCGTCACCAGCGGACCGCTGACCGCGCTGCAATCCTCGGCGGCCAGCCCCGGTAACGGCGTCTACACTTACGCCAGCTCTCCGGCGTTCCCGGACAGCACGTACAACGCGACCAACTACTGGGTGGATGTGGTCTTCACTGAACCGTAACGTGGACGGTCCGCGGGTCCTTCCGACCGCTGACGTGGATGAAAGCGCAGTGCTCGGCGCCGGCACGACCGTATGGCACCTCGCCCAGATTCGCGAGAAGGCCCGGCTCGGCAGTGATTGCATCGTCGGGCGAGGTGCCTACGTGGGCGCGGGAGTGATCATCGGTGACAACGTCAAGCTGCAGAATTACGCACTCGTCTACGAGCCGGCCCGGCTCGAGGACGGCGTGTTCATCGGCCCTGGCGTCATCCTCACCAATGATGTGTATCCGCGTTCGGTCGACCCCGACGGCAAGCTGAAGCGGTCCGCGGACTGGGACGCCCAAGGGGTGGTTGTCCGGGAGGGCGCCTCTCTCGGCGCCCGCGCCGTCGTGGTCGCCGGCTGCTCCATCGGCCGGTGGGCGCTGGTGGCGGCCGGCGCGGTGGTGACCCGCGATGTGCCCGACTTCGCTCTTGTGGCGGGAACACCGGCGCGGCGCATCGGGTGGGTCGGTCATGCCGGAGTCCGGCTGGAAAGCGCCGGCGACGGGCGGTGGCGCTGCCCGGAAACCCAGAAACTCTACATAGAACAGAACGACGTTCTTATCCCCTCTGAGTAACCGCCTTCCCGGCCGGGGTATCAGGAGCACCGCGTGAACGCTCTTCTGAACAATGAAGCCTGACGCCACCACGCCGCTTGTGATCGCCACCATGCTCCGCGAGGAGGGCATCACCGGGGTCCACACGCACGTCAAGCAGTTCCGGCGGTACCTCGAGGAAGAGGGTACGGCCGCCACGCTCGTCACGCCGTTCTCGTGGCGGCGGTCGTTCACCTATCCGGTATTCGGCATCCGCCGCGTGCTGGAGCGATGCAGCCGGGCCGCTGGCGTCATGTGGTACCGGCACTGGCATGAGGTGTTCCTACGTAACGCGTTGCGGCGCCAGCTGGCCGGCCTCGGCGACTGTGTCATCTACGCCCAGGGGCCGCCGGACGCGCGCGCGGCGTTGCGGGCGCGGCGCGGGCCGCATCAGCGCGTGGTTCTCGCGGTTCATTTCCGGACATCGCAGGCCGACGAGTGGGCTGACAAGAATGAGATCGCCCGTGACGGGCTGGTCTTCCGGGCCATCCGCAAGGTGGAGCGAGAGGTCCTGCCGCGCGTCGACCGGCTGGTCTATGTGTCCAAATGGGGGCAGGAAGCGGTGGCGAGCTGGCTGCCGGAGGCCGCGGCCGTCCCCTCGACGGTGATCGGCAACTTCGTGGCGCCAGCGCGCGGTGCGGGCCGGGAGAACCTGGGCGACCTGGTCACGGTGGGCAACTTCGATCTGGTCAAGAACCACCGCTTCATGCTGCGGGTCCTGGCCGAAGCCCGGCGGGCCGGACATGACCTCACGCTCGACATATTCGGGGATGGGCCGTGCCGGAAGGACCTGCTCCAGCTGACCGGGTCCCTGGGCCTGACCGGCCAGGTCCGGTTCCGCGGCTTCCGGCCCGATGTGCGCGACTTCCTGCCCGGATACCGGGCTTACGTCCACGCCTCGTATTCCGAATCACTACCGCTCGCGATCATCGAGGCGATGGCGGCCGGCCTGCCCGTCGTGACCGCTGACGTCGGGGGCATCCGCGAGCTGTGTGACGATGGCGTCGAGGCTCGCTTCTGGTCACTGGACGATCCGGCGCGGGCCGCGGCCACGCTGATCGAGCTGCTTGCCGACGAGCCGGTCCGGCTGAAGGCGGCGCGCGCCGCGAGCGAACGGTTCCGCCGCGACTTCGACGCGAGCGTAGTCGGCCCCAGGCTCCGGTCCTTCCTGCTGGAGACCCCTAGCAACCGCGCTGGATGACCAGGGCCTTGAACAGGGCGGCCCACTCGTAGGCGATCTGGTAGGGCCAGATGCTCATCGGCAGCGGTCCGGTGACCACGTACACCGAGCCGGCGAAGCATCGCTTCATCAGCATCCGGGCACGGGTGTCCTGTTCCGTTCCGGTCACCACCACCACCGAACTCCAGTGGTACCGCTTCGCGAGCTGGCCAGCGAACTCCGCCTCACCGCGGGTGTCGCCCGGATCCGGGTCGAAGCAGATGAGCGTGACGCCTGGTACGGCAGGCGGGCACGGCCAGCTGTAACCATGCTGTCCGCGGGAGACGACGAGGATCGGCGCCCGATGCTCGCGGGCGAGTCTTAGCGCCACCGGAAGGCGCTCGCCCGGGCCGGCGAACAGGACGATCGCGCTGACGCGCGGCGGCATGCCCTGGGCCGGCCACACGAACAGCCGCGCGGTGGCCGCGGCGAACAGCACCACCAGGGCCGTCACGACCACGAGTGCCCGCTGCCAGACACGCGACGGCCACAGGCGCCTCGCCGCGGCGAGCGTGAGCAAGCTTCGCGACCGCCTGGCCGTGGAGGCCCTGGGGGCCTTCCGGCTAGGCGGTACTGCGGCGGGAGGCGTCGCAGGTGGGGGGTCCGGGGGGTTGGTCTTTACCCCCCGGGAAAACACTGCCCTGAGTTTCAACAGCTCATGCTACCGGCGCTCGCCGAGGGCCACAGCCCCGTCCGGACTGTCGCATAGGGTAGCGTACGTTCCATATGAGGCTTAAGTCCAGTTTGGTGCTTCGCTGAACTTATGATGTTGTAGGTATGGGAGAGAGCTAAGTTTTTGCCGGGTATCGCATCTAAAGCGCTGAGTGCGTCAACCGTCCGACTTTCCGGCGCGTCTTGCATGTAGGGATGGTGGCCGCGCGAACCCTAAATGCTGCTGGAGCGGGATGTTGGGCGAGGTGCAGAGGTGTCCAATGCTTCCGTGTGACACGTAGGAGGTTTATGTATGCCAACGGTGCCTCGCGCAACTGGAAGAGAGCATCTGGTTGAGGCGAGCACGCCAGCGGTAGTCCTGAAGTTCGACCCCAACGTCATGCACCATGGCGGCCTGGGTGTCATCCGCAGCCTGGGGCGGCACGGCATTCCGGTTTACGGCGTGCACGAGGGTCCATGGGCGCCCGCCGCGAGTTCCCGCTACCTGCGTGGCCGCTGCTTCTGGCAGCCCGACCCGGAGCACGCCGACCGGGTCATCGCCGGCCTGATCCGGCTGGCCACCCGCATCGGCCGCCGGTCGGTGCTGCTGGTCACCGATGACGCCGGTGCCATCTTCCTCGCCGAGCGGGGCGCCGCGCTGCGGGAGTGGTATCTGTTCCCCGAGCCCCCGGCCGACCTGCCCCGGCGGCTGGCCGGGAAGTACTCGCTGGCCCAGCTCTGCCGGGAGTACGGCGTGCCCACCCCGCGGACGCTGCTTCCCGAGTCGCTGGAACAGGCACGCGAGTTCGCGACGGCTACCGGGTATCCCCTCGTCGCGAAGCTCGCCACACCATGGATCGAGGGCGGTAAGCTCCGCAGCACCTCGGTGATCGCCGGGCCGGACCAGCTCCACCGTGCCTACGAGCAGTGTGCCGGAGCCAACGCCGGCCTGATGCTCCAGGAATTCATACCTAGCGCGCCCGGTCAGGACTGGTTCTTCCACGGTTACTGCGACGCCGCCTCAGCGTGCCGGCCCGCCTTCACCGGCGTCAAGGAACGGTCGTATCCAGCCGACGCGGGCCTGACCAGCATGGGACGCTCGGCGCCGAACCCTCGTCTGGCATCGGAGATCGTCAGCTTGCTGGCGAGGCTCGGTTATCGCGGAACCATGGATCTCGACATCCGGTTCGATCCGCGCACCGGTCAGTATCACCTGCTGGACTTCAACCCGCGGCTGGGCGCGCAGTTCCGGCTGTTCCGCGACACGGCCGGCAACGATGTCGCGCTGGCCGCTTATCTCGATCTGACCGGGCAGCGGATTCCTTTCGCGGAACAGGTCAGCGGGCGCGGCTTCCTGGTGGAGAACTACGACCCCATCAGCGCCCTCGCGCACTGGCGCCGGGGCGACCTCAGCCCGCGGGCGTGGCTGGCCTCGCTACGCGAGGTCGACGAGACCGCCTGGTTCGCCACCGACGACCTGCGGCCCTTCGGCCTCATGTGCCTGCGTATGGGCTGGCGCGCCGTTTCCCGCCCGTTCAGCGGGTTTTCCCGGAACCACAAGACCACCACGCCTTCCCGAATGCGGTACCGAGTCGGACGGGGTCAAACGGAGGAGGAACTATGGACATGATCGATGTAGCCATCGTCGGAGCGGGCCCGTACGGCCTCTCGCTCGCCGCGCACCTGCGGGCCGCCGGCATCGGATACCGCCAGTTCGGCTTGCCGATGCGGCTATGGCAAGCGGCCATGCCGAGGGGGATGTTCCTGAAATCGCAGGGCTTCGCCTCCAACATCTCCGATCCGGTCGGCAGCCACTCGCTCGAGGCGTTCTGCAAGCTGACCAGTCGCCCCTACGCCAGTTACGGCCTGCCGGTCCCGCTGGATACCTTCGTCAGCTACGGCCAGTGGTTCGCCACCGATCTCGGCCTGCCGGTAGAAGAGGTCCTGGTAAGCAACATCACCGGCCAAGGCGGCCGGTTCGAGCTGACGCTCGCGGACGGCGAGCAGGTCGTCGCCCACAGGGTTGTCGTCGCGATCGGCGTCGAGCACTTCGCGTACGTGCCGGCGCCGCTGTCCGCCCTCCCGCCGGAGCTGTGCACGCACAGCTCCGCCCATCCGGATCTCGGCGTATTCAGCGGCAAGGACGTCATCGTCGTCGGCGCCGGCCAGTCGGCGCTGGAGTCCGCCGCGCTGCTCCACGAGAGCGGCGCCAGCGTGCGGGTGCTGGTCCGCAAGCGGCACGTGCTGTGGAACGGCGAGCCGCTCCCGCTGGAGCGTCCGCTCCGGCAGCGGCTCGCCGAACCGGAGTCAGGCCTCGGATCGGGCTGGGCGACCTGGTTCTACTCCAACCACCCGGAGCTGTTCCGGCGGCTGCCCCGGCAGACCCGGGTGTACCGCGCCAGGACCGCGCTCGGACCGGCCGGAGCCAGCTGGCTGCGCGGCCGGGTGGAGGGGCAGTTCCCGGTGGCGGTCGGACACACCGTGACCGGAGCCGAGCCCAAGGGTGATGGCGTCCTCCTCACGTCCCGGCGCGCCGACGACGGCGCCACGACAACCGAACAGCTCGTCGCGGACCATGTGCTCGCCGCGACGGGGTACCGCACCGACCTGGCCAGGCTGCCGTTCCTTGACGACCAGCTTCGGGCCCGGCTGCGTACCGTGGCCGGATCCGGCAGCCCGTCGGTCGCCCGTGACTACCAGTCGGCGGTGCCCGGACTGTACGTCATCGGCCCGGCCGTGGCGCCGACGATGGGCCCCGTCATGCGCTTCGTGTTCGGCACCAAGCACGCAGCGACCACGGTCGCCCGCCAGCTCACCCTCGCCTCCAGTCGTGCCCGCGTCGGCCCCGCGGCGAGCGAAGCGAGCTTCGCGGGTCGCCCGGCCGCGGAGGGCCTATGAGGCCCTCCCGGCCGGGCGACACTGCGACGGCAAGCGTCGCCGGCCGGGGGGTCCGGGGGGTTGGTTTCCACCCCCCGGGGAAACTACTACTTCCGGTCGCTGACGTGCTCGGCCTGACGGCCGCGTTCGGCTTGAGCCACGCTGGCGAAGCCGGGCCATGGGCTGGTTACACCACCGCCGTTCTGATAATGCTCTTTATAAGCGGGCAGGACAGGTTGCGGATCTGCCTGCGGGTGGCCGATCAGGCCGACCGCGTCCTGATCGCGACGGTGGTACCCGTGCTGATCCTGCTCGCCTGGCTGCCGCCCGGCCGTGCCCTCGCGCTGGTGCTGTGGTCGGCGGGTCTGGTGTTCGCCGGCCGCATCGCGATGTGCGGGGTGCTGCGGGCCGCGCACCGCCGGGGCCGGCTCACCGAGGCGGCACTGGTCGTGGGGGCCGGGACGTTCGGCGCGTACGTCGCCGACCTGCTTCTCGCGCACCCGGAACTGGGGCTGCGTCCGCAGGGGTTCCTCGATGACGGGCCGCCGCGCCGCGACCTGACGCTGCCGACCCTCGGTCGGCCCGCTGACCTGGCCGAAATCGTGGACAGGATCGGCATCCGGCGGGTCATCGTGTGCTTTTCCACCGAGTGCCGCGACGAGGATCTCGTCGCCATAGTCCGGGCCGCGGCGCCGCTGCGGGCCGACGTGTGCGTGGTGCCGCGGCTGTACGAGCTGGGTATGACGGTGCCCCGCGGCTGCCTGGACGAGATCTGGGGCATACCGCTGATACCGCTGCGCCGGCCCCGCTGGCCGGTAGCACCGGCAGCAGAGCCCGGCTGGCCGGCGGCGGGACGGGTGGCCAAGCGGGCCTTCGACATCGCGGCCGCGACGGCGCTGCTGGTGATCTTGTCGCCGCTGCTGCTGGCGCTGGGCGCCGTGGTGCGGATCCGGTCCGGCCGCGGCCCGCTGTTCCGCCAGGCCCGGGTCACCGGCGGCGGTCGGGTCGTCCAGATCGTCAAGTTCCGCACGCTCGCCTCGCATGCCGACCATGACACCCGCTGGACCAGCGCCGCCGAGGACCGGTTCAGCCGGGTGCTGCGCGCCAGCCACCTGGACGAACTGCCGCAGCTGGTCAACGTCATCCGCGGCGAGATGTCGCTGGTCGGGCCCAGACCGGAGCGGCCCTATTTCGCGGAACGGTTCAGCCGGGAGATCACCCGGTACGACGGGCGGACCAGGATGCCCGCGGGCATGACCGGATGGGCACAGGTCAACGGCCTGAACGGGGACACATCGATCTCCGAGCGGGCCCGGTTCGACAACTACTACGTGGAGTACTGGTCGTTGTGGCTGGACCTGGTCGTCCTGGCCCGGACCGCCGTGGCCATCGGACGTGAGGTGCTGCGTCATCGGGACGTCAGGACCGCGGGACACTGGCCATGACCGCGGCCCTGGAGCGTAAGCTGCTGGACCGTGTCCGGCTCGGGCGCGTGCCGATGATCCTGATGTACCACGGCGTGGCCGAAGTCCCCGAGGATCCGAACCTGCTGTGCGTGACCCCGGCCCGGTTCGCCGAGCAGATGGCCTGGCTGGAGCGCCGCGGCCTGCGCGGCGTCGGCATCGGCGCGCTGGTGGACGCGATGCGCGCGGGCCGCGCGCGCGGCCTGGTCGGCATCACGTTCGACGACGGGTATGTCAGCGTGCTCGAGGCGGCGCTGCCGGTCCTGCTGCGGCACGACTTCACCGCGACGATGTTCGTCATCTCCGGCCGGCTGGGCGGCGCCAATGTGTGGGACGCGGGCCCGTCCTGGCCGCTGATGCCGGCCGGGCAGGTCGCCGAGCTGGCCGCGGCCGGCATGGAGATCGGGTCACACGGCGCGACGCATGTGCGGCTGGCCGGGGTCAGCGCGGATCGGCTCGACGCCGAGGTCAGCGGCAGCCGGAAGGATCTCACCGCGCTGCTCGGCGCCGATATCCGGGGTTTCGCGTATCCCTACGGGTCCATGGATCCGGCGGCGCGGCGCGCGGTAGCCGACGCGGGCTACGACTATGCCTGCGCCGTCGAGACGCCGATGGCCGCGCTGGGTCTGGCCGCGCTGCCCAGGATCTACGCCGGCCAGCAGGACACCGCGGTGCGCCTGGCGGCTAAACGGCTGCTTTACCGCGCCCATGTCCTAATAAAAGGGAGCATCGTTGTTAAGGGGAGGGGCGGGAACGCATGAAGGTGCTGCATGTGATCACAGGGCTGGACGTTGGCGGTGCCGAGATCCAGCTCGCGATGCTGCTGAAGTACTCCAGGCACGACTGCGAGGTGGTGACCCTGTACAACCCGGGTCCGGTCGCGGACCAGATCCGGGCGTCGGGCGTCAGCGTCCGGGATCTCGCGATGCACCGCAACACCTCGCTCAGCGCGCTACCGCGGCTGCGATCGATCATGGCGGCCGGGCGGTACGACGTCGTGCACGCTCACCTGTACCGATCGCAGATCTACGCGCGGCCGGCCGCCAAGCTGGCCGGCGTGCCGGTGGTGGTGACCACCGAGCACTCGATCGGCGACACGCACATTGAACGTAGGAAGATGACGAACGGCGTCCGTGGCTTGTATCTGGCTTCGGAATTCTTCAGCGACACGACGATCGCGGTCTCTGACGTCGTACGGGAACGGCTGGTCAACTGGGGCGTGCGGGCCCGGAAGATAACGGTGGTGCCCAACGGCCTTGACACTGACGCGCTGGCCTTCGACCCGGCGGCCCGGGAGCGCGTCCGCGCGCGGTTCGGGATCCCGGCCGGTACGTATGTCATCGGGCTGCTCGGGCGGCTCGACCCGAACAAGCGGATCGACCTGGCCATCGAGGCGGCCGTTCCCGTCCTGGGGGATTCCTGCAGAATCCTTCTGATCGGGCGCGGCGAGGACCAGGCCAGGATCGAGGCCGCGGTGGCCAGGCTCGGGGTCGGCGAGCACGTCATCTTCGGCGGCTTCCAGCAGGACACGGCGGCGATGATGTCCGCCTTCGACCTGTACCTGGCCACGTCGCTACAGGAGACGTTCGGGTTGTCGGTGCTGGAGGCTGTAGCCAATGGCCTTCCGGTGCTGTACACCACCTGCCCAGCCCTGGACGGCATCACGACCGGCCAGGCCCGGCAGGTGGCGGGAACCGTCGAGGCGCTCGGCGCCGAGATCCGCAAGGCGGTCGAGGCCGGGCCGCAGCCGCGTGAACCTGACGGCGCGGTCTTCGAGCGATACAGCATGGAGTCCGTCGCCGGGCAGATCGATGACCTCTACGAACGGATCATGGCCAGCCGTCCTCGGCAGGGAGCTGCCCGCCGCGGCCGTAGGCCTAGGCAAATTGAGCACCGATGAGGGTGGCGCTCACCGCGGAAGGCACGTACCCGCACCAGTTCGGGGGCGTGAGCGTCTGGTGTGACCAGCTGGTCCGCGGTCTGCCGGATTACGACTTCACCGTCGTTCCGCTCGTCGCCACCGGGGCCGAGCCGGTGCGGTGGAAGCTGCCGGACAACGTGCGCTCGATGCAGCCGATCCCGCTATGGGGGCCGCCGCCCCCGGTTTCGTTCCGGGCGCGCCTGTCCCGTGGCGGGGCTTCGACGCTTGTAGCGGAGCTCATCGACGTACTGCTGACGGAGGACGAAACGGCCCAGCACCGGTTCGGCAACGTGCTCATCGAGCTGTTCATCTACGCGCAGCGCCATGACCTGGGCGCCGTGCTGGCCGGTGAGGGCGCGGTGCGGGCGCTCAGCCAGACATGGCGCGAACGCTGGCCAGCCATCCTCCCCGGCGACCCGTGGGGGAGCGATCCTCGCGGTGAGAGGCCGCTGCCGACGCTCAACGACGCCGTCACCGCGATGCAGCTGGTCGAGCACGCGATGCGCCCGCTGTCCCATCCGCCGGTCCACGTGGACGTGGTGCACGCGGTTACGAACGGACTCGGCGTGCTGCCGGCCCTGGCCGCCAAGTGGTGGTACGGCCTGCCGATGATCGTCACCGAGCACGGCGTCTACATGCGCGAACAGTACATGCACCTGCGCCGGTCACAGTTCGGCTGGCCGGTCAAGGACCTGTATCTGCGCTTCCTGCGCCGCCTGTGCACGCTCGGCTACCTGCAAGCCGACGTGATCACTCCGGGGAACGTCTACAACAGGCGCTGGGAGGCGCAGCTCGGCGCCGACATCTCCCGGGTGCGCACCGTCTACAACGGGGTAAACCCGGCGGACTTCCCCGCGCTGACCGACGAGCCGGACGTGCCCACGATCTCCTGGGCGGGCCGGATCGACCCGGTCAAGGACCTGTTCACCCTGCTGCGCGCGTTCGCCCTGGTGGTGAAGCAGATGCCGGAGGCGCGACTGCGCATCTTCGGGTCGCCGCCGCACGGCGGGAAGGCATACCTGCAACGCTGCCGCGCGGAGGCCGGCCGTCTGGGCATCGGTGAGCAGGCGACGTTCGAAGGCCGCGTCCCGGAGATCAGGGACGCGTACCGGGCCGGGAACGTCGTCGTGCTCAGCAGCATCATCGAAGGGTTCCCGTACACCCTGATCGAGGCCATGGCCTGCGGGCGGCCCTGCGTGGCCACCGACGTGGGCGGCGTCAGCGAGGCGCTGGCCGATGGCGCCGGCCTTATCGTTCCGCCGCGGAATCCGGCCGCCATGGCCGAGGCTTGCCTGCGGCTGCTGCGAGACCAGGCGCTCAGATCCAAGATCGGGGCGGTCGCCCGGGCGCATGCCCTCGAGCACTTCACCGTGGACCGGGCGATCCGTGCCTTCGATGAGATGTATTCGCTGCTCGGTACCGGTCAGCCCATTCCGGCCGCGCGGCTCGACTCTACGGCGGAAGCCACACCCGGCCGCTGGATCGCGCTGCCCCCGGACGAGGAGAGCACGGTGATCATGCCGGCGCTTACCGATGTTCCCGGGCGGCCGGTGCCGCCCGACCAGCAGGCGACCATGCTGCTGCCTGTGCTGGACGCGTTCGCTGAGGAGGCTCGGCGTTGAGCGCGGGGAGTGTGTTGCCGGATGGTCACGCGAACGGCGCCACGGCCGGAGGCCCAGGCCAATTCAGCGCTGTTCCGGGCTGGCTCGAGGATCCGGCTTCGGACCTGGCGCTGGCCGCCATGACCCCGGACCGGCTGACGGTGGCGGCGCTGTGCGAGAAGTTCGCCGACGTGTGCGAGTCGGCGGTCGATTCCCTGGAGGTCGCCAGCGCGCTGGAGTTCGAGGGCTACGGGGACCGGGCCGCCCGCGAGGACTACGGCGTCAGTGACGTGTTCGCGCTCGCCCGCGCGATGTACCGGCGGGTGCCGCGCAGGCCCCGCGATCCGGAGCCCACCCCGGACCCATGGCAGCTGGACAACTGGCGGCCCTTGCTGCATGCCCTGCTGTACGCGCTGCCCGCGGTGTGCTTTCCCGCGGCCGGGGCGCTGCTGACTGGCCCCGGCGTACTGCCCGCGCTGGTGATCGCGCTGCTGGTCGCGTGGGGTCTGAGCCAGGGTCTCGCGTGCATCGGCTACCTCCGCCTCGGCCTCACCGATATGACGCGGACGCGGCGGGTGCTGCGCTCCGGCCTGCTGGCCGGGCTGGTGCTCGTCGGGCTGGCCATGGTCATGATCCGGGTCGCGGTCCACGCTCGTGTCCTGGTGCTGATGTTCGGCGCGGGCGAAGGCGCGTACATGCTCGGCGCCTCGGTGCTCATGGTGATCGGCGCGGAGCGCTGGCTGCCCGCCGCGCTGACGCCCGGGGTGCTCGGCAGTGCCACGTTCCTCTACCTCGGCCGTCCGCCCCAGCTCGAGCACCTGGCCTGGTCCGCGCTGGCGGCGACACCGCTGCTGGCCTGCGTGATGGCCGTGGCGTGCACGCGCACCACCGGGGCGGGGACCGGACTCGCCCCGACCGCGCGGGAGCTTCGCGCCGCGGTCCCGGCCGTGGCGTTCGGTGTGGTCGCGGCGGGCCTGCTGACCTTTCCGGTCCTCAACGGCCCGCACGGCCATGGCGGTGTCAGCGTCGGCGCGCTTGCCGCCTCTATTCCGCTGTCGCTCAGCATGGGCGCGGCGGAGTGGTGCCTGCTGTGGTACCGGCGGCGGACCCGGCGGCTGCTGCGCACGACCAGCGACGTCGGGGTATTCCGGCTCCGTGCCCGGTTCGCACTGCTGCTCGCCTGGTCCCAGTACGTGGCGGGCACGATCGTGCTGCTGGCTCTGGGGGTGGCCACCGCGGTGGGCGCTGGATTTGTGCACCTGGAACGGATCGTCGTACTGGAAGCGGCCGGCTACCTGGTACTGGGCTCGGCGATGTTCCTCGCGCTGCTGCTCCAGACCATGCGGATACGCGCGGTCCCGCTGGCCGCCTCGGCCGCGGCGCTGGGTATCGAGATCATCCTGCGCGGATACGGCGTGGCGATCGAGCTGGTCGTGCCGACGGGGCTGCTGCTCGTCCTCGGCTGCTACTCGATGACCGTGCTGGGCGAAGCGGTCCGCCATGGCTACTGAAAGGACATATGTGATGACGGAGCTCGTCGCGGTCACCGGGGCCGAGGGGTTCATTGGTTCGCACCTGGTAGAAGCCCTGGTCCAGCGCGGGCACCGGGTCAAGGCCATGGTGCTGTACAACATGTGGAGCTCGTGCAGCTGGCTGGATACCCTGGCGCCGGACATCCGGGCTAACGTCGACGTCGTGATGGGCGACGTGCGCGATCCGGCGTCGGCACGTGAGCTGGTCGAGGACGCCGAGGTGGTCTACCACCTGGCGGCCATCGGATCGGTCCCGTACTCCTACCGCGCGCCGCGCACGTTCGTGGACAACAACTCGATCGGCACCTTGCACATCCTCGAGGCGGTGCGGGCGTGCCGGACTCCCCGGCTGGTGCACACCTCGACCAGCGAGACCTACGGCACGGCCCGCACCGTGCCGATCAGCGAGTCGCATCCGCTCCAGGCCCAGTCGCCGTACGCCGCGTCCAAGATCGCCGCTGACAAGCTGGCCGAGTCCTATCATCTGAGCTTCGGCCTGCCGGTCGTCACGCTGCGGCCGTTCAACACCTACGGCCCGCGCCAGTCCACGCGGGCCGTCATCCCGCAGATCATCACCCAGCTCGCCGGGGGCGCCCGGCAGATCAAGCTGGGGGCGCTGGATCCGACCCGGGATTTCAGCTACGTCACCGACACCGTGCAGGCGTTCATCGACGTCGGCACCGCGCCCGCCTCGGCGGTGCTGGGCGAGGTATTCAACTGCGGACCGGGCGACGACGTCGCGATCGGCAAGCTGGCCGAACAGATCGCGGCGCTGATGGGTGTCCAGGCTGACATAGTCGAGGACGCCCAGCGCCTGCGGCCCAAGGAATCCGAAGTCATGCGGCTGGTCTGCGACGCCATCAAGCTCCGGGAGCGAACCGGCTGGAAACCGGCGGTGACTAGGGACGAAGGGCTGCGGCGGACAATCGTCTGGTTCAGCGACCCGGCCAACCTCGCGCGGTTCACCGCCAGCGGTTACCAGGTCTGAGCGAGCGGGGTGTGCGCATGCGCCTGCTGATCATCGGCGCGAGCAGCTACCTCGGCGGCCACCTGCGCCGCCAGGCGGCTGCCGCGGGGTGCTCGGTGACGACAGCGGGCCGGTCCGGCCTGCCGGGTGGCCACTACCGGCTCGATCTGGCCGCCGACGGCGTCGAAGGGATCGCCGGCGTGATAACGGCGGCCGATCCCGACGTGGTGATCAACTGCGCCGGTGCCACCACGGGTAGTCCCGAGGTACTGGCGGCGGCCAACATAACGGCCGTGCACGCCCTGGTCACCGCGATGCTCGGGGGGACGGTCCGGCTGGTGCACATCGGCTCCGCCGCTGAGTACGGCGGCACCGAGCCGGGTGTCCCGGTGACCGAGTCCGCGCCGGTCCAGCCGTCCAGCGTGTACGGCGTGACCAAGCTGGCCGGCACCCGCCTGGTGCAGCTGGCCCGCACGGCGGGCCTGGACGCCGTGGTGCTGCGCGTGTTCAACGCGGTCGGCGCCGGCGCACCCGCCGATGGCTTGCCCGGCCAGGCCGCCGCCCAGCTTCGGCGAGCCCTGGCCGTCGGTGGCGAAGTCCGGCTCGGCCCGCTGGACGGCGTACGTGACTTCGTCGACGTCCGCGACGTCGCCGGCGCCGTGCTGGCCGCGGCGACGGTTCCGGCGTTGCCCCATCCGGTCCTCAACGTCGGCAGCGGCACCGGCCTCCCGGCCCGCGTCCTGGTAAAAGAGCTGGTCGCCGTCAGCGGGTACGACGGCGTCGTGCACGAAGACGCCCCGGGGTCGGCGCGATCTGCCGCCATGTCGTTCCAGCAGGCTGACATCACGCGTGCCCGCCAGGATCTCGGCTGGGCACCACGTCGCGACCTGGCGGAGTCCGTCGCTGACCTGTGGGAGGCGGCCCAGCCGGAGGCGCCCCGTTGAGCCCCTTCCTCGTTGTCCCCGCGTATTTCCACCCGTCGGTTGACCCCGGCGGATGGGAGTGGCTGGCCGACCATCCGGACCTGGTGCGGCTTGTCATCCTGAACGTCATCAACGGCCCCGGTGTCCGGCCCGAGCCGGCCTTCCAGGCGGTGACGCGGCGGCTGCGCGCGGCGGGCGTCGACGTCATCGGCTACGTGGACACCAACTACGGGCAGCGCTACCCCGAGCAGGTAACCGACGAGTTCGTCCGGTATCTGGACTGGTACCAGGTGACCGGCGTGTGCCTGGACCGCGTCGCGGCGACCGCCCCCTGGATACCGCACTACGCGAAGCTGGCCGGCCGCGCCAGGGAAATGGGCGCGGCGGTCGTGTTCTTCAACCATGGCACCCATCCGGCCGAGGGCTACGCCACCCACGCCGACCTGCTGGGCACGTTCGAAGGCACATGGCGGGCCTACCAGCGGCTCGACGTACCGCGGTGGACCACCGCCTGGCCGCCGGAGAAGTTCTACCATGTCGTGCACTCCGTGCCTCCCGGCAGATCCCGGCAGACGGTCCGGCTGGCCGAGCGGCGTCGAGCGGGTACCGTCTATGTAACGGAAGGTAGCGGACCCAATCCGTATGACCATCTCCCTCACCTGGACCGGAACTGATGTATGCGAAGGCCATCGTGCTGCTGGTGGCGGTGCTGCTGATCGCGGTCGGTGCCGCGGTCGCCGTCACCAAGCTGATGGCCCACGCGTCAGGCAGTCCACCGGTCACCACGGCAAGCCCTACCGCCGCTGCCCGGTCGGGTAACCCTTCGTCGTGCCTGGATCTGGTGGTTCCCGCGTACTTCGATGACATGGGCGACTGGACGCGGGTAACCCAGACCCGGCCGCCGCCAGCCGACCTGATCCTGGACCTGCCGAACGGCGTCGGCGCGGGCACGGCTCCCGACCCGGCCTTCCAGGCTCTGGTCGGCCAGGCGAAATCGGCCGGGCTGACGGTTCTTGGTTACTCGTCCACGGTCGACGGCGCGCGGCCGATGGCCGATGCCGAGGCTGACGCGCGCCACTACCGGGACTGGTATGGAGTGACCCATATCTTCCTCGACCGGGTCACCGGCCAGTCCGCGCAGTTCGCCTACTACCAGCAGCTCTCCTCTTACATCCATCAGCTGGACGGGCCCTCTACGGTCTGGATGAACCCGGGTGACTACCCGGATCAGGACTACATGTCCCTCGGCGACGTGGTGATGGTCTTCGAGGGAACCTACGCGCAGTACCAGTCACTGCAGGTTCCCGCCTGGGTGGACAGCTACAGCCCGTCCAGGTTCGCCCAAACCGTCTACGCGACTCCCGGCGCGGTCCTCGCGAACGCGCTCGATCTGGCCCGCGAGCGGCGGGCCATGCATGTGTACGTAACCGACCTCGTCGGCGCGAATCCGTATCAGGCGCTGCCCAGCTACTGGTCGCGCGAGTCAGCCTACGGCTGCGGATGACCGTCCGCGTCGCGACGGTGATCACCCGGCTGGAAGGCGGAGCCGGCCAGCTGGCCCTGCGCGGCGCGGCCGCGCTGGATCCGGCGCGATTCCAGGTGACGGTGATCGCCGGCAGCGGCGCCCTGCTCGGTCAGGCCGGTGCCGCGGGGCTGGAGGTGATCGTCGAGCCCGCGCTGCGACGGGCCATCGAGCCGCGTCGTGACCTGCGGGCGCTGGCCGCGCTGGCCGGACTGCTGCGGGAGCGCTCCTTCGACGTGGTGCACACCCACACCGCGAAGGCGGGCGTCCTCGGCCGCCTGGCCGCCCGCCGGGCCGATGTGCCGCGGATCGTACACACATATCACGGCTTCCCGTTCCACGAGTTCCAGTCACGCCTCCGGCGATCTGGCTACGTCGCGATCGAGCGCCGGCTCGGCCGGATCACCGATGTCGCGCTGTGTGTCGGGACCGGCGTCGCCGTCGAGGTGATCCGCCGGGGTCTGGTGGCGCCAGAGCGGGTTCGCACCATCGGCGTCGCCGTGGAAGGCTTGCCGGAGTCCCGGCCCGATGGCGCCGCGGCCGGAGGCCCAGGCCAATTCAACACCGCCCGCGAGCGAGCCCGCCTTCTGCTGGGTGTGCCGGAGGACGCCACGGTGATCGGCTGCGTCGGCAGGCTCGCCTACCAGAAGGCGCCCGAGGATTTTCTGGCCGCGATCGCCGCGGTCCGTCGTCCTGGAGTGACCGGTGTGTGGGTCGGCGGCGGCGAACTGGCCGACCGCATCGGACGCCTGGCGGCGATGCGCTCGATCCCGCGTGTCCTCTTCGCGGGCGAGCGGAGCGACGTGCTCGGACTGCTGCCGGCATTCGACGTGTTCTTGCTGCCCAGCCGCTATGAAGGACTGCCCACCGTAATTGTGGAGGCCATGGCGTGCGGGGTCCCAGTGGTGGCGACGGCGGTCAACGCCGTCCCGGATCTGGTTGTCCCGGGCGAGACCGGACTGCTTGTCCCGCCCGGTCGCCCGGATCTGATGGCGGACGCGGTCCGCTACCTCCTGGATCACCCGACGGCCGCCGCCCGGATGGCTCACGCCGCACGCGCCCGGATCGAGCACCGATTCGAAATTGACGCTCTGCGCGGTTCGCTTGTGGCCGCATACGCAAATCTGGATAACCGGGTGGCAATGGCCACATAGAGTATCGTTTTACTCACTGTTAGTGATACCATAGTTCTTTCCGGGTAGGGACCTTCCTGTGAACTACCCTCTCCCGGCCATGGCCGGCTGGTACGCTCCCATCTCGTGCGAAGGGGCATACCAGTGCGGCGCCGGATGAGGCTGAGCCGGAAAAGCGGCGCTGGCCTGATCTCAGCGATCGCCCCGGTCGCCGTCGGAGTGCTGCTCGCCTATGCCTGGAACGCCGCGGGTGCCACCGCTCAGCACCAGATCCGCCCCAGCCACATCCTCGCACCGTACGTGGGCACCGCCGCCGAGCAGGCCGCGGCACAGGCCTGGGCCCGTATCACCCCTGACGCTACGGGTGCTCCCGCGCCCGGCCCATCCGGCGGCCCGCTGGAGTCGCGGGGCTCTTCGGCTGCCGTGCCGTGTCACCACGCTTCGCATCGGCACCATCCCTCGCCACGTGCTCTGATCTCGCATCCGATAACGCAGGTGGCCGCGGTCAGCCCGTCGGCCGGCTCATCGTGCTCGCGGCAGGGCGAGGCTGGTGAGAAATCAGTGACGTCTGCGCATGTTTCCTCGCCTTCACCGGCGTGGTCGGCGCATGACAGCACTCAGGCTCCACTAGGCTCGTCTACGGGAGAGCGCGTGGGATCAGCCCGAGACATGCGCGTGGTACACGGAAAGGCAAGGAGTCGGCGGTGGCCTCCATCGAAGCGATTCACGCTCGGCAAATCCTCGATTCCAGGGGAAACCCGACTCTTGAGGTAGAGGTAGCCCTCGACGACGGCACGGTCGGCCGTGCCGGGGTACCCAGCGGAGCGTCGACCGGAGCGTTCGAGGCCGTCGAACTCAGAGACGGCGGCAGCGAGTATGGCGGCAAGGCGGTCACCCGCGCGGTGCAGGCCGTCATTGACGAGATCCAGCCCGAACTGCTCGGTCACGAGGCCGACGATCAGCGCCTCATCGACCAGGCCCTGATCGACCTGGACCGCACCCCGGACAAATCCCGGCTCGGTGCCAACGCCCTGGTCGGCGTCAGCATCGCCGTCGCACGGGCGGCGGCCGACTCCAGCGGCCTGCCGCTGTTCCGCTACCTGGGCGGCCCGAACGCGTATCTGCTGCCCGTACCGCTGATGAACATCCTGAACGGCGGCGCGCACGCGGACAACAACGTCGACATCCAGGAATTCATGATCACTCCCATCGGCGCGGCGACCTTCTCCGAGGCCCTGCGCTGGGGCGCGGAGGCTTACCACGCGCTGAAGTCGGTGATCAAGCAGCGCGGGCTGTCGACCGGCGTCGGAGATGAGGGCGGATTCGCCCCCGACCTCGAACACAACCGCGCGGCCCTGGACCTGATCGTGGAAGCCATCGGCAAGGCCGGGTTCACGCCCGGCCAGGACATCGCGCTGGCTGTGGACGCGGCCGCCTCGGAGTTCTACTCCGACGGCGTCTATAACTTTGACGGAAAGCCGCGGACCTCGGCCGAGATGACCGCCATCTACTCCGACTGGCTGAGTTCCTACCCGATCGTGTCGATCGAGGACCCGCTGGCCGAGGAGGACTGGGACGGCTGGCAGGCCATGACGGGCAGCCTCGGGGATCGCGTCCAGGTGGTGGGTGACGACCTGTTCGTCACCAACCCGGAGCGGCTGCGCCGGGGGATCGACTTGCACTCGGCGAATTCGCTGCTGGTCAAGCTGAACCAGATCGGTACCGTCACGGAGACGCTGGACGCGGTCTCGCTGGCCCACCGGGCCGGTTTCACCTGCGTGATCAGCCACCGGTCCGGCGAGACCGACGACAGCACCATCGCCGACCTCGCGGTGGCGACCAATTCCGGTCAGATCAAGACCGGCGCACCCGCCAGGGGCGAACGCGTCGCCAAGTACAACCAGCTGCTGCGGATCGAGGAACTTCTCGGCGATGCGGCCAGGTATGCGGGTGCCAGCGCCTACCCACGCTTCGCGGTACCCAGCAAGGGCTGATGCTGCATGACTCGGGGGGGCGACCCCCCGAAGCCCCCCGCGGGTCAGGGGGCTCCGCCCCCCGACACCCCCGGGAAGCTCCACGGACAACCAGGCTGACCAGCCGGGCGGCCGTGCTCGCGGTGGTGATCTGCGCGATCGCCCTGAGCCTGGCGTATCCGGTGCGCGAGTATGTGGCGCAGCGTCAGCAGATCGACGAGCTTGTCGCGCAGCAGCAGATGATGCAGGCGCAGCTCAAGAACCTTACCGCCCAGCGCGACCAGCTCTACGACCCTGCCTACATCGAGCAGCTGGCCGGGGAGAAGCTGCAGATGTGCTACCCGGACGCGCGTTGCTACGTGATCGAGAACGGCCAGTCTGTCATCGGCGCGCCGGCGCGGTCGCAGCCTGGTCCGGCGCCGTGGTATTCAAAGCTGTGGCACTCGGTCCAGCAGGCGAATGAGAGCCCGGCTAAGTGATCAATCCGCACGACGAGGGGGCCATCGCCGCCCAGATCGGCCGTGAACCGCGCGGCCTGCTGGGCATAGCTCACCGTTGCCCGTGTGGCCTGCCTGACGTCGCGGAAACGGCGCCGCGACTGCCCGATGGGACTCCGTTCCCCACGCTGTACTACCTGACCTGCCCGCGGGCGTCCGCCGCCGTGAGCGGGCTGGAAGCGGCCGGCCTGATGCGGGATCTTACCGAGAGGCTCGCTGGGGAACCCGCGACCCGCGAGCGCTACGAGGCTGCCCACCGGGATTACCTCGCGCGGCGGGACGAGGCAGCCAGATCGGCGGGCGTCGAGCCGCTCCCGCCCGGTACGCAATCCGCGGGCGGGATGCCGGTGCGAGTCAAGTGCCTGCACGCCCTCGTCGCGCATGAACTGGCCGTGCCGGGCATGAACCCGTTCGGCCGTGCCGCGCTCGACGCGATAGGCGAATGGTGGACCACAGGCCCCTGTGTTTGCCGGCTGGACCCAGCCGGCCGCGCGTCAGGAGCCGGCGAATGACCGACCCCACGCCACCAGGCCGCCCTTCCCCGCCGCCGAGTCCGGCCGCGGCTCCGAGTCCGGCCGGGGTCCCGAGTCCGGCCGCGGCTCCGAGTCAGGCCGGGGCTCCGAGTCAGGCCGCGGCTCCGAGTCCGGCCGCGGTCCCGAGTCCGGCCGAGGCCTCCCGCCCTTCCCCTGCCTTCCGTCACCCCCTCGTCTCCCGGGTGGCCGCAATCGATTGCGGTACGAATTCGCTCAGGTTGCTTGTAGCCGATGTGGGGAATGGCCGGCTGACCGACGTGGTGCGCCGGATGGAAATCGTCCGGCTGGGGCAGGGAGTGGACCGGACCGGCAGGCTGGCGCCGGAGGCGCTCGATCGGACGACCGCTGTGCTGCGGGACTACGCGGACATCGTCGCGGAAGCCGGAGCGAGCCGGGTCAAGATGGTGGCCACCAGCGCTACCCGGGACGCCGATAACTCGGCCGAGTTCGTCCGCCGGGTAAAAGAAGTCCTCGGCTTGGTACCCGAGGTACTCACCGGTGACGCCGAAGCACAGTTGTCTTTCACCGGTGCGACCGCCGAACTCGCCCGTCCTGACGGTGATGACGGGCCCTATCTCGTTACTGATATCGGCGGTGGTTCTACCGAGTTCGTGGTCGGCTCAGCTGCCGTGCTACCGGCGCGATCCGAAACCGCCGTCCAGGCGATCTCGGTCGACATCGGCTGTGTCCGGATGACCGAACGCCATCTTCACAGCGACCCTCCGGCCGGGCATGAGGTCGCCGCGGCGGTCGCGGACATCGATGCGGCACTCGACGTGGTGGCGGCCGCGGTACCGGTCCGGGAGGCCAGGACGCTGGTCGGGCTGGCAGGCTCGGTCACCACGGTCGCCGCCATCGCCATGAATCTGTCCGCCTATGACGCCGAGCGCATCCATCACGCGCGGGTCTCCGCCGAGGATGTCCAGATGGTGACAGCGGAACTGCTCGGCCAGACCAGGGCGCAGCGGGCCGCGATCGGTGTCATGCACCCAGGCCGCGTGGATGTGATCGGTGGCGGGGCTCTCATCCTCGATCGCATCATGCGACGCTTCGGCTTCGGCGAAGTGCTGGTCAGCGAGCACGACATACTCGATGGGATCGCCTGGTCGCTGGGCAAGGCACATAGTGACCGCTGAACTTCCCGGCCCCGTTCCACCGGGCACCGGATGGCCGGAGGACCCCGCCGCTCCCGACACTCCCGTCGCTCACAACGCCAGCGAGGTAGTGGATCTGGCCGCCAGCGCGCCAACCCTGGCTGAACTCACCGCCCGCCAGTCGGTGTGCCGCGCGTGTCCCCGTCTGGTCGCCTGGCGCGAGCAGCTGGCGGTAGAGCGGCGCAAGTCGTTCCGGACCGAGCGGTACTGGGGTCGGCCGATCCCCGGCTGGGGGTCGGCCGAACCGCGAGTACTGATCGTGGGGCTGGCGCCGGCCGCGCACGGCGGCAATCGCACCGGACGGATCTTCACCGGCGACCGCAGTGGCGATTTCCTGTACGCGGCGCTGTACCGCTCCGGGCTGGCGGCCAAGCCGGACAGCGTGACCGCCGGAGACGGTCAGCGGCTGATCGGAGCGCGCATGGTCGCGTCCGTCCGCTGCGCCCCACCAGACAACAAGCCCACGCCCGCCGAACGCCTCACCTGCCAGCCGTGGCTCAGCACGGAGATGGAGATGGTGGTCGGCAGCGTGCGCGTCCTTGTCTGTCTTGGCGGATTCGCCTGGCAAGCTCTCTGGCCCGCGCTAGCGGCCACCGGCTTCGTCGTCCCGCGCCCGCGCCCCGCGTTCGGCCACGCCGTCGAGGTCCTCCTGGACCGGGTCCCCCAGTCATCCGGGCGGCCCGTGCTCCTGCTCGGCTGCTATCACCCCAGCCAGCAGAACACCTTCACGGGACGTGTTACCCCGTCAATGCTGGACGCGGTATTGACGCGTGCTGTTACCTATGCTAAATGACAGTGCGGGGCTTGATTACGTAGCGCTATTGTTGATCTTGTAATTACTACGCTCCGCATTTCCCCGAATCCGTGGATGCCGTGAGCGAGAAATTGTGTCAAAGTATTACTTGCTACTTTGTAGTTCGCTAAATATGCCGGCGCTATTATGAAAGCACCCCCGTAGCCCAACGGAAGAGGCCGGCCCCCTAAAAGGGTCCACAGTGTCGGTTCGACTCCGACCGGGGGTACGACTCCCCGCCGACCAGCGATTACTGATGCCGTGCCGTTGCCGATCATCCTGCGACGGCACGGTATCAACGGGGCCGCATTCCCGTAGTGGAATTCTGCACATGCACCTGCACATGCCTTTCAGTGCTGTGGAGTCCCGCTATGCCACCGGCCCGCTCCTATATGTTCCGGAATCCTGTTGGCCTTGTACGTCCGGTTCCGTTAAGGGCTAGTCCGACCTTTCCGATTGGACTATGTCACTACCACCCAGATGGGCTATGTCCGCATTTTCCGATTCGACAATTGCATCTGCACGTGCAAATCACATCAGATCCTATGGCATCGCCCGACGCTGACCCCGCAGCTGATCTACTCCTGCCCAATGTGGCACGTTAACCACTATCTTACCGACAGCACTTTTGGTGCTTATTTACCAGACAAGCCGCCTAATCCCCCGCAATTGCGCTGCCGGCTGCGGCCACTGGATCCAATAGCCCACACTACCGGCCACTGCTCACAGATGCCATAAATAGGGCAATTAAGCCAAAGGTGTACCCAGTCCCCGCAGCTCACCCGGCACGCTGCCCATCCGGGCACACTGCCCCTCCCAGTACGCTCCAGGTCCCGGGACACCGCCTCTCCTAATACACTCCTCGTCCCGGCACGCTGCCCTTTCCAACACGCTGCCCTTCCCAGCACGCTGTCCGCCCGGGCACGCTGTGCGGCTCGGCACGCTGTCCGCCCGGCATGCTGTGCGGCTCGGCACGCTGTTGTCGCCGACACTGGGCGCGCTGTCCGTCCGGCCACGCTGTCCGTCCGGCCATGCTCCTGGCCCGGGCACACTGCCCATCCGGGCACGCTCTTCGTCTGAGCACGCTGTCCTTCTCGGCAAGCTGCCCCTCCGGCGCACTGCGCGGCTTGGCTCCTGGCGCGCCCGCGGGCACTTTTCTCGCCCGCAATGATTTGCCAGCTACCCGCCTCTCGTCGAGGACCCGCGAGCGCCTCGCGCCCCTCGCCACAGCATCTCAATCCCGCGATCGAAACCGCTAGAGCGTGTCTATCCCTAGTCGACATCACTGGAGCATTGTCAACCATCTACAGAAGTTGAAAGGGCAGAGGTCTGCGCAGCGCCCCGGCCGAGGCGTGGCCCCACCTCCATGCAGCGCCCGCCCTTCACCTCCAACAGCGCGGAAATCTCGTGCTGAACGGAACTTTACCCGCCGAATTCGTACACTGATTTTCCATCTAGCATGGATGTTCCGCCTTAATCCAAATCCCGTTCGGGACTTATCGAACATTCAGGTCAATCCGGTAACACGGCGGAACCGCGACTTCAATCCGCATCTGTCCACACGCCTCCAACGGCGGACAGACCCTAGCCTTCCTTCAAGCTCACTAACCGCCCCATCGGCGTGCGCGTCGGCCGCCGCGAACCTGCTCCCGTTATGCCAGTATGTGGTCGCCACAGACCGTTCCAGCCCCATCGGGCCGCGGCTAGCCCTCGCCCACGCTAACCACCAATCCCACCAGCCGCCAGGCTCGCGACGCAGTCCTGGCTGACCCGGTCCAGCGGCCCACGGTAAACCGGGCGAGCCGCCACCCGACCCGCGACGGACCGGGTGTGTCGCTGCCTCGGGAGAGAGACCGTAAGAGGGACGTGCGGGCGGACCGGGGGTGCCGTTGCTTCATAACAGGGACATTGAGGCGGCTCCGCGGCGCGTGGTACAACCGCACCACGCGAGACGCCGCATGCGGGACGGAACACCGGAACACCGCGAATCCCGCTGGACGCGGCAGCATGACGAAACAAAGAGCGCGCTAGGCCTAGCGGGCCCGCACGGCTAACGCCCGTCTTCAGCGCGCGTCACGGACGGGCGCACGCCAGACAGCGGGCCGGGCGCTGGAACTTCAGGCGGCTAGGCGCCCATCAGCCGACTACGGCGGCGGATCTCGTACTCGTGCACGATCGCGTGCGCGTAGCCACACGATATGCCGGCGTCGTCGGCGAGCCAATGGGCGCGTTCTTCGCGGCGCAGGAACGCGGGACCGGATTCAAGGCGGCTGAACCACTCAGCGAGGTCGCGGCCGGTTACGACCGGGATTCGGGCGATGAGGCTGCTGTGCATGCTCGGCGAGTGGGTCAGTGACATTGGCACCTCCGGGGACGCTCCTCTTTATGTGAGCGTGCCCTACAGCGGGCCCCCTGACAACCCCCTAACGGTTACCAAAATTTAACTGAGACGTTCAAAGATCATCGCCATGCCCTGGCCGCCGCCTACGCACATGGTTTCCAGGCCAGTGGTCCTGTCATGGAACTGAAGGCTGTTCAGGAGCGTGGTGGTGATGCGCGCGCCGGTCATGCCGAACGGGTGCCCGACGGCGATCGCGCCGCCGTTCACATTGAGCCGGTCGAGCGGCACGCCGAGCTCGGTGTAGGACGGGACGACCTGGGCCGCGAACGCCTCGTTGATCTCCACCAGATCGATGTCGTCGATCGCCATGCCGGCCCGCCCGAGAGCCTGCCGTGAGGCCTCCACCGGACCGAGGCCCATGATCTCCGGGGACAGGCCGGTGACCCCGGTGGACACGATCCGCGCCAGCGGCTGGATCCCTAGCTCGGCCGCCTTGACATCGCTCATCACGATGACCGCCGCGGCGCCGTCGTTGAGCGGGCAGCAGTTGCCGGCGGTCACCGTGCCGTCCGGCCGGAAGGCCGGCTTCAACGCGGCCACCTTTTCCATCGTCGTGCCAGGCCGCGGGCCGTCATCGGACGACACCACGGTTCCGTCGGGCAGCGTGACCGGGATGATCTCCCGCTGCCAGAAGCCGTCCGCGATGGCCTTCTCGGCCAGGTTCTGCGAGCGCACACCGAACTCGTCCTGCTGTTCGCGGGTGATACCGCGTAGTTCCGCCACGTTCTCAGCGGTCTGCCCCATCGCGATATAGATGTCAGGAAGCTGGCCGTCCTCCCGCGGGTCGTGCCACGGACCGGCCTCACCAGCCGACGTCCGTTCGGTCCGAGATTGAGCTTCGGAGAATGCGGGGTTCTGCGTGTCGGGAAGGGAGTCACTGCTGCCCTTGGCGAACCGGCTGACGCATTCGACGCCAGCCGAGATGAACACATCGCCCTCGCCGGCCTTGATCGCGTGGAACGCCATCCGGGTGGTCTGTAGCGAGGACGAGCAGTACCGGTTCACGGTGGTCCCGGGCAGCTTGTCGTAGCCGAGCAGCACCGCGACCACGCGCGCCATGTTGAAGCCCTGCTCGCCGCCGGGCAGGCCGCAGCCGAGGATGAGGTCGTCGATGCTGCCGGGATCGAGCTGCGGGACCTTGGCCAGTGCCGCGGAAATGATCTGCTTGACCAGGTCGTCGGGGCGGATGGTGGTCAGCGAGCCCTTGAACGCGCGGCCGATGGGAGAGCGCGCTGTCGCGACGATGACTGCTTCGGGCATGGTGACCAGCCTCCTACTGCTGGGTAACTTCCAGGTCTCTCTAGGATACTGGCATGCAGGTGCATGAGACATTGAGCGGGCTGGTCGGCAACACCCCGCTGGTCAGGCTCAAATCCGTGACCAAGGCGATCCCCAGCGCCACGGTGCTCGCGAAGGTCGAGTACTTCAATCCGGGTGGCTCGGTCAAGGACCGTATCGCCCTCCGGATGATTACGGCGGCCGAGAAATCAGGCGAACTGAAGCCCGGTGGCACGATCATCGAGCCCACCTCCGGCAACACCGGCGTCGGCTTGGCCATCGTCGCCGCGGAGCGCGGCTACCGATGTGTCTTCGTGTGCCCGGACAAGGTGGCCCAGGACAAGATCGCCGTCCTGCGGGCGTACGGCGCCGAGGTGGTTGTCTGCCCGGGCACGGTCGCGCCCGATCACCCGGACTCCTACTACAGCGTGGCGCGCAAACTGGCCGAGCAGACCCCGGACGGCTGGCGGCCGGACCAGTACTCCAACCCGGAAAATCCTGCCTCCCACTACGCCACGACCGGTCCGGAGATCTGGCAGCAGACCGACGGCCGGGTGACACACTTCGTCGCTGGCATCGGGACCGGCGGCACCATCACCGGGACCGGACGGTACCTCAAAGAAGTGTCCGGGGGCGTCGTCAAGATCATCGGCGCCGACCCTGAGGGGTCGGTGTATTCCGGCGGCAGCGGACGGCCGTATCTGGTCGAGGGCGTGGGTGAGGACATCTGGCCGGCCACCTACGATCCGGACGTCTGCGACGAGGTCATCGCGGTGAGCGACGCGGAGTCGTTCGGCATGACGCGCCGGCTCGCACGGGAGGAGGCGCTGCTGACCGGCGGTTCATGCGGGCTCGCCGTGGTGGCCGCGCTACGGGTGGCGAAGCGGGATCCCGAGGCGATCATCGTGGTGCTGCTGCCGGACGGCGGCCGCGGCTACCTGTCCAAGATCTACAACGACGAATGGATGTCGGACTACGGCTTCCTGTCCACTCAGACTTCGGAGCCGCGGGTTTCAGACGTGCTGGCCAGCCGGGAACGCAGCCTGCCCGAGCTCGTGCACATCCACCCGGAGGAGACGGTCGGAGCCGCGATCGCGCTGCTGCGCGAATACGACGTGTCCCAGGTTCCGGTGGTGAAGCAGGAACCGCCGCTCATGGCCGCCGAGGTGGTTGGTTCGGTGGTGGAACGCGACCTGCTCGACGCGCTGGTGGACGGCCGGGCGCGTCCCTCGGATCCGGTGGAGGGTCACATGTCGATGCCGCTGCCCACGGTCGGATCCGGCGAGCCGGTGTCCCGGGCCGTGCGAGCGCTGGAGAAATCCGGCGCGGCGGTGGTACATGTCGACGGCAAGCCATCCGGGCTGCTGACCCGGCAGGACGTATTGACCTTTCTCGCCGCCTCCTTAAGGAGACCTTCTCTTAAGGAGGCCTTCTCTCTTAAGGAGACCTTGTGACCGACGCCTTCGAGACGCTGGCCATTCACGCGGGTCAGGAGCCCGATCCGCTGACCGGCGCGGTGGTCCCGCCGATCTATCAGACCTCGACCTACAAACAGGACGGCGTCGGCGGTCTGCGCAGTGGCTACGAATACTCTCGGAGCGCCAATCCGACCCGGACCGCGCTCGAGGATTGCCTGGCCGCGATCGAGGGCGGGGTGCGGGGCCTGGCGTTCGCCTCTGGCCTGGCGGCCGAGGACTGCCTGCTCCGGACCGTGTGCCGTCCGGGGGATCACGTGCTGATCCCGGACGACGCCTACGGCGGGACCTATCGCCTGTTCGCGCGCGTGCTGGCCGACTGGGGCCTGAGCCACGCCGTTGTCCCGATCGGCGACATAACGGCGGTGCGGGAGCGGCTCGCCACCCGTCCTGCCCGGGTGGTATGGGCCGAGACACCGACCAATCCGCTCCTGGGTGTGGCGGACATCCGCGCGCTGGCTGACACGGCGCACGCGGCGGGCGCGCTACTTGTGGTGGACAACACGTTCGCATCGCCCTACCTGCAGCAACCGCTCGCGCTCGGCGCGGATTTCGTGGTGCACTCAACCACCAAGTACCTCGGCGGCCACTCCGATGTGGTGGGCGGCGCGGTGATCGCCGCCGATGCGCAAACCGCGGAACGGATCGCCTACCACCAGAACGCCACCGGCGCGGTCGCCGGGCCCTTCGATTCCTGGCTGACGCTTCGGGGCATCAAGACGCTGGCGGTACGGATGGACCGGCACTGCGCCAACGCGATGCGGATCGCCGGAATGCTGGCGGAGCATCTCGCGGTGGCAGAGGTGCTGTACCCGGGCTTGCCGACCCACGCGGGCCATAAGACCGCGGCGGCACAGATGCGCGCGTTCGGCGGGATGGTCTCGTTCCGCCATGCGGCCGGCGAACAGGCCGCCGTCGCGACGTGCGGACGCACCCGGCTGTTTACGCTGGCCGAGTCGCTTGGCGGGGTGGAGTCGCTGATTGAGCACCCGGGCCGGATGACGCACGCATCGGCTGCGGGGTCGGCCCTGGAAGTGCCGCCGGACCTGGTCCGGCTCTCGGTCGGCATCGAGGACCCTGATGACCTGATCGCCGACCTGCGCCAGGCGCTCTAGCCCGATCGGGCAAAGCCTGGCGCAGGTAAGCGCTTGTGTATGTCAGATGTGCGGGGACGCCTGGGAATTAGTTGCGCCCCGCGGGGGTGTTCTCCACGTTCGGCTGCGGCTGGCCCTGCGGCTTCGGCTTGTAAGCCAAGGCAACCCAGGCGCCAGCGGCGAACACGATGCCGACGATGAAGGAGCCGGCCATGCGCAGCGCGTGGTGGCCGCTCGAACCGGCCTTGTGGCCCATGAAGCTAGGCAGCGACTTGGCCGGCTCGGCCAGGTAGATGATGCCGGCCACGATGAACAGGACGGCAATGACGCCGAGAATGATCGCAGCGATCTTGCGGCCTGACGACGTGTTGGGAGTGTCAGACGTTGAACTCACGGTTCCTCCTTGTGCAAGGGGCATGCGGTAAGACGTTTGTTAGCGGCGACAGGCACGAGGGTCCCAGCCAACTAGGAAAATCTACCGTCGAATCGCCCCGCGAGAGTGCAGGAAGTCTCGGATGACGTACTCACCGAGATGTTCGGGAGCCGCCTGGAGCACTCGGCCGCCGTTCCGTTTGGCTACATTATCCACGAACGCGCCGAGGCCGGGGTCGTCGGCGAGCATGAAGATGTTCATCGTGGCGTGCCGGCGTGTCATCTTGTCCACCTCCGCCAGGGTCAGCTCGAGGGTTTCGGGCGACGGCGGCCAGTCGAACCAGTACTGCCCGTCTCGTTGCAGGTGAGCGGTCGGCTCGCCGTCCGTCACCACGATAACGACTGGCTCGTGTTCGGGGTGCCGGTCGATATGACGGCCGGCCAGCAGCAGGGCGTGGTGCAGGTTTGTGCCCTGCACCATGTCCCACCCCAGCCCGGCCAGCTCGGTTTCCCGCAGCTCGCGGGCGTAGTTGGAGAAACCGATCACCTGGATGGCGTCCTGCGGGAACTTGGTGCGCAGCAGCGCGTGCAGCGCCAGCGCGGTCTGCTTGGCGGCCGCCCAGGTGCCGCGCAGGTGCATGGAGTACGACAGGTCGACGAGCAGCGAAACCACGGCCGCGGTGCGCCGCTCGGTCTCCGCCACCTCGAAGTCACGGGCCTCCAGCCGGACCCTGGTGCCGGTCGCACCTCTCCGACGCGCGGATGAAGCAGATGAAGCGGACGAAACAGATGACGCGGATGACGCGGATGACGCGGATGACGCGGATGAATGTGGCAACGACCCGGTTATAACCGGGTGGCTGTCACAATCATCCGATTCGGACAGCGCGCTTCGGCTACCGCGCGCGCTGTCCGATTCGGACAGCGCGCTTCGGCTACCGCGCGCGCTTCGCAGCAAAGCGTTCCGGACGGTCGCGGGAGCATCGATGGGCTGCTCGTCGCCGAACTCCCAGGCCCGCGTGGTCCCGGTCAGCTCTCCGGCCTGCCCGGCGTCGGGACGGTCATGGTCGCCGTCGCCGCGCCCGGTCCTGATCTCGCTGAAGATCCGGCGCAAGGCGGTGTCGCCGAGCCTGCGCACCGCCTTGGGGGTCAGCTCCAGCTTCCCGCCGTTGCGGGTCAGGTACCCCTGCGCCTCCAGTTCCCGCTCGATGCGGCGCAGCGCCTCGATGTCGTCAACCGCCTGCCGCCCGAACGCGCGCCGGACCGCGTCCTCATCGACGTCGTCCAGGCTGGCGCCGGGGTAGTCCTGGGCCAGTGTGCCCTCCAGCGAGGAAAGGTCGGCCAGCTCGGCCAGGGCGGAGGTGGCGTCGCTCAGCCCGAGCGGCTCCTCGCCGGTCATCTGCGCCCCGCCCATCATCGCCGCTCGGTCCAGGTCGGGACGACGGGCCCGCAAGGCGTCGGCGAGCCGTGCCATCTCCGAAGCCAGTCCAGCGTCGTCCAGCACATGCGACATCAGCTCGGCGAGCTCGTTGCGCTGCTCGTCGCTGAGTGAGCGGAGCAGCCGTTCGGCCGCTGCCATCCGGCTGATCAGCGAATCGACCAGTTCTTCCAGGTTCTGCGGGTTATCGGGAAACAAATCACCATATTTCCCCATAAAGCGCGAGAAGTCCTCCTGGGTGTGCTCCCCCCGGGCATCAGCCGTGAGCATCTCGTTCAGGTCCGAGAGCATGTCCTTGATCCGCTGCATCGCCGCCGGATCCGGCGTCTGCAGCGCTTGCTTCATGCCGCGGAACTGGCTGTCCAGCACCTCGTTGCGCAGCAGGTCGCGAAGCCGTTCGAAGGTCGCCCGGGCGGCCGGGGACCGCCAGTCGTAGTCCGCGAGCTGCCGGATGGCCTGCGCCGTGTCGTCCGGCAGCGCGTCCAGGTCCGCCTCGCGCATCCGCGCCTCGTCGGACGGATCGGGGAACAGTTCGGCCCGCTCCTGGCCGATGGCGGTGTCGAGCAGCGCCCGGGCCTGTTCCAGGATGCCGTCGAGGCGACCGCGGCCGCGGATCTCCCGCTGCCGCTCGCGTACCCGGCGTAGCAGGTCATCGAGCCCGCGCTGGCCGCGCATGCCGCGGCGGAGGAGGTCTCGCAGCGCGTCCGCCGGGGAGGCGCCGGCCAGGATGTCGTCGCCCATTTCGTCCACCGCGCCGCGGACGTCGTATGGCGACGCCAACGGGTCCGGGCCGTAGACATAACGCCCATACCGGTAGGTGGCCATCGCGCCGCACCCCTCTCAGAATAGATAACGTCCGGTAGACGCTCGCCCCGCCGGGCAGGCTGTCCTTGGACAGCCGCCGCATCAGGTACAGGCCCTCCAGGGTGAACTCGAGGGCGGCCGCCGCATGACCGAAGGACTCTCCGCCATCCATCCCGAGCCGTTCCATGATCCGGGCGAGTCCCGGCACCTCGCCGACGCGGCGCAGCAGTTCGCCGGCCGGCACGAGCTCGCCGGATTCGACCGTGCCGCCTTCCTCGAATCTGGTCAGCAGGCCAGCCAGGTCGGCGCTGCCCAGCCGGGCGCGGAAGGTGTCCGCGGTCGCCCGCCGCAGCAGCGCGGCGAGCACCTCTTCCTCGCGCCCTTCCTCGCTGACCTCGAACTCGACCTTGCCGCGCAGCGTGCTGACCACGGGAGCCAAGTCGCACACCCTTGCCACGGGGTTTTCCTGGGGGGTAGAAACCAACCCCCCAGACCCCCCGCCTGCGACGCTTCCCGCCGCAGTGTCACCCGCCCGGGAGGCCCCATCGGGACCTCCGCGGCCGGGTGACCGCCGAAGCTCGCTTCGCTCGCCGGCGGAGCCCCCGTAGGACAACAACCCAGCCAGCGCGGAACGGCGGACCGCGGACGCCGCCACGCTTTCCGCCGCCGCTATGGCGAACCGGGCCGAAACTCCGGACCGCGCGTCCACCGCGGCCGAATCCCGCACCAGCCTGGTGAACCGGGCGATGACCTCTATCAGGTGGTCAGGAATCTCCGCGGACGAAGGCAGTTCTGCTTCCTGCCGGATCAAAGCCAGCTCGGACTCCAGCGATAGCGGGTAGTGCGTGCGGATCTCAGCCCCGAACCGGTCCTTCAGCGGCGTGATGATCCGGCCCCGGCTGGTGTAGTCCTCCGGGTTGGCGCTGGCCACGAGCAGCAGGTCCAGCGGCAGCCGCAGCGCGTAGCCGCGGATGCCGATGTCGCGTTCCTCCATCACGTTGAGCAGCGACACCTGGATGCGCTCGGCCAGGTCTGGCAGTTCGTTCAGCGAGAAGATACCCCGGTTGGTCCGCGGCACCAGGCCGTAGTGGATGGTCTCCGGGTCGCCCAGCGTGCGTCCCTCGGCCACCTTGACCGGGTCGATGTCGCCGATCAGGTCGCCGATGCTGGTGTCCGGCGTGGCCAGTTTCTCGCCGTACCGCTCGGACGAATGCCGCCACGATACGGGCAGCTCATCGCCGGTTTCCGCGGCGAGCCGGACGCACCGGGCGCACACCGGCTCGTATGGGTGGTCGTTGATCTCGCAGCCGGACACGACCGGGGTCCACTCGTCCAGCAGCCGGCCCAGCGTGCGGATCAGCCGGGTCTTCCCCTGCCCGCGCTCGCCGAGCAGGATGATGTCGTGCCCGGCGATGAGGGCACGCTCCAGGTGCGGCAGGACGGTCTCCCCGAACCCGATGATCCCAGGAAACGGATCCTCTCTCTCCCGCAACCGGGACAGCAGGTTCTGCCTGATCTCTTCCTTGACGGTCCGGTACTGGTGGCCGCCGGCGCGAAGCTCGCCGACCGTGGTGATGGTAGGTCGCTGCACCTTTACGAGGCTATGCGCCGATCATGCCCGCGCGCATATGGCGCAGGTCACAGGTTCCCGCGGCGAGCCTGCTCACGCTCGATGGCTTCGAACAGCGCCTTGAAGTTGCCCTTGCCGAACCCCTGGGACCCGTGCCGCTCGATCAGCTCGTAGAACACGGTTGGCCGGTCCTGCACGGGCTGGGTGAAGATCTGGAGCAGATACCCGTCCTCGTCCCGGTCGGCCAGGATGCCCAGCTCCCGCAACGTCTCCAGCGGCACTCGCGTCGAGCCCGCCCACGAGTCCAGTTCGTCATAGTACGACCCGGGTGTCTTCAGGAACTCCACCCCGGCCGCGGACATGGCTCGCACCGAAGCGACGATGTCGTCGGTGGCCAGCGCGATGTGCTGCACGCCGGGACCGCCGAAGAACTCCAGGTACTCGTCGATCTGGGACTTGCGCTTGCCGGTGGCCGGCTCGTTGAGCGGGAACTTGACCTTGCGCGTGCCGTCCGCGACGACCTTCGACATCAGCGCGGAGTACTCGGTGGCGATGTCGTCGCCGACGAACTCCTTCATGTTCGTGAAGCCCATGACCCGGTGGTAGAAGTCCACCCATTCGTCCATGCGGCCGAGCTCGACGTTCCCCACGCAGTGGTCGATCTCGGTGAAGAACGGCCCAGTGCCGAAAACCGGCGCAGCGCCGGTGATGAGGGGCTCGGCCGCCACGAACCCGGGCAGGTACGCACCGGAGTAACCGGACCTCTCCACCAGGGTGTGCCGGGTGTCCCCGTAGGTCCCGATGGCGGCGAGCACCACCTTGCCGTGCTCGTCCTCCTCAATATGAGGCTCCTCGAGTCCGCGCGCCCCGTGCTCGACCGCGTAGGAGTACGCGTCTTCGGCCGAGCTGACCTCCAGTGCCAGGTCGGCCACGCCGTCCCCATGCTCGGCGACCCGGGCGCTGAGCGCGGTGCCCGCCCTGACCGGCCCGCGGAACACGAACCGTACGCGTCCGGCCTCGAGCACATGCGCCGCCTCGTCGGGGCACCCGGTCTCCGGCCCGCGGTACGCGACCCGCCGCATGCCGAACGCCGTGGAGTAGTAGTGCGCCGCCTGCTTCGCGTTGCCGACAGCGAAGACCACGGCGTCCATGCCTGCGATTGGGAACCTGTCCATACTCAAAAGCATGGATACTGGTTCTCAAAGTGCGCAACTATCCGTCTGATCACTAAACAAAGTGCCTAGTTTCAACGAACGTACTGTGGTATCTCTGCACAGTATGACCACCACCCCATCGGCTGGCGCCGCGATAGATCAACTGGACGCCGCGTTGATCGAACTGCTCGCCGCCGAGCCACGGGTAGGCGTGCTCGAGGCATCGCGGCGCCTCCGGGTGGCGCGCGGCACCGTCCAGGCCCGGCTGGACCGGATGGTCGAGCGCGGGGTGATCACCGGTTACGGCCCGGACGTCGACCCGGCCGCGCTGGGTTACGAGGTGACGGCGTTCATCACGCTGGAGATCCGGCAGGCCGGCGGCCACGATCCGGTCGCGGAGCGGCTGGCCGCGATCCCCGAGGTGCTTGAGGTGCACACGATCACCGGCGCCGGTGACATGATGTGCCGGGTGGTGGCGCGCACCAACGCCGACCTCCAGCGGGTCCTCGACAGTATCGTCGCCGCCGAAGGCGTGGTCCGCTCATCCACCCTGATCTCCCTGGCCACCCAGGTCCCCTACCGCGTCCTCCCGCTGGTGAGAGCCGCCTCCACCGCGTAACCCCGCCAGGCCTCGTTCGCGTGGAAGAAAAAGGCTTGTTGGAAACTTAGGCGCCGGAAACCGGTGCCCTTTCTTCCGAAGAGCCCTTTTCCTCCACGGGACTGGGCGGCTGCCCGCCCAGAGTGTCCCTATATGGAGCTTTCGTCGCGCGGCAGCGGGCCGCCACAGGGGCCAAGCGGTTACCGGAACGCCCGAAATGTGCCGTCAGCTCCTGTTTGCGCGTGGCCCGCAGGTCAGATCTTCGGCGATTTCGAGGACTATGTTGCGGAGGTCGGAGAGGTCGTCCCCGGCCGACGAGAAGTACATGCAGCTCGTGTTCGCGGCGAAGAGGGCGGCCGTGGCCCGGACCCGGTCGCGCAGCGGCGCGCCGGCGCCCGCCAGCAGTTCGACCAGCGTGTCCAGACGACTGCGGAATCGCGCGATGCGGTCGCCCTTGCCTGCTTCCATCGACTGCATGGCGGCCCGGTTCTGTTCGATGAACCGGAAGACTTCCCGGTTGGCCAGCACGATGCCGACGTAGCGTTCCAGGATCTCCCGGCGGGTCTCGGGTCCGGCCGGCTGGGACCTGGCCCAGTCGATGAGCGCGTCGATGGCCGCGAAGTGGTCGTCGGTGAAGCTGTGGACGATGTCTTCCTTGGAGCGGAAGTGGTAGTACAGGGCGGCCTTCGTCACTCCGAGGCGTTCGGCGATCTCGCGTAGCGAAGTCTTCTCGTAGCCTTGCTCGGCGAACAGCTCGAGAGCGACCCGCTGTGCCCGGGAACGGGTATCGGTCCGCGGCGCAGCGTCTACGTGCTGCATGTCCGTGTCGCTCTCCTTTGCCGCACTTGGCCCCAATCGACTTGACGGCCGGTAAGTGACAACTCTAGCGTAGTAACTTGCCGGCCGGTAAGTAGCGAGCTGCTCGTACCGAGGCCGGGGGCCGAAGACAGCGGAGGAGCGCAGGAGTGCCGGAACCAACGGGGCCAGAAGAATTCGGCCCAGAAGAATTCGGCTCAGAAGAATTCAACACTGGGATGAACGGACACTCAGCGAACGGCCTGCCGGGGGACGGCCAGGCGCCATCGGGCGGTAACGCACAGGCGTCGTTGAACGGAAACGTCCAGGCGGCGCCGAATTGGCCTGGGCCTTCGGCCGCGGCGGCCACCAACACTTTTCTCGCGCCGCGCGAGGTGATGATCGTCCTGCCCGGGCTGTTGCTGGCGATCCTGCTGGCGATGCTCGATCAGCTGATCGTGAGCACCGCGCTGCCGCGCATCGTGGGCAGCCTTGGCGGGGTCGCGCACCTGTCGTGGGTGGTGACCGCGTACATCCTCGCGTCCACCATCACCACGCCGCTGTACGGCAAGCTCGGCGACATGTACGGGCGCAAGAAGCTGTTCCTCGGCGCGATCGTGATCTTCCTGGTCGGTTCGGCGCTGTCCGGCCTGGCGCATACGATGACGCAGCTGATCACCTTCCGGGCGATCCAGGGGCTCGGCGCGGGCGGCCTGATGACCGGGGCGATGGCGACCCTGGGTGACATCGTCGCCCCGCGCGAGCGCGGCCGGTACATGGGCTACATGATGGCGGTGATGATGCTCGCCACCATCGGCGGTCCGCTGGCCGGCGGCTACATCACCGACAACCTCTCCTGGCGCTGGATCTTCTACATCAACGTGCCGGTGGGCGGGGCGGCGCTGATCTACCTGACCGCGACCCTGCACATGCCGGTGAAGCGGGTGAAGCACCGGATCGACTACGGCGGCGGCGCGCTGCTCGCGGTCGCCGCGTCCTCGCTCATCCTGCTCGCCACCTGGGGCGGCACGGAATACGCCTGGGCCTCGATGGAGATCATCGGGCTGGGCCTGATCGCGGTGGCATCGACCGTGGCGTTCCTGTTCGTCGAGGCCAGGGCGGCGGAGCCGATACTCCCGCTACATGTGTTCCGGAACAAGAACTTCTCCGTCACGATGGTGATGACGTTCTTCACCGGCCTCGCCATGTTCGGGGCGATGACGTTCCTGCCGCTGTTCCAGCAGACCATCCAGGGTGCTTCGGCGACCGTCAGCGGGCTGATGCTGACCCCGATGATGCTCGGCTCCACCGTCACCTCGATCGTGGCCGGCCAGGTGGTCGCGAAGACCGGACGGTACAAGGTCTTCCCGATCCTCGGCGGCGCGCTGATGGGCGCCGGCATGTTCCTGCTCACCGCGCTGGGGCCCAATACCTCGCGGCTGACCTCGGGCATCTACTATGTGGTGCTCGGTCTGGGCCTGGGCTGCCTGATGCAGATGATCTCGCTCATCGCGCAGAACAGCGTCGAGCAGAAGGACATGGGCGTGGCCAGCAGCGCCCGCATGTTCTTCCAGCAGATCGGCGGATCGCTGGGCGTCGCGGCGTTCGGCGCGATCTTCGCCCGGCAGCTGACCCAAGGGCTGGCCAACCTGGCACGCACCGGCGGCGTTCATATCAGCGCCAGTGGCGGCCAGCTCGACCCGACGACCGTCGACAAGCTGCATTCGCTGGTCAAGCACGACGTGTTCGGCGTGATCGCCCACGCGGTGGACTCGGTGTTCATCTGGGCGGCGCCCTCGTCCGTCGTGATTTTCGTGCTGGCCTGGCTGATCAAGGAGGTCCCGCTCCGCGGTCGCACCCCGGCGGCCCCAGATGCCAAGCAAGCCCCCCAGGCCGAGATGGTCGGCTGAGGGGGCTGTGGCGGGCGCGTCCTACCCGGAGGACGCGCCCGCCCCTGTCAGCCCTCAGCCGCCGTAGGGCACGGCTTCCAGGATCTCGACCGTGGCGTTGCGGCCGTTCGGGAGAGAGTAGGTGGCCTTCTCGCCGACCTTCTTGCCCATGATGGCGGCGCCGAGCGGCGAGCGCGGCGAGTACACATCGATGGGGATGTCGCTCTCCTCGCGCGAGGCGAGCAGGAACGTCACCTCGTCGTCGTCCTTGACGAACCGGATCGTGACCGTCATTCCCGGGCCGACCACGCCGTCGGTCCGGGGCGGGCCGCCCACCCGGGAGTTCTCCAGGATGTGCTGCAGCGTGATGATCCGTGCCTCGATCTGGCCCTGCTCGTCCTTGGCCGCGTGGTAACCGCCGTTCTCGCGCAAGTCACCCTCTTCGCGGGCCGCCTCGATCTTCTTCGCTATATCGATGCGCCCCGGTCCGGAGAGGTGGTCGAGTTCAGCTTTGAGCCGGTCATACGCCTCCTGGGTCAGCCAGGTGACGGTTTCATCACGCGTCTCGGTCACGGGCACTCCTAGGTACTGCGCTGGACTTACTGTCCGCGGGACCGTGGGTCGGTCCTCGGGGGTAACCTTCTGAGCCTATAAGCGTCGGCGACCAGAGCGTTCTAGTCAAATGGGAGCCTCCGGCAAACGGTGGCCAAGTGTCCGCCTTGTTCCTGAAGCGGCCGGGAATGTCCGGCAGGGACCGCGGCGTTGCCTCGCATTAACGGGGTCGAACTAGGGAGATCGAGGTGCCTGATCAGCTGCGGTTGATGGCTGTGCATGCCCATCCGGACGATGAGTCCAGCAAGGGTGCCGCGACGATGGCGCGGTACGTATCCGAGGGAGCCCAGGTCCTGGTCTGCACGTTCACTGGAGGCGAACGCGGCAGCATCCTGAACCCGGCCATGGACCGGCCGGAGATCGTCGCGAACATGGCCGAAGTCCGCCGTGCGGAAATGGCCCGCGCTCGCGAGATCCTCGGCGTTGAACAGCGCTTCCTCGGATTCATCGATTCCGGCTTGCCCGAGGGCGATCCGCTGCCGCCGTTGCCGGACGGGTGCTTCGCCTTGACGCCGGTGGAGGAAGCAGCGGAGCCGCTGGTCAGGGCCATCCGCGAGTTCCGGCCGCATGTGATCTTGACCTATGACGAGAATGGCGGCTATCCGCATCCGGATCACGTGATGACCCACAAAGCCACGGCGCTGGCCTTCGATGCCGCGGCGGATCCGGATTCTTACCGGGATTCCGGTGACCCGTGGCAGGCCCTGAAGCTGTACTATTTCGCGGCTTTCCATGTGGAGCGGTTCGCGGCGTTGCACGAGGAGATGCTGCGGCGCGGAATGGAATCGCCGTACACGAAACTCTTTGAGGAATGGAAGGACGACGAGCGGAGGCCGCCGGAGATCACCACCCGTGTCCCGTGCGGTGATTTCTTCGAGATCAGGGAGGCGGCGCTGAAGGCGCACGCCACGCAGGTCGATCCGGACGGCTTCTGGTTCGCCTGTCCGCTGGAGGTGCAACGCGCCGCATGGCCGACGGAGGACTATCATCTGGCTAGATCGCTGGTCAACAGTGAACTGCCCGAAGACGACCTGTTCGCCGGCATCAGGGAGAAGGTGACCCTGTGACCGCAACCGTACTGGCCGCGTCCAGTTCGGCCAGCCAGGATGCCCAGACGGGTGTGCTGGCCTTCCTCATCGTTGCGGCGTTGGGTGTCGCATTGGTGTTCCTGCTGCGTTCGATGAACAAGCAGTTCAAGAAGATCACCCCGCGCGACGGCGAGCCGCCCAAATAACTCCCGGCGTTTCTCCGCGTGTCGTCACGCGGACGCTGTTAGCGTGCTGTGGATCGGCGTTAGGTGGGCGGCGATGCGGGTACTTCATGGCATCTGGACGGCCGGGGCGCTTTGCGTCTGGGCCGAGGATTCTGCCCTTCCTGCCCAGCGCGGCACCGGCCCACGGCCCGGCCCGCATCCGTTCGCCTGCCAGCCGCCCGAGCTGGCCGACGTCCTTGATCCGGCCGGTGACCTGGTCCGCAAGGCCGTCGACACCGAACTCGTGCTCCGGCTGCCCACCCTCGCCGGGGTGCCTCAGGCCTCGCCGGAACTCGGCGCCTCTGATGAGGGCAGACGCCGTCCATCTCTCACCTCATGGCGGGTTCCCGCCCTGGCCTTCGGCCCAGCGGACGCGCTGGAGGTCCTGGCCGCCCTCGAGGCCCCCTGGGAGTCGCTGACGCGCGGCTCGTCCATTCAGTACCTGGCGGCGGTGGCGCGGTTCGCCGCCGGCCTGGCCCAGCGCGGCCGCGTGCTTCCCGTCCTGATCCCCGAAGGAGACGACTACGCGGCCCGCTGGCGTCCCGTCCTGGCCGGCCAGGACGCCCAGGTCGCCAGCGACCTGGCCGCGGCGATGCCGCCCGTCTGCCGCGCCGCCGAAACCGGCGCGGAGCCTTCAGCCAAACCAGCGGAGCCTTCAGCCAAACCAGCAGAGCCTTTCCCGGACACTCTCAACGCACTCACTGACACGGTGGTGCGCGGCCGCCTCCGAACGCCGCTGCTGCCCGCGAGGCGAGGCCGTGCCCCCGCGCGCCTTCATTTGAACGAACGATATGTGGTTGCTCTCACCAGCACCGATGCTCGTATCGAGGTGCTGACGTCGCGAGATGAGACCGAGGCGGCCGAGCTGGCCGCCGAATTGGACGCGTGGCTCGACAGCGCGCGGCTCCCGGCCGGCCCGGTGCGCACCTGCTTCCGGCTCATCGAGCCGGCGGATGCCGATGATCTGTGGCGGGTGGAGTTCGCGTTGCAGTCGGTCGAGGACCCGAGCCTGATGATCCCGGCCGCCGACGTCTGGGCGGGCACGGGACCACCGCTGTCTGGAACAGATGACCCGGTGGAACGGTTGCTGGCCGGACTCGGCGGCGCGGCCCGGCTGTTCCCCGAGCTGGCCGGCGCGCTGCGGGAGGCAGCGCCGTGCGGGCTGTCCCTGGACACGGCGGGTGCGTTCCGGTTCCTGAAGCAGACCGGGCCGCTGCTGGCCGGGGCGGGGTTCGGCGTGCTGCTGCCGGACTGGGTGCGCAAGGCGCGGCTCGGGCTGAAGCTGACCTCGCGTTCGAAGAGTTCCAGTGCGACCGCCACGGCCGCCGCGCAGAGCAGGTTCGGCCTTACCGATCTCGTCGACTTCCGGTACGACCTGGCGGTCGGCGATCAGTCGCTTGACGCCGAGGAGCTGGCGGAGCTGGCCCGGCTGAAGATCCCGCTGGTCCGGCTGCGCGGCCAGTGGGTCGAGCTGGACGACACCCACCTTGCCGCGGCGCTGAGGTTCCTCGAGCGCAACCCGCCGGGCACGATGAGCGCGGCCGACATGCTCACCATCGGCCTGAGCGGACCTGACGCTCAGGTGCCGCTCGCCGCTGTGGAGGCGGACGGCTGGCTCGGCGATCTGCTGTCCGGCGAAGCCGACCGCCGCCTGCTGCCGCGCTCGGCTCCGGCCGGGTTCACCGGGACGCTGCGCCCCTATCAGGAGCGCGGCCTCGCCTGGCTGGCTTTTCTCGGCGAGCTGGGGCTGGGCGGGGTCCTGGCCGACGACATGGGCCTGGGCAAGACGATCCAGCTGCTCTCGCTGGTGTCTTCATCCGGCGAGGGCCCGACGCTGCTGGTCTGCCCCATGTCGCTGGTGGGCAACTGGCAACGGGAGGCGGCCAGGTTCACGCCCGGCCTCCGGGTCCACGTGCACCACGGGTCCGACCGGCTCGGCGGCGAGGAACTGGCCGGCGCAGTGAAGGGGGAAGGGGAGGCGGGTGGGGCCGACCTGGTCATCACCACGTACGGCGTGGCGACCAGGGACCAGGCCGCGCTGTCCGAGGTGCGCTGGGCGCGGGTGGTCTGCGACGAGGCGCAGAACATCAAGAACCACGGGACCAGGCAGGCAAAGGCAGTTCGCTCGCTGCCAGCCAGGACCCGGATCGCGCTGACCGGCACGCCGGTGGAGAACCGGCTGGGCGAGCTGTGGTCGATCATGGAGTTCAGCAACCCCGGTCTGCTCGGCCCGGCGGAGAAGTTCCGGCAGCGGTACGCGATACCCATCGAGCGGCATGCCGACGCGGACGCGGTTGATTCCCTGAAACGGCTCACCAGGCCGTTCGTGCTAAGAAGGCTTAAAACCGACAGGAGCATAATCAGTGACTTGCCCGACAAACAGGAGATAAAGGTCTGGTGCAACCTGACGGCGGAGCAGGCCAGCCTGTACCAGGCGACGGTCGAGGACATGCTCAGCCGGATCGAGGCGGCTGAAGCCCAATCCGGTGAGCAGAGTATCGACCGCCGCGGACTGGTGCTGGCCACCATGGCCAAGCTCAAGCAGGTGTGCAACCATCCCGCGCACCTGCTCGCCGACGGTTCCCGGCTGGCCGGACGGTCCGGCAAGCTCGCCCGGCTCGAGGAGATCTGCGACGAGATCATGGCCGAGGGAGACAAGGCCCTGTGCTTCACGCAGTACGCCGAGTTCGGCCGGATGCTGCAGCCGCACCTGGTCGCGAGGCTCGGCTGCCCGGTGCTGTTCCTGCACGGCGGCACGTCGAAGAAGCTGCGCGACGAGATGGTCGCGTCATTCGCCGAGCTGGACGAGCCCGCGTTGTTCCTGCTGTCACTCAAGGCCGGCGGGACCGGGCTCAACCTGACCGCGGCCAGTCACGTGATCCACGTGGACCGGTGGTGGAACCCGGCGGTGGAGGACCAGGCGACCGACCGCGCGTTCCGCATCGGGCAACGCCGCAACGTCCAGGTGCGCAAGTTCGTCTGCGTCGGCACGCTCGAGGAGCGGATCGACGCCATGATCGAGGAGAAGAAGGCGCTGGCCGACCAGATCGTCGGCACCGGCGAAGCCTGGCTAACCGAGCTATCCACAGCCGACCTCCGCTCCGTCCTCGAACTGTCCCCCGAGGCGGTGAGCGAATGACCAGCGAGCGAAGCGAGCGCCGCGGCGGATTGCCGTCCCGGAGGGGCGGTGAGCCCGCCGTGGCTCCAAGCCGGCCGAGCGCAGCGAGGCCTTGGCGCGGAGGGAAAAATTGACTGATTGGCGGGACTGGGCGCCGTCGCGGCCGCGGCGGGTTGAGGGTGGCATCCGCGCGAAGAGCAAGCGCGGCGCGATCGGGGAGCAGTGGTGGTCCCAGCGGTTTATCGCCGTGCTCGAGTCCTACGGGATGAGCAGCCGGCTGGCGCGGGGGCGCTCCTACGCGCGGGCCGGGCAGGTGCTGGAGTTCACCCTGTCGCAGGGCAAGGTGACCGCCGCCGTGCAGGGATCGCGGGTGCGACCGTACCGGGTGCACATCGGCGTGCTGCCGCTGACCAAGCCGCAATGGCGCCGCGTCGAGGAACAGCTGGCCAGCCAGGCGCTGTTCCGGGCCAAGCTGCTGGCCGGGGAGATGCCGCACGAGATCGAGGAAGTGTTCGCCGGCTGCGGCACGCCGCTGTTCCCCGAGCGGGCCAGTGACCTGGACATGCGATGCAGCTGCCCGGACTGGGGTGTGCCGTGCAAGCATCTCGCCGCGGTCTGCTACGTGCTGGCCGAGGCGTTCGACGCCGATCCGTTCGGCATGCTGGCGTGGCGCGGCGCAGGGCGCGACGAACTCCTGGCCGCGCTTCGATCCTCGGCGGCCGCGCCGGTCACCTCGCCGGCGCCGTCCGCTCCGCCTGTCCCGAGCCTGGAAGAGTGCGTGGACCGGTTCTGGGCCGCCGGCCTGAGCCCGGCCCGGCTGCGCGCGATGAGCAGCGCACCGGCCGCGCCCGGGGTGCCCGACCTGCTGCTGCGGATGTACGAGCCGCCGCCGGTCACGGTCCGGGGCAGGGACCTGCTCGACGTGCTCAGGCCGGCTTACCAGTCGCTGGCCGCTGACGACGCCGGTTAGCCTTCTTCCGTCGGCGCCCAGACGCGCCGCATGGCTTCGGGCAGGCCCCACCAGCCCAGGGGCGTCAGCTGGTCGTCGTCATCTATCGCACCCAGGATCTGCCACAGCGTGGTGACGGGCAGGAACAGGCCCTCCATGCCGAGCTCGTCGAATTCCTCGTCCAGCTCGTAGTCGTCATCGTCTTCGAACTCGTCGAGGTCGAGCTCGTCATCGGCGCCTGCCCGGTCGGCCTCGTCTTCATCATCCTCGCCGACTATCGAATCCGGATCGAAGTCCCGCACGTACTCGGCGAGGTCGGCGGCGGACGCGGGCGTGCCGGGGCCGCCGGTGGCCAGCGCGCTGGTCACCGCCAGCCAGTCGAAGTGGTCGATGGCGCAGATCGACGCGATCGTGCTGCCGGTCTCGCTCAGCTCGTCGTCGCCGTTGAGCTCGGCCTCGGCGGAGTCCCAGTCGTCAGACCCGACCGGGGATGCCACACCTGCCGCCAGGGTGAGCCACAGCTCGGCATCGTCGGCGGGCAGATCCTTCGGCTCGAGGCCGCTGCACTCGATCAGCAATTCCGCCGGCCACCCGGGACGGCTCATGACCTCCCGCAATCGCGTCGCGGCCGCGCGCAGTTCACCGGCCGGCCGGGCGCGTTCTCCGACCCGGGCCAGCACCGCATCCAGCGAGTTCAGCGCCTCGGCGTCGGCCGCGTCCCACTCGGCGAAGAGCTCCTCGTCCTTCTCGTCGAGCAGTTCGTTCATCGGGATACGGCCGTCCGGCAGCTCGGTGGTCATCCACCGCTCCTGGATCTCCAGGTAGGCGCGGCGTGCCGCGGGATCCCCGGCCACCAGCCGGTCCGGGTCGATTTCGCCCGACGTCAGCCGTTCCTCCAGGTGGCTGACCAGCCGGACATGCATCTCCGCGGCGAGCTGGCTGCGTTCCGACGCGTCGTCCCACACGTGCAAGCCGATGATCCCGTTCGGCTCGGTCCCGGTGGCCTCCAGCCAGGTCCGGACATCCCCGACGGTCGCCTCGCCGTCGTCGATCAGTTGCAGGATCTTCTCCGCCGAGGTCCAGAACGCCTGCGACAGCGGATTCCCGGCGGCCAGCATCCCCCGCCTGATCCCGGGCAGCGACGCGAGGGCGTCGGCAGCAGGCACCGACAGCAGCGCGATTCCGACGTCGCGCCTGGTCAGTGCCGTGAGCGGGCGGTCGGCCAGTTCCGCGACTCGATCAGCTTCAATGTTCACGCCTCGCAGCGTACGCCTGTTTCATGAAGAGCGTGATCCCAGGCGGCGGGCCTGGAAGGCCCTCCCCCCAGATAACAACAATTCTCTTCCTGCCAGATACGGTCGCAGCACCTCAGGTACGCGTATCCGGTGCTCGGCGTCCTGGAGGTTCTCCACCAGCGCCGCGAGCAGCCGCGGGGTGGCGATCGCGGTGTTGTTCAGCGTGAACGCGAACCGGATCGTGCCGTCCGCGTCGCGGTACCTGAGGTTGGCCCGTCTGGCCTGCCAGTCGTGCAGCGACGAGCAGCTGTGCGTCTCCCGGTATGTGCCAAGTGACGGCATCCACGTGTTGATGTCGTTCATCCGGTACTTGCCCGCACCCATGTCGCCGGTGGCGCACTCCATCACCTCATAGGCGAGCCCCAGCCCCCGCAGCAACTGCTCGGCGGTGCCGAGCAGTTCGGCGTGCCAGCGGTCGGACTCGGCGTCGTCGGCGGCGCAGATGACGAACTGCTCGACTTTCTCGAACTGATGCACCCGGAGCAGCCCGCGTACGTCACGCCCCGCGCTGCCTGCTTCGCGCCGGAAGCACGGCGAGATGCCGGCGTAGGAGATCGGAAGCTGCTTGTGGTCAAGGATCTCGTCGGAGTGGAAGCCGACCAGTGCCACCTCGGCGGTTCCGGCCAGATAGAGGTTGTCCGCGGTGATCGCGTACGTCTCCTCGCGGTGCGCCGGGAACTGGCCGGTGCCGATCAGCGCCTCCTCGCGGACCAGCGTCGGGACCGAGATCAGCGTGAAGTCCTTGGCGTTGAGCAGGTCGAGCGCGTAGGCGTGCATGGCTCGTTCCAGTAGCACGGCGGGACCGGTCAGCGCGTACGCGCGCTCCCCCGCGACCTTGCGGGCCCGGGCGAAGTCAGCCCATCCTCGCCTGCTCAGCAGCTCGACGTGATCGAGCGGCGTGAAGTCGAACTCCGGCGGCGTCCCGTGGGTCCTGATGATCACGTTCGCGGACTCGTCCGGTCCGACCGGTGCTCCCTCCCACGGGATCGTGGGTGTCAGCAGGAGCAGCGCGTGCAGTTCGCTGTTGGCTTCGTTGAGCTGCTCGCGCAGCGCCTTCAGATGCTCGTCGAGCTCGATGGCTTCAGCACGCAACTGCGCCCGCCGCGCGTCGTCCGCCTTGGCGAATTCCTTGGATGAACTCTTCCGGCGCGCCTGGCCCTGGTCCAGCTCGTGCTGAAGCTTCCGGACCTGGCTGTCAATGTCGAGCAGCTCGTCAACGTCCAGGTCAATGCCCTTGATACGCACCGCGGCCTTGACCGCGTCGGGGTTCTCCCTGATGAATCGCCTGTCCAGCATCCTCTAGCCTGTCTTCTCCCGCGCCGGCCTCACCGAGGAAACGCTCCAACGTCCGGCCCGCCGTCGCCACGAACGCTACCAGCAGCTCCCGCCCCAATGCCTCCGCATAAACCCCGCCCCCGCTCCGCGCCTGCCGCTACGACACGCGAATCGTGATCGGCGAGTTCAGGGCCGCCTTCGACCGCGGGCGCGCGGGCGCCTGACGCCGCATACCGTATTTAACGGGGGGCTACAGGGGCCGACGAGGGGAAGGCGAGCGGGTGCTGGTTACCAATCATGTACTGTCTGGCGCGCTGATCGGCGCGGCGGTGCGTCGGCCGTTGCCGGCCTTCGCGATGGGCGTGGCCTCGCACTTCGTGCTCGACGCGGTTCCGCACTGGGGCAAGTGGCGGAACCGGCAGCACTTCCTCAAGGTGGCGGTCGCCGATGGGCTGGCCGGACTGGCCGCGATCGGAACATGCGCCGCGATCGCCCGGCCCGGACATCGGCTGGCGATAGTGGCCGGGATGGCTGGGGCCGCGCTCCCCGACCTTGACAAGCCGGGCGAGCTGGTGCTCGGCCGCTCGCCGTGGCCGGCCGCGGTCAACCGTTTCCACGGGGTTATCCAGGACGAGGCGGCGGACAGGTTCGGTCAGGAGATGATCGTGATGGGTGTGCTCGCGGTCGCGGCCCTGCTCGCGGCGCGCGGCATGCCGCCAGGACGAGGACGACGACGAGCTACCATCCAGGATGACGCAGGCCGACCAGGGCGGCCATATCGCTGAGCGTCAGCTCGAACATCGGGGCCGCGTCCTCCAAAGCGAACGTGAAATGTCCGAAGACTTCCATCGACACCGCCCCGTACAACAGTCCCCAGCAGCGTAGGAACGTCAGCATCGCGCCGACCGGGAGGTCGGTGCCGAGTCCGTCGCGGTAGCGAAGGAGCTGGTCGCGCAGCCCCGGATCGATCTCGTCCGGGGCGGGCACCGGGAACGGTGATTTAATCCAGAGTTCGAGGAACAGGGCGAAGAAGGTCCCGGCGAACTGCAGCGCGCACTCGTCACAGATGTCGTATGTGCTGTCGTCGATACCCGGCAGCGGAGCCCCGAAGATCAACCCGAACTCACGGGTATGGTAGAGCGCCCAGCGGCGGAATTCGCGGCATGCGGCGAGCACCGTCGTGGTCATCTTCGCCATGTGCTGCTCGGTCGTGAGGTCATGCGCGGTCAGGCCGAGTGATGCCCGGAACGCCTCATCGGCGTCGCGGATCGCGCGTTTGATGTCGCCACCGAGTTCAGTGAAGATGTGGGCGATCACGTGCCTGAGCAGTTCCTCGCGGCTGCCGAAGTACCGGTACAGCCCGGGCGCGGTCATGCCCATGTCCCGCGCGATGGCGCGCAGCGATACCGCTTCGGATCCCTCGTCGACCAGCAGCCGCCGCGCGGTCTGGAGGATCTCGTCCTTGGTGGCGGCGCGCAGCCGATCGCGCCGGGACAACCCGGCTAGCCGTGCTCCGGATCCCTGGCGGGTATCCGCGGCCTCTGTCACAGATCCCTCCTCAGCGCAGTCGTTCGTCTGATGCTAGACCTTCCCGGTCTCGTTAGCTGCTTACCGCGCTAACCCGCTTGACAAACGTAAACACCGTATGCAGAGTTGTCGGTGTAAGCAGTTAACGCTGTTTACTTAAATTATCAACGAAAACACGGTGGGAGAACGGAATGTTCCAGGCGTGGGGACGAGCCTTGTACCGAAGGCGACGGCTGGTACTGGTCATCGGCGTGCTCTTCGTAGCGTTCGCTGGCGTCTGGGGGACCGGCGTATTCGGCAAGCTGACCTCCGGCAACAGCTTCACTCCGCCAGGCAGCCAGAGTCAGCACGAGCAGAACCTGGCCGACCAGACGTTCGGCCGTAACGACGCGGACGTCGTCGTCCTGTACCGCAGCGCCACGATGACCGTCGGCGATCCGGCCTACCAGCAGGCCGTCACCAGCGGGCTCGCCCGCCTGCCGCGAGCGGATATCGCAAAGATCACCACCTACTGGTCAACGCGCTCCCCGAGCCTGGGCAATGCTGGCCTAATTAGCGCCGACCGCCACTCCACCTACGCCGTGCTCCAGCTCACCGGCGCCGACGATGCCGCCCGGCAGAAGACTTATAAAGCCATAAAGTCTGATTTGTCCACTCTGGGTGGATCGGGCGTCACCGCACAGGCGGGCGGCACGGTGGCCACCGAAAACGCCATCAACAGCGAAGTCACGGCCAACATCGCCAAAGCCGAGGGCTTCTCCATGCCGGTTCTGCTGATCCTGCTGATGGTGATCTTCGGCAGCCTCGCCGCCGCGAGCCTCCCGGTCGCGATCGGCGTCGTCGCGATCCTCGGCTCGTTCACCGTGCTGCGGCTGCTCACGCTGATGACCACGGTGTCGATCTACTCGGTGAACATCACCACGATCCTCGGCCTCGGCCTCGCCATCGACTACGGCCTGTTCATCGTGACCCGTTTCCGGGAGGAACTGAACCGCCAGCCCACCGTCGAGCAGGCCGTGGCTCGCACGGTCGCCACGGCGGGCCGGACCGTCGCCGTATCCGGTGTCACGGTGGCGGTGGCCTTGACCAGCCTCATGCTGTTCCCCGAGGTGTTCCTGCGCTCGATGGGCTACGGCGGCGTCGCGACGGTCGCGGTGGACATGATCGCCGCGCTTACGGTACTTCCCGCGCTGCTGGCCGTGCTCGGCCACCGGGTCAACGCCATCCGCGTCCGCCGTTCCGCGGTCAAGCCGCACACCGACGGGACCAGCGGCGGCTGGTACCGCCTGGCGCACAGCGTCATGCGCCGCCCGCTTATCTACGTCACGGTGATCGTCATCGGCTTGCTCGCCCTCGGCACCCCGTTCCTGCGCATCCAGTGGGGTGGCACGGACGCCAGATCGCTGCCCTCGACGGCGACCGCACGGCTGGTCACCGAAGCCCTGGACACGCAGTTCCCGGCCAACTCCACGGCCCCCATCGAGGCCCTCGTCACGGCACCCAAGCAAGCCCAGCTCACCTCGTACCTGCACGCCATCGACGCCATCCCCGGTGTGACCGGGGCGCAGGTGACCGGGAGCAAGGACGGCATGACCAGGATCGACGTCGGCTATACCCCCACCTCGGTCTCCTCGCAGGCGCGGCGCATCGTCACCCAGATCCGCGACCTCGCCCCGCCGGCCGGGGCCGTGGTCCTGGTCGGCGGTGGCACCGCGCAGCTTGTCGACGAGTTGTCCAGCCTGGGTTCGACGTTGCCCTGGATGGCGCTCGAGGTCGCACTGGCCACGTTCGTCCTGCTGTTCCTCGCGTTCGGCTCGGTGGTCCTGCCGCTGAAGGCGGTCGTGATGAACGTGCTGTCGCTGTCCGCGACGTTCGGTGTCATCGTCTGGATCTTCCAGTGGGGCCACCTGTCCCGGTTGCTCCAGTTCACCCCCACCGGCTCCATCGATCCCACGATGCCGATCCTGATGCTGGCCATTATCTTCGGCCTGTCCATGGACTACGAGGTGTTCCTGCTGTCCCGGGTCCGCGAGGCCTTCGACCAGACCGGCGACAACGTGGCCTCGATCGCGACCGGCCTGCAACGCACCGGCGGCCTGATCACCAGCCTGGCGGGCCTGCTGATCATCGTCGTCGGCGCGTTCTCCGCATCGGGCATCACGTTCATCAAGCTGACCGGCGTGGGCATGATCGTCGCGCTGCTGGTGGACGCCTCGGTGGTCCGCGTCCTGCTGGTGCCCGCGACGATGCGGCTGCTCGGCCGGGCCAACTGGTGGGCTCCCGAGCCGCTGCGCCGCCTCTACGCCCGTTACGGCATCAGCGAAGCGGAGCCATCCGCTCCGGAGCCGGCGCCGGTGCGCTGACTCCAGGGACGCCGGATGACCTCAGATACGGAACGCGTACACCGCGCCGCCCTGGCCGTGTCCGCACACCTTGGTGGGAAGTGCGCCGTTCGGGCAGCCGGTCGCGAGGTCGCTCCCCGATCCCCAGTAGACGGTGCCGTCCACCACCGCGGGCCCGGAGGTCAGCGGATCGCCGCTGGCGAAGCTCCACAGGATGCGACCGTCGTTCGCGTCGAGCGCGTACATGTCGGTTCCGCTGTCGGCTGTGGACCCGGCATACATAACGCCGTTGGCGATGGTGACGTAGCCGGTGTCGACCGCCTGCTGCGGGTCGGCCGCCTGCCAGAGGATCCTGCCGGTGGCCGCGTCCAGTTCGGCCCAGGAACCGCCGGTCGTGGTGGTGACCTGACCGCTGGCCGACCTGATCTGGTAGGTCTGGCCATAGAGGTTCGCGATCGCGACGTACACGTGACTGCCGTCGGTGGCCGAACCCCACTGGATGCCGCCGGAGGCACTGCCCGGGCCCACCTGCGTGTGCCAGACGAGTGCGCCCGTGCGCGCGTCCAGGGCCCAGTACACGCCGGACTTCTGGCCGACGCCCACCAGCTGCCTGCCCGAGGGCAGCTGGATCAGGTTGGGACCGCTGCCGAAGTCGAAGTCGGGACCGCAGTCAACGCCAATTATCGTGCACGCCTCAGTGTAGACGTCGTTGCTGAGCGTGGCCATATACCACCGGATCGCCCCCGTCCGCATGTCCAGGGAGATGATCGAGTCGGCATGGTCGTCCGCGGCCGGCTGCGTGCAGCCGGTCTGGGCCGGCTGGGTGCATACTCCCGCGGGTGCCGAATAGTTATTGCCGGTCGCGACGTACAGCAGACCGTCGCGCGAGTTGATCGCGGGCGTGCTCCCCCACACCGCACCCCCGGCGTAGCCGGCCGGGACCGTGCGGGTTTTCCACAGCAGCCGGCCGGTGCTCGCGTCAAGCGCGACCACGCTGCCGCGGAAGGTGCAGCACTTGTACCCCGGTTGAATGATCGGCATTCCCTCCTCGTAGGAGGAGACACCGAGATAGGCGACGCCCTGGTACACCACCGGGGCGCCGGTTATGATCGCCGCCAGGTGGTCGTCGACCCGCGTCCGCCAGAGCAGGCTGCCGGTGTTCTTGTCGACAGCGAAAACCCACGCGCCGTTGTAGTCCCCGTAGTCGGAATCGCCGAGCACCAGTTCGTTGCCGTAGACCGCGGGGCTGACCCGGGACTCGTCGTTCGGCAGGCCGGTGTAGCTGCTGATCGTCCTTGACCACAGGACGCGACCGCTCCCCGCCGAGACCGCCCACAGCTTGTCGGTCTGGTCAGGGAAGTAGACAACGCCGTTGTCAACCGTCGGCGTGAGCTTGACGTCGCCGGCGGTCGTCATGGACCAGGCCGGCGCCAGCCGTGACACGTTGCCCGGCCCGATGATGTGCTCGGCCGCCGCGTCCCTGGTGTTCCCGATGTCGTTTCCGGCCGCGGGCCAGCTGTTCCCGCCGAAAGCCGGGGGACCGCTCGCGGATGCCCCCAGCACCGCGGCGAGAACTGGTGCGATCAGGACATAACCGGCTCGTCTCAGTGACGTACGCAAGGCGCCTCCCGTTAGCGCCCCCCCGTTGAAACCCCAATGCAGAGCCTGCATCCAGAGCTCTCGCGGCGTCAAGCGTCTCCTACGTAAGGAAATTCAAACCATTCCCACGAACGGCTGTGGTTTCACCCGCCTCGCCCCGAGCACTCACGGGGTGAAGCGGTACAGTAGCCGGGCGAGACAGGAATGGAGGAGGCCGACGTGAGCCACCCTGTAGCCGTGCCGGAAGTGCTTTCGGCGGACCTGCCCGCCGGCGTGCTCCTGGTCGACGTGCGCGAGCAGGACGAATGGACCGCGGGTCACGCCCCGGAGGCGGTGCACATGCCGCTCGGTCAGATCGTCGTCCGGGCCGGCGAACTGCCCCGCGACCGCGAGGTCTATCTGATCTGCCGGAGCGGTGCCCGGTCGGCGTACGCCGCGCAGATGCTCGCCGGTCAGGGGTGGACCACGATCAACGTGGCCGACGGCATGACCGGCTGGGCCGTGGCCGGGCGTCCGATGATCAGCGAGACGGGGACCGAACCCGTCGTCGCGTAACCGTCAGCCGGTGGTGACGGCCAGGGCGAACGGCAGGACGGCGGGAGCACCTGCCTCGCGGATCAGCTTGGCCGCGACCGTCATGGTCCAGCCGGACTCGATCCGGTCGTCCACCAGCAGCACTGGCCCTGGGACCTGCCCGATCCCGTCGGGAACCTCAAACGCCTCCCATAGGGAACTCAGCCGTTGCGCGCTGTTGTGCCGCCGCGGGCCTGGTCCGTCACCGCGGTAGCGGAGCGCGCCCAGGTATGGCAGTCGCCCGACCGCCGCGATCCGCTCACCGAGGCTGCCGATCAGCACGGGCCGGGTCATCGACGGCATCGTCACCACGGCGGCTGGCCGGTCGGCCCAGTCCCACGCGGCGAGGACCTTGATCACCGCGTCCACGATCTGGGCTGGTACCGGCTCGTCGTCTCCGCCAAGCAATCCCCGAAGCGTGGTGCCCCAGCCGATATCGGTAAGCCGTCCGAGCGCGCGGCCCTGTGCGGCCAGCAGCGAATCAGGGATTTTTCCCTTGACCTGCGTCATCCCGGTGGGCCACATCCGGCGCGGCTCCACCTCGACGCCGGGCCGGAGCAGCCGTTCACGAGCCGCCGAGCTGCCCGTTTCCGGCACGTCGGCCGGCCAGTGCCGCCCGGTGCAGTTGTCACACCGTCCGCATGGCGCCGCGCCTGGATCGTCCAGCTCACGGCGCAGGTACTCCATCCGGCAGCCGGGCGTCGTCTGGTAGTCCAGCATCGCCTGCTGCTCGCGGGCCCGCTCAGCCGCCACCCGTTCGTATCGATCCGCGTCGTAGGCCCACGGCTGGCCGGTCGCCTCCCAGCCTCCCGAGACCCGCCGCACCGCGCCGTCCACGTCCAGCACCTTCAGCATCTGTTCCAGCCGACCGCGGGACAGGTCAACGCGCGTCTCCAGGGCCGCTGTGGACAGCGGACGGCCCGCCTCGGCGAGGACGGCCAGCGCGGCGCGGACCTGCCGTTCGGGCGGGAACGCGAGGGAGGCGAAGTAGGCCCAGATGTCCCGGTCTTCGTGGCCGGGCAGCAGGATGACCTCGGCGCTTTCCACCGCCCGGCCGGCCCGGCCGATCTGCTGGTAGTAGGCGACCGGTGACTGCGGAGCGCCCAGGTGGACGACGAAACCCAGGTCCGGTTTGTCGAATCCCATCCCGAGAGCGCTGGTGGCCACCACCGCCTTGACCTGGTTAGCGAGCAGGGCCTGTTCAGCCGACGTCCGTTCGTTCATCTCGCCTTTCCCGCTGTATCCCAGGGCTTCAATTCCCTGGTCTCGCAGGAAGGCGGCGGTCTCGTACGCGGCGGCCACGGTGAGCGTGTAGATGATGCCGGAGCCGGGCAGCTCCGGCAGCCGGGCGGCCAGCCAGCCGAGCCGGTGTTGCGCGGTCGGCAGGCTGACCACGGCCAGCCGCAGCGATTCGCGGTCCAGCGGCCCGCGCAGCACCAGCGTCTGGGCGCCGAGCTGGTCGGCGACGTCGCGGGTGACCCGGGCGTTCGCGGTCGCGGTGGTGGCCAGCACGGGCACGCCGGGCGGGAGGCTGTCGAGCAGGGTCCGGATGCGCCGGTAGTCCGGGCGGAAGTCGTGGCCCCAGTCGGAGATGCAGTGCGCTTCGTCGATGACCAGCAGGCCGGCCGCCGCGCTGAGTTTCGGCAGCACCTGGTCACGGAACGAAGGATTGTTCAGCCGCTCCGGGCTGACCAGCAGCACGTCCGCCGCGCCCGCCGCCACCTCGGCGTACACCTGCTCCCAGTCCTGGGTGTTCGCGGAATTGATGGTGCGGGCGTGGATGCCGGCCCGTTCCGCCGCTTCTATCTGGTTGCGCATCAGCGCCAGCAGCGGGGAGACGATCACCGTCGGCCCGGCGCCGCGGGCTCGTAGCAGCGCGCTGGCGACGAAGTACACCGCGGACTTGCCCCAGCCGGTGCGCTGCACGACCAGGGCCCGGCTGCGGCCGGCCACCAAGGCGGATATCGCCGCCCACTGGTCGTCCCGCAGCCTGGCCTGGTCTCCCGCCAGCGCCCGGAGGTGCCGTTCCGCCTCGTCCCGCAGTCCGGTGTCATCGCTCACCCACCTATCATCGGTGGCGTGGCGGACATCGTGTCCATCAGGGGGCTCAGCGTCCCGGCGGTCATCGGGGCATATGCCTGGGAACGGGACATTGAGCAGACCGTTGTGTTCAACGTGGAGATGGCCACCGACGTGGCCGCGGCCGCCGCTACCGACGATCTGGCCGACGCGGTGAACTACGCCGCGGTCTGCGCGGCGATCACTGAGGTGGTACGTACGGGGAAGTTCAAGCTCATCGAGACCGCCGCGGAGCGCGTGGCCGCACGGCTGCTGGCCGGCTTCGGCTTGAGCTGGCTCCGCGTCGAGGTCATCAAGCCCCGCCCAGCCGAAGGCTTCTCCGCCGCCGTCACCATCGAGCGCTCAGCCGAGGGCCACCCGGCGGTAACGCCGGACGGCCAGGGGGGCGAAGACGACTAGCATGCCGGCCGACCAGGCCACCACGGCCAGTTCGGGGTGCTGCATGGGCCAGGCGTGGACCAGCGCGGCCGGGTTGGGATTGCCGAACAGCTTGCGGGTCGCGGCGGCCAGCGCGGACATCGGGTTCCATTCGGCGACCGGCTGCAGCCAGCCGGGCATGCCCTGGGTCGGCACGAATGCGCTGGAGATGAACGTCAGCGGCAGGAACAGGATGAACCCCAGTTGCTGGGCCGATTCCGGACTGCGCAGGACCATGCCGAGCAGGATGCCGGCCCAGGTGAACGCGTAGCCGAAGGCAAGGGTGAGCGCCAGCGCCAGGATCACGTCACCGGCGCCGGTATGCACCCGCCAGCCGATGGCCAGGCCCACGCAGACCACGATGGCCGTGCTGATCAGCTGGGTGAGCAGTTCGGAGACCGAGCGAGCCAGCAGCACCGCCCAGCGGGACATGGGCAGCGACCGGAACCGGTCCATCAGCCCGGTGGACATGTCGGTGACCAGCGCGACAGACACCCCCGGCGCGGTGGAGGCCAGGCCCATGCCGAGCATGCCGCCGATCAGGTACTCGTGGTAGCTCCCGTGGCCGGGCAGCGCGATCGCGCCGCCGAACACATAGGTGAACATCAGGATGAAGATCACCGGCATGGCGGTGACATCCATGAGCGTCTCGGGCTCGTTCCTGATCCGGGCGATGGCCCGTCGGATCAGTACCCAGACGTCGGTCATGAACAGGCGGACCGGACTCCGGTCGTGCGTGAAATCAAGGTCCGCGGTTATGGCGGTCACGCGGCCTCACTCCTTCCGGTCAGGGCGAAGAAGACGTCGTCGAGGGAAGCGCGGCGGATCGTCACGTCGTTCACCGCGACCTCCGCGGCGTCCAGCGCGCGCACCACGCGGGTGGTCAGCCCCTCTTCCGGGGAAACGGGTACGGACAGGTGGGTGCCCATATCGTTCGGCTGGACTGGGCCTATGGCGAAGGGCTGGAGTGCGGTCATGGCCGCCGCGGGATCCTGGCCCACGGCGAGGGCGATGTCGAGGTGCTCTCCGCCGACAGCGGACTTGAGCTCGGCCGAGGTGCCGTCGGCGATGGCGACGCCGCGGTCCATGACCGCGATCTGCGCGGTGAGCTGGTCGGCCTCATCGAGGTACTGCGTGGTCAGCAGGATGGTGGTGCCGTCGGCGGCGAGCCCGCGCACGATGTCCCACAGCATGGCCCGGCCGTTAGGGTCAAGGCCGGTGGTGGGTTCGTCGAGGAACAGTACCTCGGGCCGGCCGATCAGGCTGGCGGACAGACCGCGGGCTCACCCGCGACGAGATCGTGGCCACCGCCATGGCCATCGCGGACGCGGAGGGCGTGGCGGCCATCAGCATGCGCCGGATCGCGCGGGAGCTGAACGCGGGCGCGATGTCGCTGTACTGGCACGTTTCCTCGAAAGAGGAGCTCGAGGACATGATGCTCGAGTCGATCGAGGCGGAGATCCAGATACCGGAGCCGTCCGGTGACTGGCGGGCGGACATGGGGACGTTCGCCCGCAACACCCGCACGGTCCTGCTGCGGCATCAGTGGGCCATGGAATTCCGGGGGTTCCGGCCTCCTTCGGGACCGCGGGACGCCCGGAACGCGGAACGCATGTTCGCCGCCCTCGACGGCCTGGGCCTGGACACGGTGAGGGTCGTGTGGATCGCGATGACGGTCGGGACGTACGTCATGGGTGCCGTGTTCCGTGAGATACAGGAGATGCGATTTCAGCACGAGGTCGAGCAGGCCATGGCCACCATGACCGCCGACGAGATCGCCGCCGCCCATCAGGAGTTCGCCAAGCGGATCCTCGACTCCGGCCGCTACCCGTTCATGGCCCGCTTCCTCGAGGAGGACATCGACCCCGACTCCCCGGAAACCAGGGACGCGCGCTTCGAGTTCGGCCTCGAATGCGTCCTGGACGGCATAGCCACCCGCCTCCCCTGACAGCTGCGCCGCGCCCCGCCCCCCGCGCCCGCCCCCGCCCCCGCCCTCCCGGCATGATCTGATCGGATGGATGTGGCATCGACCCGGTTATAACCGGGTGGCTGTCACATTCATCCGGCGCGTTCGAGGGGTCGGCGACGGCGACGAAGGCTATGTGGCCGCGCTCGCGGTCATCGGCCGCTGCGACACGGTGGTGGCCAGAAGCGGCACCGCGCTGCTCGAGGCCGCCGCCCGGTAGGGGACGCTGTAGCGTGGCCTTGACGCCTTGAGGAGGCGAAACGTTGCGCATTGGCCTGTTTGTCACGTGCCTGACCGACACGCTGTTCCCCGAGACCGGTAAGGCGGTTGTCGCCGTGCTGGAGCGGCTGGGCCATCAGGTGGAGTTTCCGGCCGATCAGGCGTGCTGCGGCCAGATGCATTTCAACACCGGGTACCGGCGGGAGGCTGTCCCGATGGCGCGGACCTTTGTCCGGGCGTTCTCCGGGTACGAGGCGGTCGTGACGCCGTCGGCGTCGTGCGCGTCGATGGTCCGCGAGTATTACCCCGCGCTGGCGGCGGAAGTCGGCGACGAAGGGCTGGCTCGCGCGGTGGGGGAGGTCGCGCCGCGTGTGTTCGAGCTGTCGGCGCTGGTGGCCGACGTTCTGGGCCTGACCGATGTGGGCGCATATTTCCCGCACCGGGTGACATATCACCCTACGTGCCACGGGTTGCGCATGCTCCTCATCGGCGACGCGCCGCTGCGCCTGCTGCGCGCCGTACGCGGGCTCGATCTGGCCGCCCTTCCCGACGCGGAGTCGTGCTGCGGGTTCGGCGGCACGTTCGCGGTGAAGAACCCGGACGTGTCCGCGGCGATGTGCGCGGACAAGGTCGCGGCGATCCGCCAGTCCAGGGCTGAGGTGGTGTGCGCCACCGACAATTCGTGCCTGATGCACATCGGCGGCGCGCTGTCCCGGTCGCGATCCGGTGTGGCGACGCTGCACCTGGCCGAGATACTGGCCAGCACGGAAGCCAGCACGGAAGCAGGCGTCCGATGAACGGTTCCATGCCCACCTACCTGGGCATGCCGGCCTTCCCGGCGGCGGCGAAGGCGGCGGTGGCCGACTCCCAGCTGCGCCGCAACCTGACCCACGCCACCGGCACGATCCGCGCCAAGCGGGCCGGTGCGGTCGCCGAACTCGATGACTGGGAGCGGCTCCGGCAGGCGGCGAAGGCAATCAAGGATCACACCCTGGCCAACCTCGATGCCTACCTGCTGCGGCTGGAGGAGAACGTCATCAAGGGCGGCGGCCAGGTGCACTGGGCTCAGGACGCGGCGCAGGCGAACGCGATCGTGGCCGGCCTGGTCCGCGCGGCGCCAGCGGACCGGGTGGTGAAAGTCAAGTCGATGGTCACCCAGGAGATCGGCCTGAACGACGCCCTGGAGTCCGGCGGCATCGTCGCGACCGAGACCGACCTGGCCGAGCTGATCGTCCAGCTCGGCCACGACCTGCCGAGCCACATCCTGGTGCCGGCCATCCACAAGAACCGGTCGGAGATCAGGGAGATCTTCCGCCGCGAGATGCCGGACGCCCCGGCCGGGCTTACCGACGATCCCGCTGAGCTGGCCGCCGCCGCCCGCCGGCATCTGCGCCACGAGTTCCTGCACGCGAGCGTGGGCATCTCCGGCGCGAACTTCGCCATTGCCGACACCGGCTCGCTCGTGGTCGTGGAATCCGAAGGCAACGGCCGGATGTGCGTGACGCTCCCGCGCACGCTGATCTCGGTGGTGGGCGTCGAGAAGGTGCTGCCTTCGTGGCGCGATCTCGAGGTGTTCCTCGCGCTGCTGCCCCGGTCGTCGACTGCCGAGCGGATGAATCCGTACACGTCGATCTGGAGCGGCGTGACCCCTGGCGATGGCCCCGAGCAGTTCCATCTGGTCCTGGTCGACAACGGCCGCACGGCCTCGCTGGCCGACCAGACCGGCCGGCAGGCGCTGCGCTGCATCCGGTGTTCCGCGTGCCTGAACGTCTGCCCGGTCTACGAGCGGGCCGGCGGCCACGCGTACGGCTCGCCGTATCCCGGCCCGATCGGCGCGATCATCTCCCCGCAGTTGCGCGGGTTGTCCTCGCCGGTGGACAGTTCGCTGCCGTTCGCCTCCACGTTGTGCGGGGCGTGTTACGAGGTATGTCCGGTCGCGATCAACATTCCCGAGGCGCTGGTTCACCTGCGGGCGAAGGTCAAACACAATTTCAGCGAACGTACGGTGTTCCACCTCTCTGGGCAGGTTCTGGAGTCTCCACGGCGGCTGGCGGCGGCGCAGCGGCTGGCGTCGTTGAGCCGTCGCTTCGTGGGCCGGTCGGGCCGGATCCGTCGGCTCCCGCCGCCGCTGCGCGGCTGGACCGAGACCCGCGACGCCCCCGCCCCGCCCGCTGAGTCCTTCCGCGCCTGGTGGCAGCGCACGCGGGAGAGCGGTACCCGGGAGAGGGGCACCCGATGACCGCCCGCGACGAGATCCTGGCCCGGATCCGCACCGCCAACCGCACCGCGAACCGCACCGGGGCGGCCGGGACAGGCCAGACGGCCGCGGCGGCCGGCGCGCCAGACGCGGCCGCCGTTGACGCCGCTTACCAGGCCCTCCCGCGCGACTACCTGCGCGCCCACCACGACCCGGCCGAGCACGACATCGTCGCCCTGTTCGCCGACCGCGCCGCCGACTACCGCGCCGTCGTCGAACGCGTCCCCGCCCCCGAAGTCCCCGCCGCCATAGCCTGCGCCCTATCCCCCCGCGCCCACCCATCCCCCTCGACATCCCCGCCCACATCGGATATTTCACGATTTGTTGTTCCGCGCGGCTTTCCTTCCGACTGGCTGACCGAGGTATCCGCCGACATCGAGCTGGCCAGTGACGAGCCGCCGCTGTCAGCGGCCGAACTGGACGCGACGGCCGGGGTGATCACCGGGTGCGCGGTGGCGATCGCGGAGACCGGGACGATCATTCTTGATCACGGCCCCGGGCAAGGCCGGCGTGCGCTGACCCTGGTGCCGGACTTCCATCTCGTGGTGGTCCGCGCCGATCAGGTGGCCGCTGACCTCGCTGACGCCTTCGCCCGCCTCGACCCGTCGCGCCCGCACACGCTGATCTCCGGGCCCTCGGCCACCAGCGATATCGAACTGATCCGCGTCGAAGGCGTCCATGGCCCCCGCACCCTGCACATCCTGCTGGCCGGCTAGCGATCTTGGTTCCTAGCGATTTTGGTCCCTAGCTTCTGGACGCTGTCATGTCTCCAGCCTGGCTGGCAGCCCTCTCAGTCAGTAGACCATCCATCCATCCGCCTGCAGTACAAAATGTCCTACCGTCAGTCGGCGCGGTAGTTGGTGGGCCTGGTGGCGTATTCCAGCCCGGCGGGTGTCCGCCATGTCAGGCGACCTGGTTCCGGCTGCTCGAGCTGCCACCCGCTACTTTGTTTGACCCGATGATGGTGACGGCACAATGGTGCGAGATCGCATTCGCATGTGATTCCGCCCTTGTCCCACGCGATCGTATGGTCCAGGTCGCACCCGGCCGCGGCCGCGCCGCACCCTGGCGCGGTGCACGTGGCGTTCCGCGCCTTGATCAGGTGGGCCAGCCGCCGGCTGGGCGTGTAGCCTGCCTCGGCGTTGGCATGATCGCAGCCGTCCCGGGCGACCGGGGCAAGCCGGACTCTCAGCCGACGGATCAGCTCCGCGGCCGTTATAACAGAGCCCGGCGGCCCCGCTCCTGGCGGCCCCGCGTCCGGCGGTGCCGGTGGGTCGCCGCCTGGTGGTCCGTTCGCCCGTTCCGCGGTGAATGTGCCCGGGTCGGGGCGGCCGGGGGCGCAGCCGTGCAGCCGGGCCGTGCCGTCCGGTCCCAGGACCGTGACGCATATCCGGGTCTGCGGATCGCGGCAGGCCGCTGCGAGCAGGTCCCGCGCCGAGTCGGGGTCCACGAGCCCGAACCCGGGGATCTGCGCCGGCCCGGCCGGGCCGCCGCCGAGTGCCTCCCACGGGATCACGATCACCGGCTGCGCGGCCAGCCTCGTCCCGCCGCCCCGGCTACCCCGGCTACCCCGGACTCTGTTACCGTCCTGGCCGCCGCTGCCGTCCCGGCCATCCCCGGCCCCCGGCCGCGCCGTGCCGGATGGCGGCATTCCCGGCCCATCTTGCTCCGGGTCACCAGGGCCGCGGCCCGGCCCGCCCGGCCCCTCGCCGTCGTTGCCGGGCCACTCGTCCTCCGGCCCCTCCTCCTCGGGCCAGCCGTCATCGGGCCAGTCGTCCTCGGGCCAGTCGTCCTCGGGCCAGTCGTCATCGCCTCCGCCGAGTCCGCTGCCGCCGGGTCCGCTGTGGTCGTCCTGCCCGCTGTCGCCGGGCGATTCCCCGCCGGCCGGCCCGCCGCCGTGAGATCCAGCGTCGTGCGGTCCGCAGTCTTCAGGCGGTCTCTGGTCGTCTGGCGTGCCGCTGGTTCCGGGATCGGCGCTCAGGGTGTCGCGGGTGTCGCGCTCTTGCAAGAGGTCCATCATGGCGAGCACGCACAGCTCGCGCAGGCTGCCCTCGACTCCTGCGGCGCGCAGGTCCAGGGCCCGCTGCTGAATATGCTGCCAGGACGCGAGCGCGTCCACGGCAGGCAGTTCCCGGGCCGATAGTGCGGCGTTGCCGGTGTCCTCGCGGAACAGCCGCACGTGCGCGTCCCGTTTCGCGGCTTCTTCCTTGCGGCGCCGGACCGCGTCCGGGTCCAGGCGCATGACCAGCCGGGCGGCCGCGGCCCGCAGTTCCCCGTAGGTTTTGTGCGGGGCGGCGGCGGCGAGCAGCCGGTCGGCCTCGGCTACGTCGCCGGGGCCAAGGACGCTGGTGTAGTCCGCGATCACCATCACATAGCCCGGGTCGATCAGCCCATTCCGCAGCGCGGCCAGGGTGCACGGCAGCTGCCCCGCGGCCGAGCAGGCCCGCGCCATCCGGTTGGCGGCGGCCAGCCAGGTCATCCGGGTCTTCCACCCGACCTCATCGGCGGCGCCGCGGTCGGTCCCGGGCGGCTCGCCGGGCGCGGCGCGGCGCTGCCCGAACTCGGCCAGGGCCACCGTTTCCGCCCACGCGGCCCAGGAGGCTAGCCGCCGGCTGGCCGCGATCACCCCGAGCACTTCGGCTTCGGTGAGCGTGCCCAAAGCCGCGCCGTCGCCGCCGGTGACCGCGTGCACCTGCCCGGCCAGATCCGGGCCCGGCGCCAGCACATCAGACGAGGCACCATCAGCGAACCCCGCCGCCTGCGCCGGGCGCCGCGGCATCCGGCGCGCGCCCTGGGGCTGTTCCCCGCGCTCGGGCGGTCGCTCCGATCCGGCCTTTTCCGAGTCGGCTCGTCCCTGCCTGTCCGGCCCGGCGGCGGGAGACGAGGGGGAGCCGTGCTGTTCCTGCCTGTCCCGCCCGGCGGACGATGACGACGGCGAAGAACCGTTAAGCTCATCGCCGCCGTCTTGCCCGTGGTCGGGGCAGGAGCCTTGAGTCATGTGCCACCGTCCGTTCGTTCAAATGATCCTTTCGAATTAGCTGAGCTATAAATTCATAGTAGCCTATCAAGTAGTCGAACTCAACTCGAATATTCGACTACTGGTATGTCGCTTCGCTGGTGATTATGTCCGTTTAATCTGGACAAAGGGGGCGGTGTCGGTCCGGGGACTGCCCAGGACGGTCGCGTGGTTGTAGGGAGGGCCTGTACCCGGCTTCCACGGCCTCGTCGGCTGACGTCGGACGATGGGGTCGCCGGGCCAGTAGTGGTTTGGGGTGATGTCGGCCCCGACCTCGAAAAGGTCCGATGGGGTGATCGCTGGAGGCGAACGCCCAGCGGAAATTTGTGTGGCGTCTTCTTTCTTGAGTGTAGGTGACTCAAGAATTTGGAGGCTGACCATGAGTGAGACGCTCACGCTGCCCGTGCTGCCGCTCGATGACGAGGTCGTGCTGCCGGGCATGGTGGTGCCCCTGGAGACATCACAGCCTGAGGTGGGCGCGGCGATCGACGCGGCTCGCATTCCGTCCCGGCACGTGCCGGGCGTACGTTCCGAGCAGCGAGCCCGGGTACTGCTGGTGCCGCGGCTTCCTGACCGCGGACTCGCGGGCGTGGGCACGCTCGCCGTGGTCGAGCAGGTTGGCCGGCTGCCCGGTGGTGAGCCGGGCGCGGTGGTGCGCGGTATCGCCCGGGTGCGTATCGGTTCTGGTACGACCGGCGCGGGCGCCGCGCTGTGGGTCGAGGGCACGGTCATCGACGAGACCGGCCGCGGCCCCCGTGCCGACGAGCTGGCCAAAGAGTACAAGACCCTGGTCACCGGCATCCTGCAACAGCGAGGTGCCTGGCAGGTCATCGACACCATCCAGCAGATGGATGACGCGTCCGCGATCGCCGACCGAGCCGGGTATGCCAGCTATCTGAGCAGCGCCCAGAAGCTTCAGCTGCTCGAGCTGGCCGACATAGTCGAGCGGCTCGAGCTGATCGTCGGCTGGACCAAGGAGCACCTGGCCGAGCTGGACGTGGCCGAGTCGATCCGCAAGGACGTCGCCGAGGGCATGGAGAAGCAGCAGAAGGAGTTCCTGCTGCGCCAGCAGCTCGCCGCCGTACGCAAGGAACTGGCCGACCTCAACGGCGACCCGGCCACGGAGGAGGACGACTACCGGGCCCGGGTGGAGGCGGCTGATCTGCCGGAGCCGGTCCGCGAAGCGGCACTGAAGGAGGTCGCCAAGCTGGAGCGCACCCCGGATGCCTCGCCCGAGACCGGCTGGATCCGGACCTGGCTCGACACCGTGCTCGAGGTGCCGTGGAACAACCGGACCGAGGACGCCTATGACATCGCGGGCGCCCGGCGGGTGCTGGATGAGGACCACACCGGTCTGGACGACGTCAAGGAACGCATCATCGAGTACCTGGCGGTGCGCAAGCGCCGCGCCGACCGGGGCCTGGGCGTGATCGGCGGCCGGCGCTCCGGTGCGGTGCTGGCGCTCGTCGGGCCGCCCGGTGTCGGCAAGACGTCGCTGGGCGAGTCGGTGGCGCGCGCCATGGGCCGCAAGTTCGTCCGGGTCGCGCTCGGTGGTGTGCGTGACGAGGCGGAGATCCGCGGTCACCGGCGTACCTACGTCGGCGCGCTGCCCGGCCGGATCGTCCGGGCTATCCGCGAGGCGGGCTCGATGAACCCGGTCTTGCTGCTGGACGAGGTGGACAAGATCGGCGCGGACTACCGCGGCGATCCGGCGTCGGCCCTGCTGGAGGTGCTGGACCCGGCGCAGAACCACACGTTCCGGGACCACTACCTGGAGGTCGAGCTGGACCTGTCCGACGTGGTGTTCCTGGCCACCGCCAACGTGCTGGAGGCCATCCCCGGTCCGCTGCTGGACCGGATGGAGCTGGTCCAGCTCGACGGGTACACCGAGGACGAGAAGGTCCTGATCGCCAGGGACCACTTGCTGCCACGGCAGCTGTCCAAGGCCGGACTGTCCGCCGAAGAGGTCACGCTCGACGAGGACGCGCTGCGGCTGCTGGCCGGCGAGTACACCCGCGAAGCGGGCGTCCGCTCGCTGGAACGGGCCGTCGCGCGCATCCTGCGCAAGGTGACCGCGCGGGTGGCGCTGGGCGAACTCGAACTGCCGGTCAGCGTCGGCGCCGCCGGTCTGAAGGAATACCTGGGCAGGCCGCGCTTCACGCCGGAGACCAGCCTGGCCGCACCGGAGCGGCGTACCGCGGTCCCGGGCGTCGCGACCGGGCTGGCGGTGACCGGAGCGGGCGGCGACGTGCTGTTCGTCGAGGCGTCGCTGGCCGGCCGGGAGACCGGCGAGACCGGTGTCACGCTGACCGGCCAGCTCGGCGACGTGATGAAGGAATCCGCCCGGATCGCGCTGTCCTACCTTCGTTCGCACGGCGAGGAGCTCCAGCTCCCGGTCGGTGAGCTGAAGGATCGCGGCGTCCACGTGCACGTGCCGGCCGGCGCGGTGCCCAAGGACGGTCCGAGCGCCGGCGTGACGCTGACCACGGCTCTGGCGTCGCTGCTGTCCGGCCGCCCGGTGCGGTCGGACGTGGCGATGACCGGTGAGGTGTCGCTCACCGGCCGGGTGCTGCCGATCGGCGGAGTCAAGCAGAAGCTGCTCGCCGCGCACCGGGCCGGTATCACCACGGTGCTGGTCCCGCAGCGCAACGAGCCGGACCTGGACGACGTGCCGGCCGAGGTGCTCCAGAAGCTGGAGGTGCACCCCGTGGGTGACGTCCGTGAGGTGCTGGCGCTGGCCCTGGAACCTGCCGCGTCGGAAGCGGAAGCGGTGCCACAGGCGGCGTAATGCCACGATGAGCGGCCCCGGCAGCATGCGCTGCCGGGGCCGCTTCGTCGTAAGTGGCAGGGAGTGCGGGAGAATTCCGGGCATGCTCGGAGTCAGCTGGGACACGGTCAGGCTGTTTCTGCATGTGCTCGCCGCCACCGTCTGGGTGGGCGGTCAGCTCACGGTGGCCGCCCTCGTGCCGGTACTGCGCCGCGCTGGCGCCGGCATTCCCAAGCTGGCGGCCCGTCGCTTCGCCCAGGTGGCCTGGCCCACGTTCGGCGTGCTCATCGCTACCGGGATCTGGAACGTGATCGCCGTGCGGGCCAAGGTGACCGGTAGCTACGAGACCACGCTGGTGGTCAAGCTGGTGGTTGTGTTCGTCTCGGGACTGGCCGCGGCGCTGCACCAGTGGGCGCGCACGCCCACAGGTCTGGCTGTCTTCGGCGCGCTCACCGGCATCAGCGCGCTCGCCGCGCTCTTCCTCGGTGTCCTGCTGGCCGGATGACCGCGTGCATGAGGGTCGGCCAGCAGGCTGCCGGGCCCAGGTTCAGTCCTCGTCCGGCTGAGCGGTGTCCGCGCCTCGGTCGAGGCCGGGCACGATGGGGAAGGTTTCCGTGGATTCGCCGGGGTCGGTGTGCGTGACCTCCGGGGGCGAGGGATAGTCGGCCGGTACCGGCGCGGCGGCGAGACCGAAGCTGGCCTGGGTGAGCACATCGCGGCCCGCGAACGGTCCGCCGAGGTCCGAGCTGAACGCCGTCGGCACGTCACCGGGGACCCGGATTCCGGTATTGCTGTCTGCCGGCAGCGGGCTTGGCTCCAGCATCGGGAACGGAGCCGGAACACCTTCCGGCTCGGGCGCTGGCGCCCACGGCGGGGTTCCCGCGCCGTCGATGGCCCGGGTGACGGATTTCGGCAGCGGCGCGACGGCCGGCCGTCCCAGCGGCGATTGGGCCTGCGAGGAGTGGGCGACCTCGCCCAGGCTGCGGCCCTGCCAGTCCGAAGTCACCGGCCATCCGCTCGCGGCCGGCGACCCGGGCTGCACCAGTTCCCGCAGCGCTGAATTGGCCTGGGCCTGCGGCCGCGGCGCCCTCACCTGGTTCTGGTCATCGCGCTGGCCCGGGCCGCGGCCTGGCCGGCGCTGTTCGTGCAGCCCGCGCGACCGGGCATGCGCGGCGGAAATCGCGATGACATTAGACCGGGGGACCTCCACGATGGACACGGCGCGGCCGGCCGCCACCGCGTCCACTGCCGCCGAGGTCCGCTTGCGGCGTGCCTGGGTGATGAACAGCACCGCGATCACGAACGCGATCAGCGCGGCCAGCCCGAAGACGACCTCGCGCAACACCGAGCCGGCCACGTCGCTGGCGGCGCGCGGGGCGGCCGCCACGTGCCTGACGGGCGGCGGGGCCGGGCGCGGCTTGGCCGGGGCAGTGGGACTCGCGACAGGTGGTCTCATCGCGGCGGCCAGCGTGGCGGCCGCTCGCACCGCGTTCGCCGCGTTCACGATATTGGACCGGGGCGCCACGCCTTGCCGCAGCGCCTGCGTCACCTGCGTGGGCGTCAGGGCCGGATACCGCGACACGATCAGCGCGGCGGCTCCGGACACCATGGCACTGGCCACGCTGGTGGTGCTGATCCGGGAGTAACCGGGCGTATAGCCGGAGAGGCCGCCCGGGACCATGGAGGCCGCGAGCAGGCCGACGCCGGGAGCGCTCAGCGCGACGTAGGACCGCCTGCTGCTGAACATGGCGGCCTGCCCGCCGCGGCCGATAGCGCCGACCGCGAGCACGCCCGGATACGCCGCCGGGTAGTTCGTCTGCCCGGCACCCGAACCGTCGTCGCCCCCGGGTGCCACCAGCACCACGTTCCTGGCCAGCGCATACCGTATCGCGGACTGTTCGGCGGTGCTGCCGCCCTGCGCGGCGGCGTCACCGGAAAGCCCGAAAGTCGCCGGGTCAAGAGGCAGATCGATTACTCTCGCGCCATGCGAAACCGCATACAAAATGCCGGTCGCTATAGCCCCCGGCAGCCGCCGGGTAATGGTGCTGATGTTGTTCAATGGGTCGTTATATTCGAGGTTTACCCGGACGGAAAGGATTTTCGCCTGGGGCGCGATGCCAGCCACACCCGAGCTGCCGCCTGACCCATGCCCATGGCCTGCGATTATGCTCGCCACCGCGGTGCCGACCACACCCCAGTAGGGACCGCCCTCGGCGCGGCTCGACGCGCTGTAATCGGGACCGGTTATCACGCTTCCTGACAGATCCGGCGAATTCGCGGCGACACCGGTGCTCAGCACCGCCACGGTCACGCCGCCACCACGGGTATCCCGCCACGCTTGAGTGACACCCAGCGTGCTCAGCCACCATTCCTGAGCACGTACCCCGTCGGCCGCGGTGGTCCGGCCTGACGTGCCGGCTCCGGCCGCTCCCGCGCTGGCCCCGGCCGTCCCGCCGGTGACCGCGAACGCGACCATAACGACCGCGAATAGGCCCGCGACCAACGGCACCAGAGTGCTTCGTTGCAATCGATGTGACACTTTGGCCAGAAATCCCCTCCGAGCTGAGCCATGTGGGCGCGGCAGCCTAAGTCTCTTA
>JAFARZ010000054.1 GCA_019245115.1 Streptosporangiaceae bacterium | reverse complement strand
GTTCGTCATTCGCCGAACCTTGGAAAGCTCGCCCGCCCCGTGTTTGTCCGATACGGCGAGGGGTGCCGGTGCCGCCTGTGCGCAACGGCAGCACCGGCCGAGGTGCGTGTGGGGTGACCGTCAGCCGAGCAGCTCCTGCGCCACGATGTATCCGGACGCGCCGGAGATTCCGCTGCCGGGCCAGGTGCTGGCCCCGACCATGAACAGGTTGGGCACGAACGTCCGGTGACTCGGCTGCGCGGGCAGAGGTCGCAGCACGAAACTCTGGGCGAGATTCAGTGCGCCCCCGTAGGGGTCTCCCGGACCGGCGTTGCGGTTGTAGGCCGCCAGGGTTGCCGGCGTCTCGACGTGGCGGCCGATGATCGTCGAGGTCAGGCCGGGAATGTGATGCTCGGCAATGCCCAGGACCCGATCGACGAACCGATCGGTGACGTGCTTGCTCCATTGGCCATCCCGTGCGTCGATGACGCCCTCGGCGTCGCCCACGACATGGGTCGGAACGTCGGTGATCTGTATTCGCATGACCGCTTGCCTGGCGGGGGCGCGGGATGGATCGATGCTGGAGGGCACGGCGAGTGAGAACGTGGGGTTCGCCGGAAGGAACCCGTTGTTGGCCTGCGTCACGTGCAGCGCCAGGCTTTCGAGGGATTCGGTCAAGAATGGCTGGCCGATCCGAGCGAACCGCTCGTCGGGCCAGGTAGGTAGTTGCGACAGTGCCAGATTCACCTGCACCTGGCCGCGGCCGTACCGGTAATGACCTGCCTGGCTCCTCAGCGACGGCGGGACATCCGCTGCGGCCAGCAGCCGCGTGTACAGCTGGTCGGGGTTGACCGATGCGACGACCGCTCGGCGAGCCTGGTACGCCTCGCCGTCGGCGGTGCGCACGCCGGTCGCGCGGCCGTCGGCGACGTCGATGGCCGTGACGTCGGTGTTCGTGCGGACGAGTCCGCCGTGAGCCGTGACGAGACGCTCCAGCGCGGTCGCCAGAGCGCCGCTGCCGCCCCGCGGGATCGCCAGGCCCGCCTGGAGGAACAGGAGAGTGAACAGCTTGGTGAAGATTCCGCCGCCGCTGTCGTCCGGGCCCTTACCCGCGTGCGTTACCCACGAGCCGAGCATGCTGCGCAGGGCCGGTGACGAGAAGCGGGCCATCGCTTCGCGCCCGGTTTCGAAGAGCATCGTGGCGAACGGAGTGAACGCCAGGCCCGTCTCGTCGCGCAACAAGCGGTTCGCGACGGTTATCGCGCTCGGCGACATCAGGTCCTGCGCGAACAGCGAGAACATGTCAGGGACGTAGGGCATCAGTTCCTCGACCATGCTCCTCAGCGCTGCGCCGTCACCGGAGGCCAGTCGTTCTGCTTCGTCCGCAAGACCGTGCATGTCGCGAGGGAACACGGCAGTGGTGCCGTCCACCATGGAGACACCGGTCGGCACCTCGGTATTGAGGTATTCCAGGCCGTGCGTCTGCAGGTCCTCGCGCAGATCCGCGTACGCCGGTCCGGACGTGAACTGCGAATGCACGGCCGAGAACCGATCCGCGAAGAACCCCGGCATGAACTCATCGGTGCGCACGAATCCGCCGACGCGGTCGTTCGCGTCGAGCACGACAACGCTCATCCCCGAACGACTGAGGTAGGCCGCCGCCACCAGTGCGTTGTGCCCGCCGCCCACGACGACGACGCCATGCTGTTCCACCTGCGGCTCCTCCATAGGCTCGTGCGCCGGCTGCGTCCGAGAGCGGAACTTTGTGGGGAGGCGGATTGCCTTCGACGAGCGGGCCGGTGGACTCAACGGTAGCTGCCTGCTCGCTCCCCGGTGCTGCTCGCCGCCGATTGCTTCGCCGGGTTGATCGGGCGAATCGATCTGGCCGAGAGCCCCCGCAGTCCGGTAGCCCGGGTCTGGCTGGCCCACGACACGATGGCGATGGACCCCGACAGCGACGTCGCACCACCACCACAACCGGGCGTCAACGGCATGCGCTACGGCGCGCGCACCAGCTACCTCTACTACACCTCGACCACCCAGCAAGTCTTCCTGCGCGTCCCGGTCGACCCGAGCACGCTCGACCCCGCCGGTGACGCGGAGTCCATCGCCTCCATCGACAACGCCGACGACTTCTGCCTGGACGACAACACCGGATTCGCCTACCTCACCCGGCACCGCGCCAACACCATCGACCGGGTTCCGCTCACGCCCCGACACGGCAGCGAGGTACGCCACATCGCCGACGATCCCTTCGATACGGTCCTGGTCGGGCCCTCCAACGCCGCCTGGGGCCGCGGCCCCAGCGACCACGGCCGGGTGGCCTACGTGACCACCGATGGCGGGACGACCGCACTGCCGACCCGCATCCGGTCGGTAAGTGCCGACGGGTCGGTCGACATCAGTCATCGTGTGGCTCCTCTCATGTCGGTGGCCTGGTCGGCGTCGGTCCGGATCAGCCCCGCGAGCTTGTGTGGGCGGGAGGGCATGGGCGAGTGGCGGCTCACTTGGTCGTTATCAGTACCAGCTTGCGGCGGTTGCGGGCCCGGCTGGCCGCTGGGCTACCCGTGGGCCGGACCGCAGTCGACGTTTCTGGTTGCCCGGTGGTGGCTTGGCGGACACAGTTCTGGCTGGGTGCTCAGCTCCGTGGGGAGGCGACCGTGGAGAGCGAAGGTCAGGAGAAATTGTTTGCATCTGGCTGCAGCGAAGTTTATAGTGGCTGACAGTTCGCTGCAGTCAAGCGCAGCGAACATGTGTGCACCAGATGATCGACCGAGGGACGGGACCATGCCTGGCATCATCACCACCATCGACGCGAGCGACACCCTGTTTGTTCTGGGCGAGACCTTGCGGCCGTTGCTCACGGGCGCCATGGGCTCGTCGCTGGAGATCTTCGACACCAGCGGGCCCGCCGGCGCCGGCCCGCCCCCACACTGCCACCCCTGGGAGGAGGTGTACCTGGTATTCGACGGTGAGCTCGAGGTGATCGTCGATGGCGAGTCCCACGTGCTCTCGCCCGGTGGTCTCGCCCATGTCCCCGCCGGTGTGACGCACCGCTACCGGAACCTCACCGAGGCTCACTTCCTGACGATCGTGACGACGGGCAAAGCCGCCCAGTTCTTCACGCAGGTCTCGAACGAGGTCGAGATGAGCCCGCCCGACATCACGGGCGTCGTGCGGGTGGCCTCCAGCCACGACATCGAGTTCCCGCTGTGAAGCAGAGCCGCCGCTACGACAGCCCGAAACGGGAGGCGCAGGCGGCGGCGACGCGCGAGGCGATCCTGCAAGCGTTCGCCGAGCAGCTCTCCGATCCCGACCGCGCCACCCTCTCGCCCAGCGAAGCGGCCCGCCGAGCAGGTGTCTCCGTGCGGACGGTCCACGTGCACTTCCCCAACGCCGACGATCAAATCATCGCCCTCGGCGAGTGGTTCGACCGCCAGTTCTACCCGGTAGGGGTCCGGGTAGCCGAGGGCCCTGACGATCTCAGTCGCTACTTCCACGACATCCATGAAAACGCCCTCAGATCGCCGCTGACCCGGGCGTTGGCCACCGCCCGCAGCCCAGTGTGGCGCGAGGTCCGGCAGCGGCGCCGGGCCGAGCGGCTCGCGGCCATCCGACGGTCGGTCGGCGCGATCGGGGCTCCCCGCCGAGCGACCGAGGAGGCGACCGCTACGCTGCTGAGCCTGTCGGGCGCCGACGTCTCGTGGACGATGCACGACTACGGCCTGCCGCTCGAGCGGATCCCCGACGCCATCGCCCGGACCGTCCAGCTCGTCGTCGACGACCTCCACGCTGCCGCGGCGCGACACCGCCAGCAACACGCCACCGCCTCAACGGACGGGCTCCGACGTCACGGCCACCGCCCACCCCCGACCCCGAGGCACGCCTCAACCGAGCGCGCGCCCACCAGCAACCCGACAACCAAGGACCAAAAGGCAGCGACCCATGAGCACCCAGACCGACAACCGTCCCACCGCACCGCTGGCAGCGACGCTTGAACGCTTCTTCACCACGAAGACCTCATGCGACGTCGACGCCACCATGTCCTACTTCGCGCCCGACCTAGCCACCTACAGCGACGCCACCCTCGGCTGGGACTTCGACAGCTTCCCGGCGCTGCGGAACGTCTTCGTGCAGTACATGCCGACGTGGGCGCCTCCGGCGCGCTCCTACGCCACCGGCATCCTGTCCAATGACGTGAGCGCGCTCGTCCACATGGTCGATACGCCCGAGCTGTTCGGTGGTGAGCTGCGAATCCTGGCGGCGATCGACTTCCGCGACGGCAAGATCGTCCGCTGGGTTGACTACTGGGACGGCGCCCCCTACCCCGACGAGCTGTACGTGAAGTTCCGCACGCCCGACGCGCAGTTCCCGCGCGAGTTCAAGGACGCCGAGGTCCCCACCCAGGCCGCACCCGAGCTCGTCACCGCGGCCACCGCCGTGCAGCATGCCTTCGCTGCGGGCGACGCTTCGGCGGCGGCGGAGCTGCTCCACACCGACGTCGCCCTCACCGACATGTCCCTGCGAGCGCAGCTCATCGGCCGGATCGAGACCGCCCGCTACCTCGGCCGCGTCATCGCGGACGTGCCCTACGGCCAGTCAAGCTCGCTGCGCCACGTCGTCGGCGGCGCCGCGGGTGGCGGGTTCGAGTGGACGGCCGGACCCAAGCACGGCGGCCTCGTAGGCATCACCGCCCTCGAGCTCGACACCAACGGGCTCATCACCAAGCTCACCTCGGTCTACGACTCGCGCCAGCTCCCGCCGGTGCGCCGGGCGGCGCTCGTGGGCGCGTCCATCGGGCCGTGAGGCGTGCCGAGGAGCCGCACGCACACTACCTGCTGTTCGCGGCGGGATCCCGAGCGGTTGATCCCGGAGCTGCTGGGACTCGTAACACAGCAGGACGCGTTTGTGCCGGCGCCTCCGGTGGAGTGAGCCCTTTCGTCGAGACCCCAAATGAGGTAACGACCCATGATCCAGCCAGAGAACATCGAGCGATCCGCACTGCGTACCTCCCCGCGGCCGCTTCGTGTCGCCGGGCAGACCGCGACGGCCACCGACGCCCCGCGGGCTGACTACGCGATGGGCCAGACCGCGGCAGGCCGTCGGCGGGTCCCTGCTGACCGCCAACTCCACAGACATCCTCACCGAGCACGCGCGACCCAGTCCCGATCCGCGCGCCGCCCGGGCTGGCACAGTGACGCGGCTCTGGGGACCC
>JAFARZ010000002.1 GCA_019245115.1 Streptosporangiaceae bacterium | reverse complement strand
CGTCGCGGCCCGGGCCACGTCCGCGAGCGGCACCGCCTCGCTCCACTTGCGCGCGCTCTCGTGCCCGGCCAGCAGGAGCAGGTTCTCGGAGTTGCGGCGCATGCGGGTGACCAGGTGGTCCATCGAGAACAGGTTGGACAGCCGGTCAGGATCGGCCTCGTTCTGCTCCAGGGAGTCGATCATCCGCGCCAGCCGCTCGATCAGCGACTGGCTGCGCCGGGACAGGTTGACGAACATGGCGTTGAAGCTGTTGCGCAGCATCGCCTCGTTGCCGGCCAGCCGCACCGCCTCGGCGTGCACCTGGTCGAACGCGCGAGCGACCTGGCCGATCTCATCGGCGGACAGCACGTCGATCGGCGCCACGTCCAGGCTGGTGGCCGGATCCTGGGCCTCGCCAAGCAGCCGCACCCGCTCGGGCAGCTGCATCGTGGCGATGTCGAGCGCGCCTTCCCGCAGCCGCCGCAGCGGCCGGACCAGGGACCTGGCCATAAGCAGCGCGGCGACCAGGACGAGAGACAGGACGATCGCGGTGATGATGGTGGTGATCAGCGCGGACTGCTGCGCGCCCCGCTCCAGCGAATGCGCGCGCGCGACGATGTTCCCGGCTATCCCCTGCTCGACGGTCTGCATCTCGTCGAGCTTCTGGGTCATCGCCTGATACCAGATGGTAGGCGCCTGGGCCAGGGTGAAACCGATGGACGAGGGGTTGATGGTGTCCGTGTTCAGCGGTTGCTGATCGCCGCCGTCGACGAAGAAGAAGTCCTCGATGACCTCCGCCTTGTTCACCCCGGGCCCATTGACCGTGGTCGAGAAGGCGCTCCGCTCCGCTTGCGTGGCGGTCGACTCGAAGGCCGCCTCGTCGGCGAATTCCTCGGACTGCACGGCGGTCAGCGTCTGCACCACGCCGTCACCGAAAAACTGCTGCGTGAACGCGTTGTACAGGAGCGCGCGCTGCTGGGCGGCCGTGTCCTTCGCCAGGGCCAGCGAGTTCAGCGTCCGGACGTCGTTGGCGAGGCTGGCGTCCGAGGTGCCCTGCGCGATCTCGTCGTTCAGGGTGATCATTTCACCGATGGGCGTCGCGTAGTCGGCGATCACCCCCAGCACGTCACTGCCCTGGCCCTGGGCCGTCTCGCGCAGCGTACCGAGGCCCTTGGTGCTGATCTGGGACAGCACCGCGGCCACGCTGGCCTGGATGTTCGCCGGGAAGGAACCGTCAACTCCGACGGCCAGCGCCTGGACCCTGGCGGCCTCGGTGTCGGTGGTGTCGTACAGGGGCCTAAGGGCATTGAGGTCGCCGCCGGCGATGACGCCAAGCGTCCGGTCGCGCTCGCTCTGCAGGTCCTGCACCAGGATCGTGACCCGCTCCCCGAGTTCGGCCAGCTTTGACACCCGGCCGAACTGGGCCGCGCTGTCCTCGGCCGAGTAGATGCGCAGGCCGCCGAAGACCAGGCCAATGACGAGCGCCATCACGATAACCGCGATCAGCCGCCAGGAGACCGGCCAGTCGCGGAGCGTCAGCGGCCGGCGGCTCCGGAAATTGGCCAGCGCCGATTCCCTGGCATGCTGGCTGGTCTTACCGGCGCGCAGTCTGGCGCTCGCAACTCCATGGTTTCCCATCGTTGATGTCCTCGCTGGCTACGCGCTGATTTCCAACCCGGCTTCAGCCGGGCATGCGTGCCCCACAGGACCAACGATCTCCGGCTGCACAAATATAGGGCTTGGCCACTTTAATGGGTTAGCGAGCGAAATATCTGGCAGTTGATGATCTAGCGTCCTGATCGGGAAATACTCTCTGACCTGGCCGGCCGCGGCGGATCCGGGCCGTGGCGGCGTTGTCACGGTGAGGGGCGGCCAGGCCCGCCCCGTAAAAATTCCGTAAATGCACCCCGGTCAATTTCAGCCGAGGGTGCTCCAGGCGGGCTTGGTGGGGTCGATCGACACGGAGCCGGCGGTATCGGCCGGCAGGACCTGCCTGAAGGAGCCCTTCTGCCACTGGAAGACGAACGCCGCCGCGGCCCCGTTCTCCCCCAGCGCGTCGAACTTCACCGGGCCCTGCACCGTCTGCAAGATCACGCCGCTGTGCAGGTAGGCGATGATCGTGGCGTTGTCGGTGCTGTGGGTGGCGGTGACCGCCTGGGCGATGACCTGGCCCACCGAGTAGGCCTCGGCCACGTCGGCGTTGACGCCGGACGCGCTGCCGTGGTACCGGGCGACGTACTCCCTGACCATCTGCCTGCTCGCGGCGTTGGCGAACCCGGGGTACCACCCGTTGGGCACCATCATCCCGTCGGCGTTGCCCGCGCCCACCGCGGAGGTGAACGCGCTGCCCTGGTCGGGACCGGCCGCCGCGATGAACATCTTGGGCGTGTAGTGCTGCTGCGCGAACGTCTGCATGAAGGTCTTGACGGTCGGCACGTCGGTGGACCCGAGCACGACCAGCTGCGCACCGCTCGCGGCCACCTGTTGGGCCGGGCCCTTGTAGTCCTGGACCTGCTCGGGGAAGACCTTGGAGTACACCGTCTGGACGCCCAGCTTCTGCAGCTCGGTCTGGGCCAGCTCCACCGGCGGGTCGGCGAACGGATCCTGAGCCATCGGGTAGGCCGCGGTCTTCGGCCGCTCGGTGGCGGGCAGGGACTCGATCCACTTCACGAACGGGACCATCTCGTCCGCGATCGGCAGGCTCACGTCGAACACGTTGTGGTCCGCCTGGTTGGACACGGTGTCGAAGACCGCGGGCGCGCCGCCGGCCCCCTCCACGAACGCCATGCCGAATCGTGCCGCCACCGACGACGCCGGGCTGGTGAGCAGCGAGGAGAACGGCCCGAAGGCCAGGTCCACGTGGTCCGTGCCGAACAGCTTCTGGTAGTTCGTGACCACCTGGTTCGGGTCGCTCGCGTCGTCGAGGATGTCCAGCTTCACCGGCCGGCCGAGGAGGCCGCCGTGGGCGTTCACGTCACTGGCCCACAGCTCGTATCCCCGCTGGAAGGCCTCGCCGTCGGCCTGGAAGGTCCCGCCGCTGATCGACAGCGACGCGCCGATGGTGATCGGGCCCGTGGCGATGGCCGACGAGGTGGGGCTGGCGCTGGGGCTGCCCGAACTGGTGCAGGCGGCCAGGGCGCCCAGGCCGAGCGCCGTCACCGCGCTCATGGCGAGTGCCTTCCTTGAGAACCAGGGGAGGACAGGTCTCACGCCCAGTTCCTCCTTCCCTCCGGTTCCGGGCTCGCCGGCGCGGGGCTTGCCGGCACAGTGCTTGTTGGCACAGGGCCCGCGGGACACGTTCGCGTCCTCACATCCGCTGGTTATACCTGCCCAACCCGTCTCCCGCTGGCCGAATACGGCGAAAGGCCCCAAATATCTCCGGCCAGCGGGGGCCGGGCTCAGATCCCCGCGGCGCCCTCGACGGCGCGCCCGCGCCTGGCCAGCAGGGCGATCACGGCGCCGGCCAGCGCGACGACCGAGGCGACTGCGAAGGCGGCGTTCATGCCGCTGATGAACGTGGCGTGGGTAACGTTGCCGATCAGGTCGGCGACCTGAGCCGGCGTGCCGTGCGGCACCGGCGCCGCACCGACCGTGGTCGCGCTCTTGACCTCGGCGAGCTGCGCCGG
>JAFARZ010000388.1 GCA_019245115.1 Streptosporangiaceae bacterium | reverse complement strand
GTGCGCAGCACGCCGCGGAGCTGTGCCATCTGGGGAGCCCAGCCCACGCTGATCCGCACCCACCCGGGCAGGCCGAGGTCGTCGCCGGAGCGTACGACCAGCCCGCAGCCGGCCAGCGCGGGAGCCACCAGATGCGGATCGAGCCGGGCGGTCACGAAGTTGGCCTGGCTCGGGAAGTGCGCTACGCCGAGCCGGGCGAGCTCGGCCTCCAGCAGCGCCCGCTCCTCGAGGATCCTGGCCACCGCCATCGCCCGCCACGCCGGCGCCCCGGCAGCGGCCTCGATGGCGGTCAGGGCCATCGCGTTGACACTGAACGGCGGCCGTACCCGGGCCAGCGCCGTCATCAGCCCGGCCGGCCCCAGCCCGTAGCCGGCCCGCAACCCGGCCAGCGCCCAGTCCTTGGACAGCGTGCGCTGGACGATCAAGTTGGGATGATCGGCCAGCAGCGCGGCCACGTCGGGCCGCCAGGCCGGATCCAGGAAGGCGCGGTAGGCTTCGTCCAGCACCACCAGGCAGTCCGCGGGTACCCGGCTGAGCAGGGCCGCCACGTCGCCGGGGCGGGCCGCGACGCCGGTGGGGTTGTGCGGCGAGGGCAGCCAGACGACGGCGGCACCGGCCGCTGCCTCGGCCATCGCGCCGATGTCGTGCCGGCCGTCGCGCAGCGGCACCCTGCGCAGCGTGGCGCCGGCCAGCAGGCTGGCTGTGGCGTCGATCTGGTAGCAGGGGTCGCCGACCACCGCGACCCGGCCCGGGCCGAGGAACACCGTCGCGATCAGGTAGCACAGCTCGTCGCTGCCGTTGGTGAGCAGCAGCTGGGACGGGTCCGCCCCGGCCTCGGCGGCCACCGCGGCCAGCGCACGCGTCTCGTCCGGATAACGGCCGCCCTGCCCCGCCTCGGCGGCCAGCGCGGCCCGTACGGCGGGCGGCGGGCCGAGCGGGGCCTCGTTGGACGACAGCTTGCCCGCCGCCGGGCCTGGGCCCGGCTTGCCAGGAGAGTAGCCGGGGACGCCCAGCAGGCGCTCTTCGGCGATCTTGGCTAGTCGATAGATGGGCGGATCACCACCTTCCCCGCGGCGGGCGCGGTCAGCAGCCCGGGCAGGCGTCGCGGCGCCTCATCGAGCACGATGGCCTCGGTCACCAGCGGCCGGTACCGGTCGGGATCGGCGGCCAGGGCGGCGACGGCCTGGCTCAGCTCGCCGGCGAATCCGTTGCTGCCGGCCAGGGTCAGCTCGCGCTCGGCCAGGTCCGCGGGCAGCAGCGGCTCGGGCTGGTGGCCGAGCGCGACCACCAGCACGGTTCCGCCTCGGGCGCAGCCCGCGATGGAGTCCCGCAGCGAGCCCGGGTACCCGGCCGCGTCCACCACGAGCCTCGGCCGCCCGGTGCCGGCGATGGCGCCGGCCAGTCCGGCGCCGAGTGCGGCCGCGAGCTGGCGGCGGGCGGGGACCGGCTCCGCCACGGTGACGGCCGTCTCCGGCCAGCGGCGCGTGATCTCCAGGTGCACCAGCGCGCCGATCGGCCCGTACCCGGCGATCGTGACCCGCTCCGGGGATGCTGGGCACGCTCGGCTGACGGCGTGCATGGCCACCGCCAGCGGCTCGGCCAGCACCGCGATGGCCGCCTCCAGGTCCGCCGGGCAGGCGGCCACTCGTCTGGCGGGCACGAGTACATGGCTGGCGAACCCGCCGGGGCACGCCTCGCCGAACCAGGCCAGGTTCTCGCACAGGTGCGGGCCGCCCGCGCTTCCTGGGCCGTCCCCGCCGGCGCAGCCCGCGCAGCCCTCGCACGGCACCCGGGAGTCCACCACCACGCGGGTACCGGGAGCCAGTTCCCCGCCGGGGCTGGCGGCGACCCGCCCGGTCACCTCGTGGCCGAGGGTGGCGGGCCAGTCGGTGACCCAGTCCCCGGTGCGCAGCACGTGCAGGTCCGAACCGCACACCCCGGCCCAGTCCACCTGCACCAGCAGCTCACCCGGGGCCGGCTCGGCCAGCTCACGTTCGCCCACCCGGAGCGACAGGTCGCGCTCCAGCAGCAGCGCCCGTACCTTCACCGTGCCTCCCGCCCGGCCTCCCAGGCCGGCCAGCGGCCGCCGAGCTCAGTGGTGGCCTGCCGGGCCGCGGCCACGATCGGCCCGCAGACCTCGGTCACCGTCGCACCGTCCTGCGCCAGGTAGCTGACCCCGATGGCGCCGCAGCAGCCCGTGACGTCGAACACCGGGGCCGCGACGCAGCGGATGCCGGCCGCGGTCGTGCCTTCGTCCACGGCGTACCCGCGGGCGCGTACCGTGGCGAGCCCGGCGCCGTCGCCGGCCGCCCCGGCCCGCCTGGCGAAGGCGAGCTGGGCTTTGCCCACCGCGGTGGTCGCGGCGGGCAGCCGGGCGCCCAGGGCACTCGCCAGCCGGATGCCGCTGCCCGGAGGGTCGTGCTTGGCCAGGTAAACCACCTCGTCGCCGTCCAGGATGGCGAAGTGCGAGGTCATGTCCAGCCGCTCTGTCAGCGCCCGCAGTTCGCCGGCCACCGCGCGAGTGGGCGTCATCGTCCGCAAGTAGGCGGCGCCGACCTCGAAGCTGCGCACGCCCAGGCCGTAGCTGCCGCTCTCGTCCTGGCGGATGAACTCGCGCGCACTCAGCGCGCGCAGCAGGCCCAGGCAGCTCGTCTTGGGTATGCCCAGTTCCTTGGCGATCCGGGCCAGGCTCATCGGGGCGTCCAGGCCGGCCAGCAGTTCGAGGACCTCCAGGGCGCGCAGCACAGAACGGCTACCCGCCGCGGCGTTGGATTGGCCTGGGCCTTCGGCCGCGGCGTCAGCCGACGGCATTGGAGGCTATCTGCTCGCCACCTGGCTCCGGCATGGCCGCCTGCCGCCGGGCCAGCCACGCGCCGCCCACGTACAGCGGCACGGTGACCACCGCGCCCACGATCCAGGCGATGTCGCCGCCGCCCAGCGCCGTGGCCACCGGGCCCTTGTAGACCGTGGTGTTCATGAACGGCACCTCGACGCCGAAGGCCAGCAGGTAGATGATCATCGCCCGCATATTCACCCGCCCGAAGCCGCCGTCGCGGGCGTAGAAGTCCTCGGTGCGGTACTGGCCGTGCCGCAGCAGGTAGTAATCGGTCAGGTTGATCACCGACCACGGGATCAGGATGTAGAGGATCATCGTCATGTAGTTCTCGAGGTTGGTCATGAACGCCCCGGCCCCGGCCGTGGCCACCAGCGCCCCGAGCACGGCGATGACCACGCAGATCACGGCGCGCAGCATCCGGGTGGACCGCAGCCGGCCGTCGACGTTGTTGCCGATGGACAGCGCGGTCATCATGCCGCCGTAGACATTGGCCGAGTTCGGCGCGATCAGGCCGATCGCGAGCAGGATGGCCAGCGTCCCGCCCAGCGGACCGGTGATGCTCTTGATCTCGAACAGCATCGAGGAAGCCGATGGGTTGAGCACGCCGATGGCCGCGCCGAGGCCCATCAGCCATACGCACGAGATCACCGTCGCCGCGTAGGTGCGCCAGAACACCTTCCTGGCCGCGTCCCGCGGCAGGTAGCGCGAGTAGTCCGACACGTAGGGCGCGTAGGTGATCTGGTAGGAGGCGACGATCGACATGCTGAGCAGGAACGCCCCGGCGTGGAACGCGCCGCGGCTCAGCCGCCGCGCGGTACGCCGTGCACGAACATGAAGACGGTCAGCCCGAGGAACAGCGCGATGTACAGCCAGGTCTGGTACTTGTTGTACCGGTTGATGAAGTCGTAGCCGTAGATGGCCAGCAGCAGCATGGGGATCGTCAGCACGATCATCCAGCCGTTCAGCGACCACGGGAACACGGCCTGGAAACCCTGGCCGGCCAGCACGATGTCGATGGCCAGGAACGCGATGTACATGACCCAGGTGACGACCAGCGGCAGCAGGGCGCCGTAGTAGCCGAACTGGGCCCGGCTCTGGATCATCTGCGGTATCCCGAGTTGCGGCCCCTGGGCGGCGTGGAAGGCCATGAACAGCGCGCCCAGCACGTTGCCGAGGACGACCGACAGCAGCGTCCACCAGAAGCTGAGGCCCAGCGTGATGCCGACGAACCCGGTGACCAGGCTGAAGACCGTCGCGCTGATGCCGAACCACATGTAGAAGACCTGTCGCGGCTCGCCGTGCCGCTCGTCCGGCGGCACATAGTCGAAGCTGCGCACCTCGATGGAATCGAGCCGGTTGGCGACCGCTGACTCGGTGCTCATGGGACACGCTCCGTTCGTTCGCATATAGGAACGGCGTATCTAAATACGAACAAACCATAACTACGCACGTCAGAGCGCGTCAAGATAGTCTCAGCCGAACGAGGCAAATGAATTGGCTGGTCAGCGCGTTCAGGTCAGCGCGTTCAGGTCAGCGCCTCCGGATCAGCGCTTCCGGGTCAGCTTCCTCCGGTAGCCGAGGCTCCCGGCGGCGGCCAGGATCGCGACCCCGCCGAGCGCGAACAGCGAACCGTCCTGGAGTCCGGCGGTGCCGCCACCTCCGGTGGCCGGCGGAGCCGTGACGGCCGGGGCGGTCGTCACCGTGACCGTCACGGCAGGAGTCACCGTGACGGAGGGTGTCACCGTGGCGCTCGGGCTAGCCGATACGGAAGGAGTCGGGCTAACCGATACGGAAGGAGTCGGGCTAACCGATACGGAGGGAGTCGCCGTGGCTGAGACGGAGCCGCCAGGGCTGGATGCCAGCGGGGCGGAGCCGTTTGCCGAGGGAAGAAACGTCGTCGGTGACGCCGAAGGCGAGGATGACGACGTGCAGCCGGAGATAGCGGCAGAGCCCAGGACGGTCACGGCGCCGCAGCCGGCCGCGGCCAGCAGCACGCGGAGCGCGGTCCCTGTGATGGGTGTGCGCACGCTTTTCAGGTACCCCATCAGCCAATTGTGAACCCAGACCGCTGGGCGGAGGATGATGTTAACCAACGACACGAGCGAAGGGCCGGCCCGAGTGCGCGACGGGAAGTGGCGGCACATAGCGGGGTTTCGCGTGGTCGTGTCATGGCCGCAGGACGGGTACGCCCCGCCGCCCACCGCCCCGGCAGATCTCCGGGCCCGTGTCGCCGGAGTAGCCGGCGCGCTGCTGCTCATCGCCGGGCTCTCCCTCGTGGGCATCGCGGTGGCCGCTCAGCGGCATGCGCCGCAGCCGTCCAGCGCGGCGGCAGGCACCACCGGGCCGTCAGGCAGCGCGGGACGGCCGCTGAGCCGGTCGGTGCCGGTGCGGGTCGACATCCCGGCCATCGGCGTGCACTCGAAGCTGCTGCACCTGGGGGTCAACGCGGACGGCACGATCCAGGTGCCGTCGCTCGAGACAAGTGCCGGCCTGGCAGCGTGGTACAAGTACTCGGCGACACCCGGTCAGCTCGGGACATCGGTCATCGAGGGCCACGTCGACGACCGCCGGGGTCCCGCCGTCTTCTTCCGGCTGGGCGCGCTCCGCCCGGGTGACGCGATCGACGTGACGCTCGCGGACGGGGTCACCGCCGTCTTCCACGTCACCGGCGTCCGCGATTTCCGCAAGTCCGGTTTCCCCGCGGAGACCGTGTACGGCCCCGCACCCTATCCCGCCCTGCACCTGATCACCTGCGGCGGCGCTTTCGACTATGCGACCGGCCATTACCTGAGCTCCACCGTCGTCTTCGCGTCCCTGGCCTCGGCCCGGTCCTGAGCGGGTCAGGGGGCCGGAACGCCCACCATGAACGCTCCCTGGCTTTGCTGGGTCGCGATCGAGCCGATGGCGGTCGCCGCCGCCCCCTCGGGGGCCAGCGCGGCGATGCGGTAGGAGCCGGTGAGCCCGCTCAGCCGCGACCGGGCCCATGCCGTTCCGCCGGCCGAGGTCCATGCCGCCGGCGAGGCCTGCCCGGGCGGTCCGTACTGGCCGACGGCGGTGAAGCCGCGCGAGCCGGCGATCAGCGCGGTGAAGGCCGTGTCCGGCCCCGGCGACGCGAACGGCGCCGGCCGCCAGCTCGTCCCGCCGTTGACCGAGAGCGCGGCGAACGGCACCACGCCTCGGCCGGTGCTCGCCTGCCCGAGGACGGCGACCCGGCTCCCCTTGATCGCGACCTGCTGGAGCACGGCGGAGGATGCTCCGGCCGGCATCGGCAGGAGGATCGCCGTCCAGGACCGCCCGTCGGCCGTCGTCCACACCGCGGGCCTGCCGTCGCGCGAGCCGGCCGACACGAATCCGTGCGCGTCCGAGGCGACCGCGAGCACCTGCTCGTCGTTCATGCCGCGGACCTGGCTCCACGAGGTCAGGTCCGGCGACCACCAGACGTCGGCGATCCTGCCGCCGCCCGGCGCTGCCAGGTTGCCGGCGATGACGTACCCGGCCGCCCCCGCCGCGACCGTGACCGCGGGCGCCCCGGCCATGTCCCGCACGATGTTCCCGGGCGCGGGCTGCCAGGTGACGCCGTCGGCGGAGGTGAACGCGATGGGACCCGGCACCCCCACCGCCAGCCACCCTTCCGGTCCCCGGGTAACACCTGTCAGTGCGGCGAGGCGATGCTGCCCCGCGGTCAGCGCCGACGATGACACCAGCGTCCATGAACCTAGGTGCTGCCTGCGCCAGATGGCCGGGTAACCGTCCACGCTGCCGACCGCCACCTGCACTTCGCCGGCCGCCGCCATGCCGTTCATCGCCAGTTCGGGGACCACGGCGCCCGGGATGTCCGCCAGCGGCACTGATCGCACGCTCCCTGCCCGGTTCGCTTCCAGCAGCACCCCCTGCTGGCCGGTCCCGGAATCGCCGGCCGACCCGGCCGCCACCAAGGTGCCGTTCGCCGTGACCACCGCGCTGGGCAACGACTCGCTAGCCGAGGCGCCAAGCGACCCGGCCGGGGTCCACGCGGCGCCGGCGCCGGGGCCGGTGTAGGCGGCGATCGCACCCGCGGCGGACTGACCGGTGACCGCGAAGCCGCCGCTGCCGCCGATGACCGCCGCGGGACTCCAGCCGACGGCCGGGCCGATCGTTCCCGCGTACTGCCAGCGCATGCCGTTCGTGGAAAAATAGGTCACGCCGTCAGCGGCACGCCCGGTCCGGCCGGGCCGCACCGCCAGGAACCCCGCCGCATCGGAGCTAAGCCCCACGATGCCGCCGCCCGCACCGTGATCGGCGGGCACCGCCACCCGCGTCCATGACGAGCCGCCGTCCGTGCTCAGCCACACCCCCGGGTACGTGACCGCGCCCCGGGCGACGGTGCCGGAGATCACCGTGTCCGGCCCGCGTGAGGCGGCGGAGGAGATGCTCTGTACCGTCTCCTCCGAAGCCAGCCCCAGCTGCGCCGCGGTCAGCTGCCGCCAGCTCACGCCGTCACGTGAGACCCACACCGTCCCGTGCGCTCCCCCGGCCAGGAACCCGCTCGCGGTGCCCGTCAGCACCTGCACCTGGTCGCCGGGGCGCGGGGTCGTTATCCCGTGCGCCGCCGTCAGCGTCCAGCTCAGGCCGTCCCGGCTCGCCCAGGTCGCCCGCGGGCCGACGGCCAGCCAGCCCGCCGGTCCGCCCGCGATCCAGGTGGCGGCGTGGCCCAGCGGCGGCTGGCCGCCGCCAGCCGCCCGGACCGGGGCCAGCCGCCAGCTCGCACCGCTATCAGCCGACACGAAGAACTGCTGCCGCACCTGCCCGTCGCTTGACTGCGAGCCCGTCGTAACGATCGTGTCGCCGTAGCTGGCGATATGGTCGATCTGCTGGAACACGCCGCGCCCCTGCTGCCCGGAATACATGCCGATGGTCTGGGGTGCCCGCGTCGGGGTCACCTTGCTCCCCGCCCGGTGCGCCGCGCTGCCCGGCGTCCGGTTCACCGCCGCCTGGCCGAACCTGGGCCCGCGGCTGGTCAGCAGCCCGATCGCCACGGCGGCGACCGTCGTGAGCACGGCAGCCGGCAGCACCACGCTTACGACCCGGCGGCCCGTTGTCCGCCTCGTGCCCGGCTTCCAGGCGCCGGGATCCGCCGTCTCCGGCGGAAAAGCGGATACCTGGTCGCGATCCGCGTCCCGGCTCGCGACCACCGGAGCGCCGAGCGGGACGGCCGGCTGGGCGGGAAGCCTTCGCGGCCTGGCATGCCGTCCCTGGTACCTGACCTGCGATCGCCTTCTCGCGGCCGGGAGCGACTCAGGCACCGGGCCCGGCTCGGGGACCGCGGCCGGGATCCCGGCCGTGCCGGGAGCGGCCCACTGGACGCCCGATTCGCTCCACAGCCGCTGCGACCTCTGCCACGGCGAACGGGCGGCCGCCGATCCGGCCGTGTCCGGCGCGAAACCCGGACCTCCCGGCCTGCCGCGCAGCGCGGGGGTGGCGCCGAGCCCCTGGGCCGTCGGCTCGCCGGGCTCGTCCGCGCCCGGCGGGAACCATTCCGCCGACCACACCAGCCCCGTCTGGACATCCGCGGCGCTGATGTCGTTACTGTTCTCACTTGGCCAATCACTGTAAGTGTTCATGGCAGGCGTCAGTCCATATCACGGGCAGATGAGATCTCCCTCGCCTCTGTATGCTCCCACCGCGGGACCGGCCCGCAGTGCGATGCTACACATAGGGATCTATCAGCTACAAGAGGTAATCTTCGCGCCATGTCGTGTCAACGTGGCGCGAACCGGTCACGGGGCCAGGATCTCGATATACCCGTCCGTTCCGTGCACGCGGATCCGCTGCCCATCCCGGATCAGCTTGGTGGCATCCTCCACCCCCACGACGGCCGGCAAGCCATACTCCCGTGCGATCACCGCGCCATGGGTCATCAGGCCCCCCACCTCCGTCACCAGGCCCTTGATCGCGACGAAGGCGGGCGTCCAGCTGGGGTCGGTGTAGGCGGTGACCAGGATGTCGCCCGCGTCGAGGTCGGCCTCGGCCATGTCCAGGACGACACGAGCCCGTCCCTCGACGGTCCCGGCGGAAACGGGCAGGCCGGTCAGCGCGCCGGCCGGGACACCGGCGCGCCGGTACGTCCCGGCGACGACCTCGCCATCCGAGGTGAGCACCCGCGGCGGCGTGAGCGCCCGGTACGACCGGAACGCCTCCTTGCGCTCGCGGATGAGCTGATCATCCACGTGGTTCGTGCGCACGACGTCGTGAAGCTCGGAGAACCTGAGGTAGAAGATGTCGTCCCTGTCCCGGAGCACGCGGGCTCGCACCAGACGCTCGGCGTCGTTCAGCAGGGCCTGCTTGTAGACGAAGTAGCGGCTGATCATGCCGAACTTCGGATATTCCCGGTACCCGGCGAAGGTCCGGACCCGGTCGATCATCCGCTTGGCCTCTTCGGCCTTCGGCTCCCCGTCCGGCAGGGCCCGCAGGCGTGTCAGCAGTTCCTGTTCCTTCTTCCACGCCTGCTGCCGCCCTTGCTCGAAGCGCTGCTTCCCGGCGCCCGGCTCGAAGTTCCTGATGTTGCCGAGAATCATGGGCACGAGCATGGCGGGGCGTTCGCTCCACCGTGGCTTCGTGATGTCGATCTCGCCGACGCAGCGCATGCCGTACTTACCGAGATAGTCCTGGATGGCGTCCCGGGCTTCGCGCCCGCCTTCGAGTGCGGGCAGTTCCTCCAGGAAGTCGTCGTCCTCGACGTGCCGCAGGAATGCCACCACGTCCGGATGCGGCCGGATCACGTCCGCGACGTCCAGGAGCGCCAGCCCCATTTCCGACGTGACGTTGTGCGAGACGGACTGCGTGAGGGTGTCGACCGCGTTCTTCTCGCCCAGCCACGCCTCGAGCCGCTCGTTGAGCCACCAGGCGGCCTGCATGCCCGCCATGATCACCTGGATGCTTCGCGGATCGAACAGGATCCGCTTCAGCTCCTGGACGTCCGCGAGGATGAAGTCGAGCAGCTCCGGCCCGGACTTCGTCGCGATGTCGCGCTTCAATGTGGCAATGGAGGCCTGGCTGGCTTCGATCAGTTCGGTGACGATGGCCGGATCGGTCTCGATCTGGGCGGGCACACTGTAGGCCGGCGTCTCGCCCGGGTCGCTGTCCGCGAGTTCCGGGATGAAGTCGCCGCGGTCGAGGACGGACCGCAGCGCGTCCCCGATCAGCGGATCACCCCTCCCCATGACCTCCAGCAAGCCGGCGCGGCTCGCCGGCGAACCCAGCGCCTGGGTGACGTCGACGAACAGCCGCCCGCCGGCCTCGCACATGGGCCGCGGGGTCGTCATCTGCCACATGGAGAGCCCCAGGGGCTTCATGGCGTCAGTCATCATCTGCTGGTGACCGACCGAGACGTAGACGTGGTTCCCTTGATCGCTGGCCGCGGGAATAGGGAACAGCGTGGTGACCGGCCGGCTCTGGACGATCTGGAACTCGTCGCCGACCAGGCACCATTCGATGTCCTGAGGCTGGCCGAAGTGCGCTTCGATCCGCCGGCCCAGCTGCGCGAGCCGCACGATCTGCGCATCGGTCAGCGCTGGCTGCTCCTGGCGCACTGTCGTGGCGATGACTTCGCCGTCCCGCACCTTGTAGACGTCCGCGTTCACCAGGCCGGACACCAGGGCCTCGCCGAGGCCGAAGCTGGCCTCGATGGAGACGACCTTCCGGTTGGAGGTGAGGGGATCGGCCGTGAAGAGGATGCCGGACACTTGCGGGGACAGCATCTGCTGCACGACCACGGCCATGTGGACCTTGCGGTGGCCGAAGCCGTTCCGCAGGCGGTAGGTAGCGGCCCGCTCGGTGAACAGGGAGGCCCAGCACCGGCTGACGTGCCGGAGGATCGCCGCCGGTCCCACGACGTTCAGGTACGTGTCCTGCTGGCCGGCGAAGGAGGCCGTCGGCAGATCCTCCGCCGTCGCGCTGGACCGGACGGCGTACGCGACGTGCCCGGTGACCTGGCGGGTGATCGCTGCCGCGAGATCATCAGGGATGACGACCTCTTCAATGGTCCGGCGGATCTCCGCGCTGCGCGTGCCGATCGCCTGCCGGTCATCGGGGTCGTCGGGGTCCAGGCGCGACAGCCGATCGAGCTGACCGTCGATCCCGGGCGCCGCGGCCATGATCCGGCGGAAGGCATCCGTCGTCACGCAGAAGCCAGCCGGCACGCGAATGCCTTCCATCCGGGAAAGCTCCCCCAGGTTCGCGCCCTTGCCGCCCGCGAGCGCGACCTGCGTCTTGCCGATCTGTTCGAGATCCAGCACATAGCTGCCGATCATGGCGACCTCCCCATTCCAGAATTCCGGGCCCGGCCTGCGATTATGCGGCACGACCCGGCCCTTGCCGCAAGCCCCCCAGTGCGGTATAAGTTGAAAGTGGCAAGGACTACTGGATGTCCTTGCCCTTACTTTTGCTGGCTCCCGCTAGGGACGGACAGCCGGGTTTCCGGCGGGTCGTGAGCGGCCCGCGTCGTCTACTCTCACCGGAGTGGACGTAACGAATGAGGATGTCCTGGTCCGCATCGGCAGCTATACGGCCGGGTCACACACGGGCCGGGGCATCATCACCGCGCGGGTCGCAGCCGACGGATCGCGCATCGAACCGGTCGGCGTGACGCGGGCCGAGCAGGCGTCGTACCTCGCGACCGATCTCTCGGGGCGTCTGCTGTACGCGGTCAGCGAGACCGGCAGCGGTTCCCTGATCGCCTTCCGCGCTACCGGCGACGCCCTGGAACCACTGAACGCCGTCGGTTCAGGCGGCGCGGAACCTTGTCACCTCACGGTGGCCGGCGGCGGCGGATTCCTCGTCGCGGCCAACTACGCGAGCGGGAGCGTGGTCGTCCACCGGTTGCGTGCCGACGGCGCGATCGGCGAGCGGACCTGCCTGATCCAGCACACCGGTCGCGGCACGGTCGCCGGACGGCAGGACGGCCCGCACGCCCACATGGCCGCTCCGGACCCGGCCGACGACGGCATCCTGCTGGTCACCGACCTCGGAGCGGACGCCATCTTCGCCTACCGGCTCGACCCTTGCGCGGGAGACCTCACGCTGGCCGGGCGGACGAGCATGGCCCCGGGTTCCGGGCCGCGGCACCTCGCTTTCCACCCCGCTGAGCCGCTCGTCTATGTCCTGTGCGAGCTGGACTGCACGCTCGTGACCTGTGCCTGGGATCGTGTCACGGGCCAACTGACGACGCTGGCACGCGACTGGGCGGTCCCCGGGCACGAGCCGGTGATCGCCGCGTGCTCGGCGATCCGCGTGTCGCCGGACGGCCGCTTCCTTTACAGCGCCTGCCGCGGACCCGACTCGATCACCGTCTTCGGGCTGGCGCATGCCGCGGCGCCGGAAATGACCGGTGTCGTGCCCAGCGGAGGAGCGTCGCCGCGCGACATCGCCCTCGCCGGCAACGGACGACTGCTGCTGTGCGCGAATCAGGAATCGGGCACCGCGACGGTCTTCCGCGTCGACCCTGTGTCAGGCATGCCAACCCGCACGAGCGCGACACTGACCGCGCCCGCACCCGCCTGCATCGTGCCGACCAGGCCGGGCAGCTAGAGCGCCGGTCAGGTAGTAGGGCTGGACCCCGCTGGCTGTGCAGCTTTTGTCTCTATCGCCGGATTCGCAGGGCAGGTTTCCGTGGTTGATCCGGGCTTCGTGGTGACTTTTATGCACTATGTGCGCGCGCCAAAATAACGTGCGTTTGCGGCATGTTGGGCATGTCGTCTTTGCTAGAGTGCGCTGAACAGCCCTGGGTGAACTATGCATACCGATACATAGCGGACACATGAGCATCCTTCAGTGGGAAGAAAAGAGCCCTTTGGAAGAAAAGGTGCCGGAAACCGGCGCCCTACCTTCCGCGAAGCTCTTTTCTTCCACGTCGTCCACCGCAGCTGCCGTCACATAACGGTCATATCAGGACAAAATCGGCACCCGCCACGACACGCCGCAAACTCGATTTGTTTCGGAACGTTCACATGGTGCCCAAAAGTCGCCACAGAACCCCGAATTACCGCAGTAATCTGAGCGACCCGCCGCGTGCTCCTCAGCGCCGGTATTGATCCCGGTAGGGTCCCCGCCTGAGCTCGTCGTCATACGGATCGTCGACGGGGTACCTGGCGGGCGGGGGGACGTCGTCGGGAGGCACCTCCCTCCGGTAGATAACGCGGTTACGGCCAGAAAAGGCCAAGATGACCAGGACCAGCACCAGGCCAACGATGCCGACGATCATCAAGATGTCACCGGTCGTATGGATTCCGATGCCGTGTGTCGATGTGGTCGAGATCGCGAATCTGAGGATGGCGCCGACTGCGATGAGGACAAGTGCCGCGCCGATTCTCATGGCTCACCTCCCACGGGTAAGTTTCCGCAGGCTGTTTCCCTCCCCCAGCCGCGGGAGCCAAAACATCTCACGTAAGGTGACCCCGAGTGGCATCTGGAAAAGCAGGGCCGGCGGCAGGCCGAAGACCGGGAACAGCCCGGGCTGGTTGAACGAGACGATGCGGGCGATGCCCGCATCGCCGGCGGTGAGCACCTGCACCGCGTGGGCGTGGTGGCGGCCGTCGTGGCCGAGCAGGTAGCACGCAAAGCCGGGCTGGGCGTTGGCGGCAACCGGGACCAGCTTGAAGTCCCCGGGCTGGCCGAGAACGCGGGTGCCGAGGAACCGTCCGATCGGGCCGCGTCCGGCGAACCAGGTGAGCGTCGGCGGCATCTCCAATGTGGCGTCCTCTCGCAGCAGCTGTGAGAGGACGGACGCGTCGGAGTTCTCGAAGGCCGCCGCGTACCGGTCGAGCAGAGCGCGCTGGCTTGTTTCCGCGGGTTCGCGGATCTCGTCTGGTGCCAGCCCCGCTTGCTCGATCCGGGCGCGGGCGCGCAGCAGAAGGCCGTTGACCGCGGTCGGCGTGGTGCCGAGCAGGTCGGCCACCTCGGACGCCCGCCACTGCAGGACATCCCGCAAGAGCAAGACGGCGCGCTGCCGGGCGGGTAGGTACTGCAGCGCGGCGATCAGCGCCAGCCGCAGGCTCGCCCGGGACACCACGACCGATGCCGGATCGGCGGGGTCGGCCCGCACCAGGGCGTCGGGAATCGGCTCCAGCCATGGCCCCTCGCCGGGCCCGGCGGCGAGGGGCCCGTCCGGGTCCGTGCCCGGAGCGCCCAGGCCGGACGGCAGCGGCCGCCGGCCGCGGTTCTCCAATGCCCGCAGGCACACGTTGGTGGCGATCCGGTACAGCCAGGTCCGCAGCGACGCCCGGCCCTCGAAATCGCCGTAAGCCCGCCACGCGCGGATCAGGGTCTCCTGCACCTGGTCCTCGGCATCGTGGACAGAGCCGAGCATCCGGTAGCAGTGGGCCAGCAGCTCAGCGCGGAAGGAACTGGTGAGCTGCGCGAAATCCGCATGGTCCGTCATCGGGATGCCTCCTGCCCGGTTGAACATGCCCCATCTGATTGACCCGCGACGCCGCCGAAAGTCACCGGGTGAAACGCGGTGATTCCGGCTCCCCGCCCGGATCTCTACCGGCGAACCGTCTCACAGCGCAAGGAGGCATGATGACAGCTCAGCAGCTATCCGGAACGACGGCGATCGTCACCGGTGCGAGCCGTGGCTTCGGCCGCGGCGTCGCCACCGCCCTCACCCAGGCCGGCGCGCACGTCGTCGGCGTGGCCCGCGACGCCGGCACCCTGGAGGAACTGCGCGAGCAGCTTGGCACCGTGTTCACCCCGGTGGCCGGCGACGCGGCCGACCCCGTGGTGGCCGGCCAGCTGATCGACAGGTACCGGCCCAGCATCCTGGTGCTGAACGCCGGCGCGTCCCCGCTGTCGCGACCGATCCACCGCCACACCTGGCAGACCTTCAGCCGCAACTGGGAAGTCGATGTGCAGCACGCGTTCCACTGGACCCGTGAGGCGCTGCTGGCTCCCCTGCGGCCGGGCAGCCTGGTCATCGCGGTCTCCAGCGGCGCCGCGCTCCGGGGCTCGCCGATATCGGGCGGCTATGCCGGGGCCAAGGCCACCATCCGGTTCCTCACCGGCTACGCCGCCGAGGAATCACGCCGGGAAGGACTCGGCATCCGGTTCATCGCGGTGCTTCCCGACCTGACGCCGGAAACCGGGCTGGGCCAGGCCGCGGTCGCCGCGTACGCGGCGCGGGAAGGCGTGGATATCGCGGCCTTCCTGGCCAACCGCGGGCCCGCCCTCTCCCCCGCCCGGGCCGGCGAGGAAATCGCCAGGCTCATCACCGGCTCCGGCCTCGACCAGGGCGCCTACCTGCTCGGCGCGGCAGGCCTGAGTCCCGTCCCCTGAGATCCGGCAAGGGGTTCACGGAGAGACACAGAATTCGGTTCATAAAAAGGAGCAACAATGGAACTTCCGAAAATCGGATCACGGGAAGAATGGCTGGCGATCCGCCTGGAACTGCTGGCGAAGGAGAAGGAGCTGAGCCGGGCACAGGCCGCGCTGGCCGCCGAGCGCCAAGCGCTGCCGATGGTGGAAATCACGAAAGACTACATCTTCACCGGACCAGGCGGCCCGGTCAAGCTGGCAGACCTCTTCGAAGGCCGGGGCCAGCTGATCAT
>JAFARZ010000300.1 GCA_019245115.1 Streptosporangiaceae bacterium | reverse complement strand
GTCTTGGCGGTGGCGGGGCTGAGCACCATGGCGTCGGCGATCTGGTCGTTGGACAGACCGTGCGCGACCAGGGCCACCACCTCTCGTTCCCGGTTGGTGAGGGTCTCCATCCCGACCGCGGCGACCGCGTCCGGCGGCCGGGCGACGAACTCGCCGATCAGGCGGCGGGTGACCGCCGGGGACAGCAGTGCGTCCCCGCGCATGACGACCCGCAGCGCCTGCAGCAGTTCGGCCGGCTGGGTGTCCTTCAGCAGGAATCCGCTCGCGCCCGCCCGCAGCGCGCGGAAGATGTACTCGTCGAGGCCGAAGTTGGTGAGGACCACGACGCGAACGCCGTCAAGGCGTGAGTCCGCGACGATCTGCCTGGTGGCCTCGAGGCCGTCGAGCACCGGCATCTGAATGTCCATGAGCGCGATGTCCGGGCGGTGCTCGGCGGCCAGCGCGACGGCGTGGCGCCCGTCGGCGGCCTCGGCGACCACCTCGATGTCGTCTTCCGCCTCGAGCAGCGACCGGATGCCGCTGCGGATCAGCACCTGGTCGTCGGCCAGCAGGATCCTGATCACGACGGGGCCCGCGCGGGAAGTTCGGCGCGCACCTGGAAACCGCCGCGGTCCTGCGGGCCTGCCTGGAGCCGGCCGCCGAGCGCGGATACCCGTTCCCGCATGCCGACGAGGCCCAGCCCGGGACCTGACGGCCTGGCGGCACTGCTCTTGCTGGCCGCGCTCTTGCTGGCCGCGCTCTTGCTGGCTGCGCTCTTGCTGGCCGCGCTGCCGTTGCCGTCGTCGGCGACCTGGATCGAGAGGGTTTCCGGCGCATAGTGCAGGTGAACCGACGCGCTGGCGTGACCGGCGTGACGGCTCACGTTGGTGAGCGCTTCCTGCACGATCCGGTAGGCGGCCTGGTCCACTTCGGCCGGAAGCGGCCGCTCCCCGCCGGTAACGGTCACCGTCACGGGGAGGCCGGCCGCCCGTGCGCGTGCCACCAGGCTGTCCAGATGGCACAGCCCGCTGCCGTCGCCGTCCTCCTCACTGCGCAGTACGCCGAGCGTCGCCCGCAGTTCCCGAACGGCGTCCGCGCCCGCCTCCTGGATCGCCACCAGCGCGGGCGGGACCTCCTCGCCGCGCTTGCGGGCCAGGTGCACCGCCACACTGGCCTGAACCTGGATCACCGAGATGCTGTGCGTCAGCGAATCGTGCAGTTCACGTGCGATGCGCAGCCGTTCCTCCATCGCCCGGCGCCGCGCGGCTTCGTCCCTGGTCCGCTCCGCCTCTTCCGCTCGCCGCTCTACCTCGCGGAGGTGCTGCTGCCACATACGGAACATCACGACCATCAGGACCATAGATTTGAGCCATCCGGCGGCATAGAGCCTTCGCCGGGTCCGATCGGTGAGCATTCTTCGAGCGTACGCGCGCCCTGTCCGCTCGCGCGTCCGCCCGCCGGGCCTATTGCCGGCTACTCCCTGCGTGGTAGACCGCGATCGACTGGCCTTCGTGCTGACCAGGGAGAAGTCACTTCCTGTGGGCGACGACGCCCGGCCTTCCGGCCGGCAGCATCGGTGGCATGACAACAACGATTGTTTCCGCGCCTGACAAGGCGGACACGGGGCGCCGCCTCGGCGTGGCGCTGCTCGTCATCGCGACCGCCCAGCTGATGGTCGTTCTCGACGCGACCGTCGTCACCGTCGCGCTGCCGCACATCCAGACGGCGCTCGGGTTCTCCGGCAATGGCCTGGAGTGGGTGGTAAACGCGTACGTCGTGACGCTCGGCGGGCTGCTCCTGCTCGGCGGGCGCGCCGGTGATCTGTTCGGCCGCCGGCGGATGTTCATCACTGGCCTGCTGCTGTTCTCGGCCGCCTCGCTGGCCGGCGGGCTCGCCACCTCCGCGACGTGGCTGCTGGCGGCTCGCGCCGTGCAGGGCGTCGGCGGCGCGATCGTCGCGCCCACCGCGCTGTCCCTGGTCGCTACGACGTTCCCGGAAGGCCCGGCTCGCAACCGGGCGATGGGCGTGTACTCCGCGATGAGCGCGATCGGCGGCGCGATCGGGCTGGTTGCCGGGGGCCTGCTCGTCACCTACGCCTCCTGGCGATGGGTGCTGTTCGTCAACGTGCCGTTCGGTGTCGTCGTCGCGTTCGCCGCGCGGGCGGTGCTGCTGGGGACAGCGCCCCGGCCGGGCCGGTTCGACGCACTCGGCGCCGTCACCGGAACGGGCGGAGTGGCCGCGCTCGTCTACGGCCTGTCGCAGGCCGCCACCACCCCGGACGGGACATCCCACTGGGGCGACGCCAACGTCGTGGCCGCGCTGGCGGCCAGCGTCGTACTGCTCGCGTTGTTCGGAGTCTTCTCGTGGCGCAGCCCGCACGCGCTGCTGCCGGTGCGGTTGCTGCGCGACCGGGACCGGGTCGGAGCGAACCTCATCATGCTGGGGGTGGGGGCCGTCGTCGGCGGCGTGTTCTTCTTCCTCACCTTGTTCGTGCAGGAAGTGTGGGGTTACTCCGCGCTCCGGGCGGGAGTGGCGTTCCTCCCGTTCACCATCGTGATGCTGGTGACCACCGCCGTCGTCACCAGGCTCGTGCCGCGGGTCGGCGTGCGTCCGCTGCTGGTGACCGGCGCGGTTCTCATCGCCGGCGGACTGTACTGGCTTTCTGGGGTGACCACCCCGCACGGGACGTACGCCGGGCTGGTCGCGCCCATGCTGATCGTCGGCACCGGGCTGGGCGTGCTGTTCCTCCCGCTGTCACTGGTGGCGCTGGCCCGCGTCGGCGAGGCGGACTCCGGGGCGGCCTCCAGCCTGCTGAACACCGGCCGGCAGGTGGGCGCATCCATCGGCCTCGCGGTGCTGGGCACCGTGGCCTGGACAGTGGTCGCGAACAGGGGCCGCGGCCACTTGGGCACCGCGCGGACTGCCTCGTGGCAGGCGGCTTACCAGAACGCGCTGGCCGCCGGTTTCGACCGTGCCTTCCTGGTCGCAGCCGGGACCGCGGTACTCATCCTGGTGGTCGCGATCACGATGATCCGTGTCCGGCGCGCCGACCTGGACGGCAGCTAGGCGCCGGCCGACGCGGTAAATTGCGCGTATCGGCACATAGCAGGCACATGACTGACCATTTCGTGGAAGAAAAGAGCTATCCGGAAGAAAAGGCGCCGGAAACCGGCGCCCTGTCCTCCACGAGGCTCTTTTGTTCCACGTCGTCCAGCGCATCCGCCGTGCACATAATGGCGCATATCCCGGTAAAGGTGGCAGTCGTTACGACTCGGGAAACTCGGTTTATTCCTGAGCGACGCTGGCGTATCCTCCGGTGGTGAACTTCGTGGTGTGTCCCTACGATGGCGCCAACCTCAAAACCGCCGGGCGACCGCTCGGCCTGGCGGCACCGCTGCCGATGCTGTGCCCGGAATGCGGCAGGCGGTTCGAGCTGGCCAACGGCGAGGTCAGCGAACCACCCCCGGATACGATGGGCGACGGCACCGAGGCATGAGCCCTGGTGATCTTGATATCAGCTTGACGTCAACTGTGCTTGAGGTTTTACCCTCACGCAGGTGAGCACAGACCAGATTGCGCGCGCCCCGGCCGGGCCGCCGACGGGGCCGCCGCAGCCGGCGGGAGGGGTGTGGGCGCCGGAGCGGCGCCCGCTGACCGTGGGCCTGGTCCTAGCCGTCACGCTGGTCGCCTTCGAGGCGCTCGCCATCGCGACCGTCCTGCCGGTGGTCGGCCGCCACCTGGGCGACCTGCGGCTGTACGGCTGGGTGTTCAGCGCGTTCCTGCTGTCCAGCCTCATCGGCATCGTGCTGGCCGGAACGCTGGCCGACCGGGTGCCGGTCGCGGGGCCGATGCTGGGCGGCCTTACCCTGTTCGCCATCGGCCTGGTGGTGGGCGGGACAGCACCCGACATGCCGGTTCTCGTAGCCGGACGGGCGGTGCAGGGCCTCGGCGCCGGCGTGGTGCCGGCCGTCGCGTACGTGGCGATCTCCAGGGCCTACCCCGAAGGGTGCCGGCCTCGCATGTTCGCCATCCTGTCCACGGCCTGGGTCGTGCCCGGGCTGACCGGGCCGGCTATCGCCGCCCTGGTCGCCACGGCCGTCGGCTGGCGCTGGGTGTTCCTCGGCCTGCTGCCGCTGGTGATCATCGCCGGCGTGCTCGTGGTCCTGGCCATGCGGAACGTCCCGGCCCCGGCGCGGCCCGCCGACATCGTGGTGCCGTACCTGCCGGTGCTCGGCGTGGTGGCCGGGGCCGGCGGGGCCCTGGCCGCGATCAGCTCCGGTGACCTGCCCGCGGCCGTAGCGGGCGTCAGCGTCGGCGGGACGGTCCTGGCCCTCTCGCTGCGTCGGCTCACGCCGCCCGGAACCCTGGCCGCGAGAGCCGGGCTGCCGGCGACGATCCTCAGCCGCGGCCTGCTGACGTGCTGCTTCTTCGCGGGCGACGCCTATGTGCCGTACGCCATCACGACCGTGCGCCACGCCCCGACCGGGCTGGCCGCCCTGGCCCTCACGGCCTCGACGCTGACCTGGACGGCGGGCTCCTGGGTGCAGGCGCGCTTTGTCGCCCGGCTCGGTCCCCGCCGCCTGGTCCACGCCGGAGAGGCCTTCGTCCTCGGCGGCCTCGGCCTGATGTGCCTCACCGTCTGGCCGTCGCTGCCGCCCGAACTGGGCATCCTGGCCTGGGCGGTGGCCGGCGCCGGCATGGGCCTGGCCTACGCGCCGCTGTCGGTGGCCACGCTCGATCACGCGGCCGCGGGCGAAGAGGGCCGGGCCACGTCGGGGCTCCAGCTGTGTGACATGCTCGGCCAGGCCCTCGGCACCGGGGTGGCCGGAGCGATCGTGGCCACCGCCGCGACCGGCATGGGGCACCGTGACGCGGTCACGCTGGCGTTCTCGTTCGCGATCTTGATCAGCATCGTCGCTCTCGCCGTGGGAACGCGGCTTCCGGGCCGGGGTGGTCCAGGGAGGTGAGCTGAGCGGCCCGAAGCTGGGTGCCGTGACCGTGTCACCCAGATCGTTCGTTATTACAGACAGAAGACCCGCTGGGCGTTCCGCTGGAACAGGTCGGCCTTTTCCTCAACGGTGAGCGGCAGGTTCTCGTGCGCGGTGACCTCATCGGGCACATACTGGTACGGGTAATCCATCGCGTACAGCACGCGGTCCGGGCCGAGGACCTCGCGGCAGAACATGATCGCCGGAGCCCAGGCGACACCGCTGCTGGTGATCCACACGTTCTCGCGCAGATACTCGCTGGGCTTGCGCTGGATCGGCTTCATGGTCGCATAACGACGGGCCCGGACGGTCGCCGCGTGCATGTAGTCGAGCCGGTACAGCCAGAACGGCAGCGCTTCTCCCAGGTGGCCCACCACCAGCCGGAGCGAGGGGAACCGGTCGAACACGCCCGCGGTGATGATGCGCAGGACGTGCATTCCGGTGTCCACGGCGAAGCCGTAGATGGCGCCGTCCAGGCCGGCCTCGAGCAGCGGGCCGATCATGTTGCGCGACGGTGTGCTCGGGTGCAGGTAGATGGGTGTGTCGAGCGCCTCCGCGGCCTCGAAGATGGGCCAGAACTTCGGGTCGTCCAGGTATTCCCCGTGCGTGTGAGCATTGATGATGACCCCGTGGAAACCGAGCTCGCGCCGACCGCGCTCGATCTCGGCGGCCGCGCTACCGGGATCCTGCGGAGCGATCGCGGTCAGGCCGCTGAACCGGTCCGGGTGCGCACGGCACGCCTCGGCGAGCTGGTCGTTGGCGAGCCTGGCCATCGTGACCGCGTCAGCGGTGTCAAGGATCTGGGTTCCTGGTGCGGTGAGGGAGATGATCTGCCGGTCGATTCCGGCCGCGTCCATGTCGGCGAGCCGCAGGTCGCCGAGGTCCTGGAGCCGCTCGAACACGAACCTGGTCCGCTCGGTCCTGGCGGCGGTGTAGAACCCAACCATGCTGACGAAGCCCGGATCGTCGCAGGTCCCGTGGTCGATCATGTCGCGCCACATCGAGATCAGTTCCGGTGGCGCGAACGCCTCCTCCGTCGCGATCCGCAGGTATGCGCGGGCGGCGCCGGCGGCTTGGTTTGTCATAGAGCTCCCTTCGGTTTCCGGGTCTGGGCAGAGGCGACGGGAGTGCTGGCGAAGAACACCGCGCCCATGTCCGGCAGCGACTTGAACGCCGATGCCGGGCCCGAGAATCGCGGTTCGCCATCCACCAGCACGTAGACCCAGGTGGCGACGTCGAGGGCGAGCGCCAGCCGCTGCTCGATGAGCAAGATGGCCCGGCCGGATCCGGCCAGCCCGCCGATGACCTCGGCCAGCACCATCTCCGCGACCGCCGGGGCCAGGTTCGCGGTGGGCTCGTCGAGCATCAGCGCCGTCGGCTCGGCCACCAGCGCGCGGGCGATCGCCAGCAGCTTGCGCTCGCCGCCGCTCAGCGTCTGGGCCTCCCGCTTACGGAGCCGGGCCAGGTGCTGGAATCGGTCCAGGATCGCGGCGACCCGGACCTGCGCCTCGCGGCGCGGCAGAGCATAGCCGCCCATCTCCAGGTTCTCGGTGACGGTCAGCGGGCCGAACACATCCCGCGACTGCGGCACGTAGCCCAGACCGCGCGCGGCCCGCTGGTTCTCGCTCAGCCCGGAGATGTCCTCGCCCGCGAACTGAACCGAACCGGCCATCAGGCTCAGCTCGCCGTTCAGCGCCTTGATGAGCGTGCTCTTGCCGGCTCCGTTGGGCCCGATCACCAGGGCCACCTCTTCCGGCGCCGCCTCCACCGAGACACCCCGGATCACCGGCACGGAGCCGTAGCCCGCCGTGATCTGGCGGGCGGCCAGCAGCGGCCGAGGCCGCGGCGCATCTGCGCTCTGGGAGGATGTCAAGCGAAATACGCCTCCCGGACCGCGCCACTGCTCATGGCCTCGGCGTAGGTCGCCTGTGCGACGACCGAGCCGGACGCCATCACGACTACCCGGTCGCAGATGGCCTGCACGACCTCCAGGGCATGCTCGACGATGATGATGCTGACGCCGGAATCCCTGATGCGCTGGCATTCGCCCTGGATGCGCTCGACCAGGTGCGGCGCCACCCCGACCATCGGCTCGTCGAGCAGCAGCACCCGTGGCGACCGCATCAGGCAGCGCATGATCTCGACCAGCCGGCGCTGGCCGCCGCTCAGCTCACTTCCGTACAAGTTGGCGACCTCGGCCATGTCGAACTCGGTGAGCCGGTCCCATACGGAATCCATGGCCGCCGCCACCCGCGCCTGCCGGGCGCGGCCGCCAGCCAGCGAGCTCCGCAGCCGCGAACCGTCCGCGCCCAGTGCGGCGACGAGCAGGTTCTCGAACACGGTGAGGTCGTCAAAGGTGCTGGTGAGCTGGAACGTGCGGCACAGTCCGAGGCGGGCCCGGCGATGCGGGGGCGCGGCCGTGATGTCCGCGCCACCCAGCAGCACCCGCCCGCGCGTGACCGGAATCTGGCCGCCCAGCGCCCCGATCAGGGAGGACTTCCCCGCACCATTGGGACCGATGAGCCCGACCACTTCCTTTTCCCGTAGCTCCAGCGATGCGTCCCGGACGGCGACCACGCCGCCGAACCGGACGGTCACCTCGCTGACGGCGAGTACCGGCCCGGCGGTCACCGCCGGGCCTCCGGCGGTCACCGCCGGGCCTCCGACGGTCACCGCCGGGCCTCGCGGGACACGACGGGGCGCCGGGCCGGGATCAGCCCGCGCGGCCGGATCGCCAGGCAGACCAGCCACAGGCTGCCGATCAGCACCCACTGCAGCGCGTCGATGAGGCCGGTGTATCCGACCTGCGGCAGGAAGGTGGGCACCTGCAAGAAGATGACCTGCACAAGCAGGGTGCCCAGGACCACTCCCCAGGTGTTGCCGACCCCGCCCAGGATGATGGCCGTGAAGACCGCGAACGTCTCGGCGTACCCCCACGCGGCCGGTGACCACGAGGCCAGGAATTCAGCAAGCAGGCCGCCGGACAGCCCGCAGATCATGCCCCCGATGACGAACGCCTGGAGGCGCAGGCTGACCGGGTTGAGGCCGATCGTGGCCGCCGCGTCCTCATTGTCGCGCACGGCCCGCAGGGCGCGTCCCCACGGCGAGGAGCCGAGCCGCGCGACGAGCAGGTAGACCGCCGCCGCGATCACCGCGGTCCATGCCGCGTACGCCCACTGGTATCCGTCATATGTCAACCGGGACAGCACTCCGGACAGCGGCCGGGGAACCCCGGTAAGCCCGTTCGAGCCGTTCACCAGGCCGACCACGTTGGTGACGAGCCCGGTCACGATCAGGGAGACGATCAGCAGGATGGCAGCCTGATAGTCGCGCCTGATCCGGCGCAGCGAGAAGCTCCCCACGATCAGCGCCAGCAGCCCTCCGGCCAGGGTCGCGACGACCAGCGGCAGCGGGAAGGGCAGGCTGGAGCCGAAGACGTAACGCTGGAACGCGCCGGCTCCGGTATCGGGCCCGAGGCTGACGACGGCCGCGGCGTACGCGCCGGCCGCCTGGAACATGATCAGCGCGAAGTTCGGTATCCCGCCCCATCCGAACTGCATGTTCAGCGCCCAGGCCAGCAGCGCGTCAACGAAGAAGTAGACGAGCAGCGTGGATATGTAGAACGACATCTACACCGTGACCTCCACTTTTCCGGCTGCCTGGCCGGCTACCGCGGCCGGCCGCGTCAGCAGCACCAGCGCGAGGATCCCGAACCCGGCGACCGAGCCGTAGGCGGCGCCACCGAACGCGGCCACCTCTTCGGTCACCACCCCCAGCGCGAGCGCGGCCAGCACCGCGCCCCGGGTGGATCCGGCCCGGCCGAGGATGGCCGCGGCCAGCACCAGCGGCAGGAAACCGGTCCCCACCGACGCGTCGATCGACAGTGAGTTGATCACGTAAGCGAGCCCGGCCAGGCCCGCCAGCGCGCCGCTGAGCAGCCACACCACGTTGACGATGCGGCCTGTCGGGATGCCGCAGGTGCGGGCCAGCCTCGGCTCGGCCGCCATCGCCCGCAGCGCCTTACCCAGCCGGGTCCGTCGCAGCAGCAGCTCCAGGCCCGCGAACACCGCCACCGCCACCACGATCAGGACGAGCTGCGTGACGGTGACGGTGAACGGGCCACCGTGCAACGAGGTTCCCTGCGGGAAGGCGAAACGGTAGATCTGCTCGCGTGAGGCGGCGTCGATGCCGAACTGCAGGATCAGGTTGACGGCCAGCGTGACCATCACCATCTCGAACAGGCCAGCCCCGCGCCGGGCGAAGAAGGCAAACAGGGTCCGGCCCAGCAGCCAGGTGACCCCGGCGCCGACCGTAAGCGCCAGCACCACTCCCAGCACCAGCGGGAGGTGGAGTTCTTCGGCGATGAAGGCCGCGAACGCCCCCGCCGTCATGATGCCCGCGTAGGAGATGTTCAGCACGTTCGTCAGGCCGAACTGGATGGTGAACCCCATCGCGCCGATCGCGATCAGCGAGGCCGTGATGACGCCGAATCCGAGCGCCTGGATGAACAGCACTCCGCGTCAGCCCAGCGCCTGGACCTGTGCCTGGGTGATGGTCCCGACCACCACAGCTCCAGCGTTCGCCGGGAACTCCTCAACCGCCTGAGAGCCGAACGAGTTGTGATAGCCGTCGAACAACAGCGGCCCCGACGCCCCGACGTACTGGATCTGATGACCAGCGGCCAGGGCAGCCTTCCCGGCAGCATAGGTATAGACCACCTGCTTGCCCGGGCCGGGTGCGGTCACCCGCATGATGAAGCGGTTGTAGACCGATCCGTCGGTGCTGTGCGCGGCGTCCATCGCCAGGGCCAGCGTGATGATCGCGTCATAGCCGGATTCGGAGAAGGAGTTGTTCTCCCACTGGCTCACCGGCTTGGCCAGCTTGCCCTGCACGCCCAGCACGGCGGCGTTGAAGGCGGTCACGGCCGGGTTGACCACCGGGTTGCCGACCACCACCGCGCGGAAGTACCTCATGAAGCTCGGGCCGCCGATCGCGCCGCGCAGCGGGGTGAAATAGGAGTAGGAAGGCGTACCGCTGGTCCCGATGATCGGCACCAGCGAGCCGAGCTGCCGGAGTTCGCCGAAGAAGGTGGCGGCGGTCGGGCCGTCCGACTCGGTGATGATCGCGGCGGGCCGGGCCGCCAGTAGCCGCTCCGCCGCCGACCGGTACGACGGCTGGTCCGGCGTCAGGTTCTCCTGGTCGGCGAGCTTGATCCCGACGGCCTTGACGCCCGCCACCACCCCGGGCAGGTCACCCTGGGATCCGGTGTCGGTGCCGAACACGGTGGCCACGCTGGCGTAACCCTGCCGTTTCGCCCACAGCGCGATCGCTTCGCCGTTGGCCGGGTCCGGCGGGACGTTGCGCCACAGGTAGGCGTAGGAACTGCGGTCGTAGGCGGCCTCGCCAGCGGTGATCATCATCGGCAGATGGCGGTTGTTCAGCAGCGGAACCAGCGTGGCGGCGCTGGTCGAGTCCGGTCCGAGCACGCCGGAGATGCCGCTGCTGGTGGCGAGCGTCTTGCCCATCGCGGTCAGCGCGTCGGCGGGATCGCTGCGGGTATCCACCTGGATCAGCGTGACCTTGCGGCCGAGTACGCCGCCGGCCTGGGTCACCGCGTACAGCCCGGGATAGTCGATGGAGTCGGCGAACTGCGCCTCGAACGCCTGGTCACCGGTGTAGGCCGCGATCTGGACGATCCCGACCGGCCCCGCTGAGGCGCCTGTTCCGCCGGCCGACGCGCAGGCGGCGGCCGCGAGAACGCAGGGCAGGCAGAGCGCTAGCGAGAGGTGAACCGGCTTCCTCATAGAAGCACCTCCCCGAAGCGGCGAGGAATTGGCGTCAGGTTATACGCACAATGCGCTCTGGGGAATAACCAACCTCATGGATTCTTCTATATGGAATAGTTAGATGGTCGCGGGATCCCGCAGATCGGCGGAGGCTGTAGCCACCACGGTCCGCAAAGCGCGGGCTGTCTCCCCGGCATACGCCTGGGTCAGCCGCTGCATGGGGATCGCTACCGCGAAGGCGGCGGCGGGCCGGCCGCCGGCGCCGAGTACCGCCATGCCGACCGCGCCCAGGCCCGCCTCCCTTTCCTCGAAGTTGGTCGCGAAGCCTGCCTCGCGCACCCGGGCCAGCTCGGCCAGCAGCTCTTCGCGGGTGGCCAGGGTCCGGTCGGTGGCTGTCACCAGGCGCTCGGACGGGTATATGGCCAGTACCTCCGCCAGCGGCAGCGCGGCCAGGATCGCCTTGCCGCCGGACGTCGCGTGGGCTGGCACGCGCTGGCCTGGCCGGGCGCTGACCCTGACGGTCCGCTGCGACTCGATGCTCTCCACGAAATGAACCGAGTCTCCCTCCAGTACCAGCAGGCTCACGGTTTCGCCGGTTACGGCGGCGATCTCGTCCAGGTACGGGCGCATGCGCGCGCGCAGGTTGAACGCGCCCGCGGCGGCCAGCCCGATCTCCACCAGCCGCGGACCGGGCCGGTAGGCCCTGGTGACCGCATCCTGCACGGCGAACTGCCGGTACACCAGCATGCCGAGCAGCCGGTGCGCGGTGGATCTGGCCACGCCGAGGTGGTCGGCGACCTCGGACACACGCAGCGAGCGCCTGGCCCGGAACAGCAGCAGAAGCTGGAGCACATGGTCCACCGACTGCAAGCGGTAGACGGGGCCGTCCGCCCGTACGCGCAACTCCATCTTCCCCCCAGCCAGATGGCACGGGTCCGCACCCGCGTTACTACAAGGAAGAATTCCATATAGCAGGAGCGTTGTCATATTCGTTCTTAATTATGGAAAGCGACAACCCATAACAACGAACGAACGGTGGTCCCACCCGCCAGACCGCCGATCCCCACATCTAGTGCCGCGTCTGTCTACGTTTGCCCCGTTGGTATGCGGTGAGCCTGCTGGGCCGCAGGGCTGATACCGGCAGCACAGGCCTCGCGTGCGGCCAGCCCGCCGGCGGCCGGCCCGGTGCCATGCTGCTAAGTACGATTTCCTGAGCTGAAAATATTTTCGGCTCAGGAAACTGGCTTTAACGAAACGGCACGTCTCCGGCCTGCCCCGCACCGGATCTACGGGGCGGACGGGGGCAAACATAACCGATCGCGGCGGCAGGCGAGCGTTCACCGCCTCGCTGAGATCAAGGTTCCGGTCACTGTCGCGTGCGGCGATCTCGACGTGCCTTTCATGGTGGACCGCTGCCGCCTGCTCGCGGACCGGCTCCCCGCTGCCCAGCACCACGTGCTGGGCTAGCAGGCTCGCCACACGAATACGTTCTTCACCGGGCCGACCGTTCCCGCCGACCGACTGACCTGCAGGTTCGAGATCGGTAGCCTCTGGGTACGTTCCGCCGGGGAGGTGCGGGATGGCTCATCACACACAGGACGATGCCGCCTTCGCCCCGGGAGCGGTGCAGGCAGCCGGGATGGCGCGATCCGGTGCCGGGCAGCATGAAGAATCACGCCGCTGGCTGATCCTGGCGGTGGTCTGCCTGGGGCAGCTGATGGTGGTGCTGGACGCCACAGTGGTGAATATCGCGCTGCCGACGGCCCAGCGTGACCTGGCGTTCTCAAACGCGGACCGGCAGTGGGTTGTGACTGCTTATTCGCTGGCCTTCGGCGGGCTGCTGCTGCTCGGCGGCAAGCTCTCGGACCTGGTCGGCCGCAAGCGGATGCTGATCATCGGCATGGTGGGCTTCGCCGCAGCCTCGGCGCTCGGCGGCGCCGCGCAGAATTTCGCCATGCTGCTTGTCGCCCGCGCCATCCAGGGAGCGTTCGGCGCGATGCTCGCCCCTGCTGCGCTGTCCACGCTGACCGTGACCTTCACCAACCCAGCCGAACGCGGCAAGGCCTTCGGCGTCTTCGGCGCCATCGCCGGGGCCGGCGGGGCGGTCGGGTTGCTGCTGGGCGGCGTGCTGACCGAATACCTTTCCTGGCGCTGGACCCTGTATGTCAACGTCGCCTTCTCCCTGGTCGCGGTCACCGCCGCAATCCGGTTGCTGCAGCGCGACCACCCCGACACCGACACCCATCTCGATCCGCTGGGGACGTTCCTCGTGGTGGCCGGGCTCGTCTCCGTGGTCTACGGGCTCTCGGAGGCCGATACAAAGAGCTGGAGTGCGCCGCTGACCATCTCATTGCTCGTGGCCGGAGGCATCCTGCTCGCGTTGTTCGCCGTGACCGAACGACGGGTGCCTCATCCTCTGCTGCCACTGCGGATCGTCCTGGATAGGTTTCGCGGCGGCGCGTATCTCGCGGTTGGGCTAGCAGCCGTCGGCATGTTCGCTATCTTCCTGTTCCTGACCTATTACCTTCCTGTTCCTGACCTATTACCTAGAGGAGATCCTGCGCTACTCGCCGGTCGTCACCGGTGTGGCATTCCTGCCGATGATCGGTGCGCTGATCTTGTCGTCGACCTCCTCCAGCGCGCTGCTCATGCCGCGGCTTGGTCCGCGCATTCTCGTTACCGCCGGGTCGATCGTCGCCGCGGGCGGGCTGGTGATCCTCGCGATGGGGCTGAGCCCGACCTCGGGCTACGCCGCCGTCGTCCTGCCCGCGCTGCTGGTGATGGGCCTCGGGCTCGGCCTGGTGTTCAGCGCCGCGATGAACACCGCTACCTACGGCGCTGACCAGGCCGACGCCGGTGTGGCCTCGGCCATGGTCAACACCTGCCAGCAGATCGGCGGCTCGATAGGGACCGCGCTGCTGAACACCATCGCCGCCGGCGCGCTCTCCAGTTACCTGTTGTCCCATGGGCACAGCCTGCAGGCGCAGGCCGGCGGGGCGGTGCACAGCTACGTGGTCGCGTTCTGGGTGGCCGCAGCGATCTTCGCTGGCGCGGCAGTCTTGTGCGGGCTAATACTGCGACCAGGCGTCCTCAAGAGCAGCGGTGGCCAAGCCGCCGTTGTCGCGGCATTATGAAAAAGAGATGAGTGCCCATGGCTTCGCTAGTCACCATTTCGGCCTCCTACGGCGCCGGCGGCAGTGTGGTGGCGCCCGAGCTCGCAAAGCGGCTCGGTGTCCCCTTCCTGACCCGCGCAACGACCAGCACCGGCAGCTTCGCGGCCCCCTCGTCGTGCACCGAACGGCTGGAGCCCGACGAGGGACGCAACGTCCCGGCACACCGGCTGCTCGCGGCATTCACCCAGGCGATGCCCGTCGGGCCTACCCAGTCCCCGCCGTCGTCCCGTCATCAGGAGGAGCACCTGCGCCGCGACTGCGAACGGGACATCCTCGGTCTGGCAAACGCCGGCGCCGGGGTGATCCTGGGCCGCGGCGCCGCGGTCGTGCTCGGTAAAGGACGCGGTTTCCACGTGCGGCTGGACGGACCGCCGGACGCTCGCCTGGCCCAGGGGGCCGCGATCGAGCAGCTCAATGAGGACGAGGCCCGCAGTCACATGGCGGCCGCGGACCGGGCTCGCGTCGCCTACGTCGATCGGCTATACCGCGCCGACCCGGCCGACCCGGCGTATTACCACCTGGTCATCGACTCCACCGCGATACCGCTCACCGCCGTCACCCAGCTCATCCTCCAAGCGCTGTCGGCTATCCGGGAGCCAGCCGCGGCAGCGACCAGCTCGAAACGTCCGTAAACCTCGGGCGGCAGGGGCCTAGCCGACTCACGCCGGGGCGCCGGGGCGTGCCTGGTCGGGCCACGCTCCCGGCGCGATCAAGGCGTCTTCGTGCTGCACGACATCTTCCGGATGCCGTTCGACACGATCGCCCAGACCATTGGCCGCCCCACCGCGTCATGCCGGCAGCTGGCGAAGCGGGCCAGACAGAAGATCGCCGACGGCCGGGCAGGCGCCCGCTTCGACGTTGAGTCCGCAGAGCACCGCCTGGTCACCGACGAGTTCATCGCCGCATGCGCCAGCGGCGATCTCGACGCGCTACTGGCGGTACTTACCCCGGATGCCTGGGGCGACGTGGATCTCGGTTCGGCCGCGGCCGAACCGCGGGCCGTCGTCACCGGGGCAGAAAATGTCGCTACGAACCTGCTGAGGTTCTGGGGACCAGGCTCAACGCTGGTTTCACTCCCGGTCGGCGGGCAGCCCGCCCTCCTCGGCTTCCATGGCCGCGCCCTCGCCGCACTGCTGGTGCTACGCATGCGGGGAGAACAGGTCGAGGCTGTCCACGTTATCGCCGACCCCGCCCAGATCGGTTTCCTCAGCCGCCAGCTGAGTACCTCCGCTAGATGACACCGTCCGGCCCGGCGGCCCAGCCGGATCCAGCTGCCTGTGCGGCTGCTACGGCGTGGCTACTTGAGGTGGGTGACGAGCCCGGCGCGGTGGGCGGTGACCCAGTCGAAGGCATCGCGGATAACACGGACCACGCCGCTGTCGCGCAGGCGGGTCATCGCGGGGTCGCCGCCGGCCGCCTTGGCCTCGATACCTCGCCAGCACCGGTCCTGCCACCACAAGATCGTCTCCAGCAGGCTGCCGCGGTCCGCCAGGCCGTAGGCGTCGCAGATCAGCCGCATCCGCCTGCTGGCGGCGGCCGGGTCGGCCACGCCCGGGCCGAGGTCAAGGTACTGCCAGCACACGTGGGCGATGTCGTGGATCCGCTCGCCTGGAGCGGCGATATCCCAGTCGATGAAGGCCGTCGGCATCAGCCCCGCGCCGCCGTCGCGGTACACGGTGTTCTTGGGCGACAGGTCGTTGTGGCAGACCACCTTCCCGCCGCCGGCCAGCGGCGTTCCGGCGGTCAGGTCATGGAACTCCCGCACCAGCACGGCCAGCCGGGACAGGCTCGCGTCCGAGGTGAGCGACGATGGCTGGACCGGTTCCCAGGCCACGTGGCCCTCGATGAAGCTGAGCACCTCCCGCCCCTGTTCGTCGGTCCCCAGGAACCTCGGCGCTCCGGCCCAGCCGCGCCGTTCGAACAATCCCAGCAGGGCGTGCACGAACTCGGGGTCCTCGGGCAGTGTTGAATTGGCCTGGGCCTCCGGCCGCGGTGTTGGATTGGCCTGGGCCTCCGGCCGCTGTGTTGGATTGGCCTGGGCCTCCGGCCGCTGTGTTGGATTGGCCTGGGCCTCCGGCCGCGGCGCCCGCCGGACCGTGTTCCCGGACCGGACGACGGTCGTCACGAACCCGCCCGGTAGCGGCTGCTCACCCACCTGACCCACCTTGAGGAAATGCCAGGCCCGTTACGGCTGGCTGGCGAACGTGATGGTGGCGGAATGGGTCGCCCCGTTCCGGCTGTATTCGACGGTGATCTTGTCCCCCGGGCGCTTGGTGATCGTGAGCTCCACGATCTGATCCGTGCTGACGGCCGGCTGCCCGTTGATTGAGGTGATCACGTCACCGGTGGCGAGACCCGCCGCCTGAGCGGGGCCGCTGGGGTCGATGCCGCTGACCAGGAGGCCCTCGGCGGTGCCGCTGACCTTCGCCGCGTTCGCCGCGACCGGGGTCGCCTGGATGCCCATGTAGGCGCGCGACACCTTGCCGGTGGAGATCATCTCGTCCGCCAGCCGTATCGCCAGGTCGGCCGGGATGGCGAAGCCGAGTCCGATGCTGCCGCCGCCCGACTCGCCAGACGGCGATGGCACCGTCGCCCCAGCGGACGGAATGCCCACGAACTGGCCGCCGCAGTTCACCATCGCGCCGCCGCTGTTACCAGGGTTGATCGCGGCGTCGGTCTGAACGGCGTTGATCAGCAGAGCGGACTGCGAGTTCTCGCCCGGCACCTGAATCGTCCGGTCGAGCGCGCTGACGATGCCGCTGGTCACGGTGGACGACAGGCCAAGCGGAGCGCCGAGGACCACGACCGGCTGGCCGACGACGAGCGAACCCGATGAGCCGATAGGGATGGGTGCCAGGCCCGTCTCACTGACCTTGATCACGGCCACGTCGGTCAGCGGGTCCCGGCCCACCAGCGTCGCCGCCGCGGTCTTCCCGTTGCTGAACAGCACGGTCAGCTCCCCGCCGCTCGCGGCGGGAGCGATGACGTGATTGTTCGTAAGGATGTCACCGTTGTCGTTGATGACCTCGCCGGACCCCGTCCCGGACCCGCTCGAGCCTTTCGCGCTGATCGTGACGACGGACGGCAGGACCTTCTCCGCCACCGAGGTGACCTGACACGATGAGGACTGGCCGCTCGCGGACTGAGTTGTACCGGACGCGCTCCCCGAAGACGACGAGGGCGAGTTGATGGCGTTCGCGATCACGCCTCCGATCACGCCGCCCACCACCGCGCAGGCCACGCATGCGATCAGCAGCCAAGTGGCTGGTCTCGGGCCTTTAGTGCGCGATTGCGTTGACGTCGTTGGCCTCCCCTGTGACCGCGAATACGCTGAAAATATCCAGCCCCGCCTACGCTCAAACCATTAACAGGTGAGGGTGACGGTCTTCGGCGGGAATGTGTAACCGTACGCCGCTCCGTTCCTTCCGTACCAGCTCGTCTCGATTGTGTACCGGTGGGTGCCGGAGCCGGTGCAGTTCCAGACAACCGCCTTGGACAGGAACGGCGTGCTGGTGTACTCGGTCGAAGCTTGCGCCCGGACCACATACAAGGTGCTGAAGATCTGCTCCTCAATGGTCACGACAAGCCTCTGGTCCTGCCATCCGCTACCCAAGCACAGCGAGTGGCCGGATCCCGCGATCTCATGCCCCTGCGCGATCACGAAGGGCTCGGACGCGAAGAGATCACAGCGATAGACAGGCACGCTGGCCCGTGAGTTACCGCCGGCGACAGCCGGGGTAGCCGCGAGCGCCAGCGCGCTGGCGCTGGCCGCCACCGTCACGATCAGTGACCTAATGGACTTGAACATTGGCTGCTCCCCGTCTGTTGCTATCGAAGTCATCTGCTATCCGGGCATTTCATTGCATACCATGAGCTAGCGCCTTAGGGGGCAGGATGGCATCGCTGCAGGACGATGATCCGCACCATGTTGCCGCATACCGCCTGATCGAACGGCTTGCCGTCGGCGGAATGGGGATCGTCTACCTGGGGGAATCGCCGGGCGGCCGACTCGTGGCCGTCAAGCTGATCCGCCCCGACCTGGCCAGCGACCCGCGGTTCCGGGCGCGGTTCCGGCGCGAGGTAAAGGCCGCCGGACTGGTCAGCGGCTTCCACACGGCCGCTGTCGTCGACGCCGACCCGGACGCGGATCCGCCGTGGATGGTGACGCAATACGTCCCGGGCCCGTCGCTGGCGGCCAGGGTCAACTGCGATGGCCCTCTCGACCCGGCGGAAGTGCACGAGCTTGCCGCCGGGCTCGCCGAGGGCCTGCACGCCATTCACTCCCGTGGTCTGATTCACCGGGACCTCAAGCCGCTCAACATCATCATGGCCGACGACGGCCCCCGGATCATCGACTTCGGCATCGCGAAGGACGCGGGAGCGAGCAGCGATCCCCGGCTGACCGCCACCGGGACCGTCGTCGGCACGCCCGCGTTCTTGTCCCCCGAGCAGCTTGACGGCAGCCCCGCCGGGCCGGCCAGCGACATCTTCTCCCTCGGCAGCGTGGTTGCCTTTGCCGCGGCGGGCCGGGCGCCGTTCGATGCCGGCACCTTCACCGCGACCAGTTACAGCATCGTCAACAAGCCCCCCGACCTGCGCCCCCTCACCGGCCGCCTGCTGGGCATCATCGCCGCCTGCCTGGCCAAGGACCCGGCCAGCCGCCCCACCGCCGCCGCCCTGCTCGCCGGCCTGTACCAGACACGCCCGCATCGCTCCGGCAGTCCGGCCCCGGTGCGACGTACCCAAGCCCCTTACGTCCCCGCGGAGACTCCGGCTCTCCCTCCGCGGCCTGCGCCATCCCGGCTGCAGGTGCGGCCCGCGCGCCGCGGATGGCGGCTGGTCACGGCCGACGTGGGTGGCCGCTGGTTCGCCGCCGCGAACGGGGACGGGATCATCACGGTGTGGATTGCCGGACCGGGCCTGCCGGTCCGGTCGTGGCCGGCCGGAGCACGGGTGCGAGCCATGGCCGCCGGCCGCGGTGACCTGCTGGTCGTCGCGACGGACGACGGGCACGTCACGGCCTGGGACGTCGCGGCCGGGACCACCCGCCGCTACCTGCCCGGCGGCGTTCCCGGGCTCACCGGCCCGGAAGTCCGGATCCGCAGCCTCGCCCTCGACCCGGCCGGCGCCTGGCTGGCGGCCAGCGTAGAAGGCCGGCTCCTGGTCTGGGACGTGACTGACCCGAGCGAGCCGCGGTTCGCCGTCGGGCTGCCGTGTCCCGCCGACGTGACAGCGCTGGCGTTCGACGGCGTGGGCGGCCGGCTGGCCGCCGGCGACGAAGACGGCAAGGTCCACGTCTGGGACCTGACGGAGCTCGCGGATGCCGCACCCGTGAACGCGGCGCCCGTGAGTGCGGCGCCCGTGAACGCGGCATCCGGGCGGGTGCTGGCACTGGCCAGGGACGACGCGCGCGACCGCTGGCTCACCGTCGGCGCACACGGGTGGCCCGGCGGTTCCGCGGGTGTTCCGATGCGGGCCGCCGCGCTCAGCCCCAGCGGAGGCTTCGCGGCGATGATCGATGACGCCAGGGGGTGCGTGTACCTGGCCGGCCTTGACACCCCCGCACGCCCGCGCGTCCTGGACGGGACCGACCTGACCATCACCGGCGTCGCGTTCGCCGGTTCCGGGATGCTCGCGCTGGGCGGCAGCGACGGCTCGCTCCGCCTGTGGCACACATCCCGGCAGGCCATGCCGGTCATCCGGGCCATGGACGGTCCGGTGACCGCCGTCGCCGTTTCTCCGGACGGCGGCCGGCTGGTGGTCAGCGGCAGGCGTTCCGGGCTGAGGTCCTTCACCACGGCGAAGGAGTCGCTCGAGCCGGGCTGGGCCGCGGACTCCCCCGAGCCCGCGGAGTGCGCGGCCTTCGGGGCAGACGGGACGCGGCTGGCGACCGCTGGAGACGCGGTGCGGATCTGGAACGCGGCGGACGGGACGCTGGCCGGGGTCCTGCCGGGGCGGACCGGACACGCCCGGGCGGTCGCGGCGGACCGTGACGGCAAGCGGATCGCGGCCGCGTGGGCGGAGACGGTCATCACCGTCTGGGAGGACAAGAGGCTGCTGTGGGAGCTGACCGGCCACAAGGGCGCCGTCCTCACCGTCGTGTTCGGCCCGCGTCCCGGCCTGCTGACCTCGGCCGGTGATGACGAGACCATCCGCACCTGGGACCTGGCTGCCGGTAAGGAAACCGCGTGCCATTCTCCGCTCGGTTGCCGCGCCACGGTCCTGGCCGCGAGTCCGTCCGGAGCGATGCTCGCGGCAGGCTGCGCCGACGGCACCGTCCGGCTGTACGAGGCAGGCCCGCCGGGGACGCTGGCCGACTGGGCTGACGCGCCCGTGCTGACCGGCCACGTGCACGGGATCACCGCGATGAGCTTCGACCTCAGCGGCCGCTTGCTGGCCACGGGGAGCCGGGACGGAACCGCGCGCATCTGGGACCTGGCCACCCGCTCGGCCACGGCGGTGCTCCTGCCCGAGGCGGCGGCCGTGGTGTCCCCCGACGGGACCTGGCGCGGCCTCGGCGAAACCGGTGGGCTGATCTGGCAGGCGGCCGGCCTGACCCGCGTGCCCCTCTCCACCTTGGAGGCACCCATATGACCAGCGATTCCTCATGGGAAACATCTGGCTTTGGCCCGGAGATAAGGAGCGTCAGGTCGGAGATCGCGAACCTGCAGCAGCAGGTCAGCAGCGTCTCCCGGCTGAGCGACCGGCTGCGCCGGATCGAGGAGACCGTGCCGCGCGCCCTCGACGACCTGGCGCGCAAGCAGCAGGCGACGCAGGATTCGCTGGACAGCCTGCGCGAGATGTACGAGCGGGACCGCATCGTGACCGCCGCCTACCACGAACTCGCCGTCGCCGAACGGCAGTGGCAGGCGAAGTTCGGCCGTTACGAGGAGGCTCGCAACATGGCCGCGAGCATCATCGACGTGGTCGCCAGCGGCCACATCAACCGCGGCGTCATCCTGGACGTAACCGAGCGGCTCGCGATCCAGACGCCCCGCTACTGGGTGGCGCAGGCCACCCTCGCGGTCGCGGCATGGCTCAACGACAACCCGGGGCAGCACCGCGAGGCGCTCGGCTACGCGCTGGCCCTGGACTACGAGAAGACGTCCCTGTTCATGGCACTCCTGCTGCGTGACCAGGACCGCGACGAGGTGCTGCAGGAATGGCTCGCCGCGTACCTGTCCCGGCTCACGCCAGTCAGCCTGCCCCGCCACTTCCAGGTCGTCATCGACGCCGCGACCGGGAACGCGTTCGGCGGCGGCGCGGCGCCGCGGCTGGTGAAGCAGATGGACGAGTGGTACGCCGAGGAGCGAGCCCGCCAGGACATCTTCGACGCCGCGGTCAGCGAGTGGCAGCGGCGGCTGCTCAGCCTGGGCGCACGGCACCGGGAGCACCCGGACTTCTCGCTGCTCGCCGCCAACGAGAAGGCATGGAAGGTCCTGTCTCCCCGGTACGAGGCCAGCCGGGCCATCGAGCGGGCCGCCCGGTACTTCCGGGAGCGCTTCGAGGCGGGCGCGTCCGTGTCGGATGACGTCCGGGGGGACCTCGCCGCCCTGCTGAGCAAGCTGGCCCGCACCGAGGACCCCGAGGAGGAGGAACTCCTCCGCGTGACGCGCGAGCAGCGGGCCATCACGCTCACCCAGGGCGACCTGAGCGCCGCCCGGGCGATGGTCGTCGCCGACGAGGAAGGCCGCTCCAGGACGCTGAACATCGTCGGGATGGTGAGCCAGTCGGCCTTCCCCGGGCCCGATGACGGCCAGCTGCCCGATCCGACGGTGACCGAGCTGCTCGCGATCATGCTGAGCAAGCAGCTCATCGTCACGGCGGCGGAGGAGCTACGCGATGGCCTCCCCGAGGCCGGCACCATTGAGATCACCGTCGGGGAACGGCAATGGGAGTGCCGGTTCGCCTGCGACGATGAGACAAGAACGACCCGCCCCGCGCTGCGTGACCAGGCTGAGGAGCAAGCGGCGGCAATCCGCGCCCGGATCGACACCGATGCCGCCCGGCGCCAGGGCAGGCTCCGGTGGCTGAAGAAATGGGGCTGCCCCGGCGGGCTCGCCGCCGCGGTCGGCCTGGGTGGCGCCACGCTCATCCCGGGCGTTTCCCCGGAGCTGATCATCCCGGCCATCCTCGCCGGAGTCCCGTCCGTGCTGGGGATCGGCCGGCTGCCCAGGGTGGTCAAGCGCGCTACGGACCAGGCCGAGTCGGAGAAACGCGACGTAACCGCCCAGATCAGCAAGGCGGCGGACCAGCTCGCGGACCTGTGGGACGCCGACCGCCTCGCCGCCCAGGTCCACCTTCCGGACCTGCGCGGCTACCTGGGCGGCGTGACACCGGACAGCGTCCGCGCCGCCACCCGCGCCCTGGAGGCCGTCCCCCTCGCAAGGACACGCGAGTTCCCGTCCTGGACTCCCCGCCCGCCACGGCGGCCCCCCGAGATCGACGTCAGGTCGCGATGAACACGTTCTTGGCCGGCGCGGCTCGCTCCCTGGGTTCGACAAGATCTGTGGCAGGTCATATACGGCTTGTGATCATTCGTCGCCCCGAATAACCTGACATATACGGGAAGCCCAGTGCCGGATCAGCACGGGCAGCATTACGGGGAAACTACAGCTCAGACGGGGAATCATGTTCTGGCTGACCTTTCATCGAGACCACCAGTCTCACATGCTCCCCGGCCGCACGCTGGCGCGACTCGACTGACCACCGGACGGGGGCACGAGGCAAGCGGCCCGCTCGATCCGCAGCGGGCGGGCCGCTTCCATGGGCCCGGTGGTTCTCCCGTGGAGGAAGCACCACCGCCGTTCGGGAAAATAGGTCTTTAAATATGAACGGCGGTGGTGTCACTCACCGCTCGCCTTGGCGCCCGCCGCGGCGCCCGCCACAGCGGCGCTCGCGTCGCGGGCCGTCCGCGACGGCGCCGGCAACGGCGTCTCGCGCAGCCAGCGGATTCCGGCCAGGGCCGCGCAGGCGGTCGCTCCGCCGTAGCCCGCCGCCGCGACGAGCGCGGCGCCGGACGGGGACAGCCGCTTCTCCAGCAGCCGCATGCTCAGCCGGTACGAGGCGGCGATCGTCAGTACGCCGAATACCCCGCTCGCCGCGAGCAGGCCCACCGCGGGCAGGCTCTGCTTTGCCTTGTCCAATGTCTCCCGCACTGCCAAGCCGACCTCTTGCCGCACCAGCCTGCGCGACTGCTCGGAAAGATCCTGCAGCGCGCCGGACATGTCGTCGCGAGCAGCCCTGGCAGCGTCCTGGCTCTCCGTCATGACCGCCGGGTACCCGGGACCGCCGATGCTACACACTGACGTGCCGTTATGCTCACCCGAGCGAGTAGCCGGGCGGCAGCAGGGTAGTGCGGGCTCCCATGGAAGACACAGGCAGGCCGCGATGAAGCGAGGTACCATGCTCGCGGTGCTGGCCGCGTCCGGCTCCGGGCTCGCCGCGGTAGCGGCGGCCGCCGCCGCGGCGGCTGCGAGAGTTTCCCGGGCCGCGGGCACGTTCGGCGACCGGGAGCCGCGGAACCGGTGGCTCATGGTAACCGTCAACCGTCCGCCCGGACAGTTTCCCGCGGCCAGCGAACTACCCGAGCCGGTAACGCGGCTGCACGACCGGGCCGAGGTGATGATCCGGCCGGCCCCGGCCGGCCGGGGCACAGAGCTCGGGCTGCGGCTGCGGGAAGCGCCGCCAGCGAGTTCGGTGAGCCTGGGTGCCCGGCTGTCGGGCACGGACCCGCGCCGCGAGTTGCGCGCCGCGCTGCGGGACGCCAAGTCGCTGATCGAGACCGGCGAAGTCATCGTGCCCGACGAGCCGCCGACCACCCACCCGGGACCGCTCGGCAAGCCGCTGGACCTGCTGATCCGGCGGTCCGGCCAGGAGGGACGGCTATGAAGGCCCTGGAGGCCCTGGAGGGACGGCTATGAAGGCACTGTGCTGGGAGGGGCCGAACAAGCTGGTCATCGAGCAGGTGCCCGACCCGGGGATTCATAACGACGACGACATCATCGTCAAGGTCACCGCCACCGTCACCTGTGGTTCCGACCTGCATCTCGTGGGCGGCTACATTCCCGCGATGCAGGCCGGTGACGTGATCGGGCACGAGTTTCTCGGCGAGGTCGTGGAAACAGGTCCGGGAGTACGGCGGCACCAGGTGGGCGACCGGGTCGTCGTATGCTCGTTCATCTCCTGCGGCCGCTGCTGGCACTGCGAGCAGCAGCAGTGGTCGCTGTGCGACAACAGCAACACGAACTCTGGCATCGCCCAGATGATGTGGGGTTACGAGACCGGGGCGGTGTACGGCTACTCCCACGCGATGGGCGGGTTCCGCGGCAGCCACGCTGAATATGTACGCGTGCCCTTCGCGGACTACGGCGCGTTCAAGGTTCCGGACAGTGTCGACGACGCCAGCGCGGTTTTCGCGTCCGACGCCGTACCTACCGGCTGGATGGGAGCGGACCTCGGCGGAGTCTCGCCGGGCGACGTCGTCGCGGTCTGGGGCGCCGGCGGAGTGGGGCAGATGGCGGCGCGAGCCGCGGTGCTGCTCGGCGCGGAGAAGGTCATCGTGATCGACCGGATACCCGAACGGCTGGAGATGGCTTCGCGGTTCTGCGACGCGGAGACCATCGACTACGCGGGCACCGACGTTCAGGCCGAGCTGCGGGAACGCACCGGCGGCCGGGGACCGGACGTGTGCATCGAGGCGGTCGGCATGGAAGCGCACACCCCCGGTCCGCAGTCCCTCTACGACCAGGCAAAGCAGCAGCTCCGGCTGCAGAGCGACCGGCCCGCCGCCGTGCGTGAGGCCATTTACGCCTGCCGGAAGGGCGGCTCGGTGTTCGTTCTCGGGGTGTTCGGCGGGCTGGTGGACAAGTTCCCGCTCGGCGCGATGATGAACAAGGCACTGACGGTGCGGGGCGCACAGCAGCATGGGCAGCGGTACATCCCGATGCTGCTCGAACGCATCGCCGCCGGGGAGATCGACACCCGGCACCTGGCCACGCACACCATGCCGCTGGATGACGCGCCGCGCGGTTACCAGATGTTCAAGGACAAGGACGACGGCTGCGTCCGTGCGCTCTTCCGCCCGCACGGATAACCGGGTAACCGGGTAACCGGGTAACCGGGTAACCGGCTCCGGCGATTCCAGGGAATCCGGCTGGTCTATATGAGCAGGCCGCCAGACGGGCGGCACGGAAACCCGCAAGAACCTGGGAGGCCGGTTATGTCGGCTATGTCAGGAAACGAAATATCAGGCGTGACGGCGCTGGTGACCGGCGCCAGCCGGGGCTTCGGCCGCGGCATCGCCACCGCCCTGAGCGCGGCGGGCGCACAGGTCGTCGGGGTCGCCCGCGACCGCGGCCCACTGGAAGAACTCAGGGCCGTTCGTCTGCGGTTAGCTCTGGCAATCCCATGCTTGTCACAACCACGGTGTCGGGTGCCCATGGATGTGACAAGGGTGCGGCTCCCTTAAAGTGACAGCCAGGTGCTGCTCCCTGGCCAGCGGCACCGATGGCACCATCGGGCACGCTCTATAGCGCTACTGTTCGGTTTGAGCGGCACCGATGGCACCATCGGCATGCTGCTCACTCTGGAGGAGCCGCACCCATGTGACAATCACGGGGTTGGCCGCGTTGGCCTTGGCCCGGTTGGCCGCGTTGGCCTTCCGTGTTGGCCGCGTTGGCCGCGGCGTCAGCCCCTCGCCTCCATATAGCGCGGAAATTCCGTGCTACGCGGAGACAAACCCGCCGTATTCGTACACTTAATTTCCATGTAGCATGGATGTTCCGCCTTAATCCAAATCCCGTTCGGAATATATCGGACATTCAGGGGAATCCGGCAAGGCCGCGAAGCCGCGACTTCGATCCCAGGCTCAAATTCGCCGTAGCAGTCCCTGCGGGCGTGCAGTATGTCGTCAATCTAGGGTGTCCGGTTGGTGTTGAATATCCGCATGGCAGCGGCCGTAGGCTTCACCGAAGCGGACATCCAGCGAGTTGCGGGACCCAGGTCGTTCGGGCGTGGTCTGGATTACCTGGATTCCGTGGCGGACCTGGAGATCTCGGACTCGCGGATCACCGCCATGGTGTACGGCAGTCACCGGTACCGGGTGACCCTGACGGCCGGCGACGGGCAGCTCGCCGGTAGCTGCACCTGCCCGCACAGCCAGGAGGGTTTCTTCTGCAAGCATTGCGTCGCTACCGGCTTGGCGGTGCTGGAGCTGGGCGACGATCTTCCTGTCCAGCTCCAGGCCCGCCAGGCCCGGGAGACCTCGTTGCGATCCTGGCTGGAGTCCATGTCGAAGAAGGAGCTGGTGGCCGAGCTGCTGGACCTGATATCCGACGACCCGGATCTGCGGCGCCACTTCGAGCTGCGCGCGGCGGCCGAACATGCCGACGCGCCGGCCATCCGGCTGGCGGTCCGGGAGCTGATCATGGTCACCCGCTACATCGACTACGACCAGGCCTGGGATTACGCGAATGACGTTGGTAAGGCGGCCGACGCGATCGGCAGCCTGATCGACGCCGGCGGCGCGGCGCAGGCGATCGGGATCGCCCGGGAGGCCATCGCGCTGCTAACCGAGGCGTTTGAGTCCGTCGATGACTCCTCCGGGGGAATCGGCGATTCCGCGTACCAGCTGCTGGCCGTGCACCTGCGCGCCTGCCAGACCGCGCCACCCGACCCGGTTTCGCTGGCCGACTATCTGGCCGGGCTACTGCTGAACGACAGCTACGGATTCGCACCCGATCTCGCTGACTACGCCGACTTGCTCGATGAGACCGGCACGGCCCGGATCCGGCAACGCATAGCGGCGGCCTTCAGCGCGAGCCCGAACGACTACCGTGCTCGCGGGCTCATGGAGGATATCCTCGAGGTCGAAGGCGACGTCGATGCCCTCGTCGCGTTCTACGCCTCCAAGCTCGACGACAGCGGCCAGGCGCATCTGCGGATCGCCCGCGTACTTGACGGGGCAGACCGCGTGGGTGAGGCCCTCGGGTGGGCCGAGCGCGGGCTGCGCGAAGCGATCCGCCCGGATAACCAGCTCGTGGACTACCTGGCCGACCGGTACTCCGCCGATGGCCGGACCGATGACGTGCTTGCGTTGCGCCGGTCTCGTTTCGAAGCCGAGCGGACCCTTCTGCACTACCAGGCGTTGCGACGGGCCGCAGTCGATTGCGGCACCTGGGCCGCTGACCGCGCGGCGGCTCTGGCGCGGCTCCGGGAGGACGCCCACGCCACCCCGGTCAGGGGCTACTTCAACTGGGCGTGGGCTGGCCCGGTCCTGGTCAACGCGCTGATCGACGACGGTGACCTGGGCGCCGCGTGGACCGCCGTCACCACTGGCCCCGCCAAGGCCACCGCCACCCACGACCAGCGGCTCCGGCTTGCCGACGCCGTGGCCGCCACTCGCCCCGCCGATGCTCTGCAGCTCTATCTCAGCGCCATCGAACCGCTCAGGAGCCAGACCGGCGACAATACCTACCAACAGGTGGCGCGCCTGCTGCTGTCCGCCCGCGGCTGCCACGAGAGGCTTGGCACCATCGCCGAATTCAATCGCTATCTCGCCGTCCTCCGCGCCGATCAGAAACGCAAGCGGAACCTGATGAAGATCCTCGACGCGAACGGGCTATAGCGACCCATATCAGAACGACAGTGGTGCACCCTCCCCGGGCCTGCATCGACGCGCGAGGTGACCCGACCGGAGTACGCGCGCCACGCGCCACGCGAGCCGCGAGCCGCGAGCCGCGAGCCGCGAGCGGGTCGGATTGCGACAGACCTGCCACCGGATGCTGCCCGTGACAGGACACGCTGATCTGCGCAGCCGCCGGTTGCGCAGATCAACGCTACTAGGTTGAGCGATCTTATCGAATAAGATATCGTAGTACTGATAGAAAGTCCAGTCAGATCAGAACGGGCGGTAGCGCATGAGACGCAAACAGGTACCCGGGGCCAGGACCAGACGGCGAGGAGCATGACTCCTCGCCGTCTTCGTTTTCCGGGACGGCCCAGACCGGCCGGGATCCAGTGGGCAGCGCGGAGCCGGAGGGCGGCGTGAAGGCTGGGTCTGGGGCGGGTGGCTTCGCTGACGGCGGGCCGGCGGATGTGCTGGCGCCAGGGGCGAAGCTGGCCGGGCTGCTGACCGCGGCCACCGGGACCGACGGGGCAGGGTTGGGACGGCTGAACGACCAGGAGGTCCTTGGCGTGATCGCGGCCGGAGGCAGGATGGCCGCATGGGCCGCATGGGTGCAGATCCTGGGCCTGGCCGAATTCGCGCGCCGTCGGCCAGCTGTCATGTCCGGGTCCACAGCGGCCCGCGAAGCTGCCGAGGAAGCCGGGTGGAAGACCGCCGAGACGTGGACGCGGATGCTCGACCAGATGTCGCGGGCGGCCGTCATGACCGGCCGGTTGCCGCACACCCTTGCCGCCATGGGGCAGGGCCAGGTGTCAGAGTATAAGGCAGACGTACTCCTCGCGGCGGCCGGCCAGGTGAAGAACCCGGCCGGGCTGCGCGACTTCGCACGCCGGCAGGTCATGCGGCTGGACCCCGGCACCGCCCAGCGGAGGAAGGAGCGGGAGCGCCAGGACGCGCACGTCCGCCTCTGGCAGGAAGATTCCGGCAACGCGGGCCTGTCGGTCCGGCAGGCGCCGACCGCGGACGCGGTGATCGCCTGGCAGAACATCGAGAGGCGCGCCCTGGACCTGCACGCCGCCGGAGCGGAGGGCACCGCCGGGCAACTGCAAGTACAGGCAGCCCTGGATTTCCTGCTCGGCCGCGCCACGCCCGGCCAGGGTGCGCTCGAGAGCACGCACGCGGAGTCGGGCTCGGAGTCGGGCTCGGAGTCGCAGTCGGGCTCGGGTGCGTGCCAGAACGCGCGCAGGGGCGGGCAGGGCGGCGGGCGGGGCGGCTGGGTGGTCAACCCGGTCCTGGTCGTCCCGTGGGACCCTGACCTGGGCCGGCCGTCCGGGCCGTCCGAACTGCCGGGGTTCGGGCTGCTCGATGAAAACGACACGATGGACCTGCTGGCTGCCGCCGCGGACAACCCCGCCACGCGGTGGTGCCTGACCACCACCGATAAGCGGGATGGCACCGCTACCGCACACGGGTGCGTCTCCGGACGCCGCACCCTGAAGACCATCGCCGACGCGGACACCGCCGTCGACCTGGCCGACCGGCTCGGAGTACAGCCAGGAACAACCGGTGCGCCGCGCCGGAGTGCGGGCGGCCGGCGGCCGCCTGCGACCTGGACCACACTCGCCCGTGGGAGGACGGCGGACTGAGCTGCGCATGTAATCTCGCCCCGCTGTGCCGCGTGCACCATCAGGTTAAGCAAGCCCAGGGGTGGAAAATCGAACAGCCGGTACCAGGTGTCCTTGCCTGGACCAGTCCGAGCGGCCTCACGAGGACCACCACGCCCAGCAGCTACCAGGACTAGCCCGGGACAGGCGATACTGAATTATCGACAACCGTGGCGGAGAATTTATGGTTCCGGCCCGTAATCCGGCGTTCTCGGGCCGGGAGAGCCTCCTGACGGCTATGCGAGATCGCCTGCTGTCCGGGGGGCGGGCGGTGGTACAGGCACGGGCGATAGTACAGGTACTGCATGGTGTGGGCGGCGTTGGCAAGACGGAGCTGGCGGTGGAGTACGCACACCGCTTCGCCAGCCACTATGACGTGGTGTGGTGGATAGCCGCGGAACGGGCGGCCCTTATCGGTGAGCAATTCGCCGCGCTGGCCAGAGCGCTGGGTTGCGCGGAGCCTGGCTGGGAACTCACCGCGGTGCGGCAGGCGGTGCACGCCACGCTGCGAGAGCGGGATCGGTGGCTGCTGGTGTTCGACAACGCCGAGAATCCCGAAGACATAGCGGCGTGGCTGCCGCGGGGCCACGGCCATGTACTGGTCACTTCCCGGGCACGTGACTGGGACGAGATCGCGGAGCCAGTCGAGGTCGACGTACTGGCACGCGCCGAATCGGTCGCGATCCTGCAGGGCCGGGTCGACGCACTGCCGACCGCTGATGCGGACCAGGTAGCCAGAGCGATGGGTGACCTTCCGCTGGCGATCGTCCAGGCGGCGGCGTACCTGGCTGATACCGGGGCCGCGGAGATCCCGGCTGGGGGACGGCCTTCCTCTTACCCGCACTCACTCGCGGCGGTTACCCGGCTCGCGTTCGAGCGGCTACGCGGCGAGGATCCGGCAGCCGCGGACCTGGCCGGGATCTGCGCCTTCTTTGCCCCAGAGCCCGTTCCAGTGAACTGGTTCGCCGCCGCCGCGGCGCGGCTTCCTGACCCGCTGGGAAAGCGGGCGGCGGATCCGGTGGCCTGGCGCCGGGTTCTGGCTCGCCTTGAGCGCAGCGCGCTGGCGCGAGTAGATCACAACCAACTGCGGATGCACCGGCTGACCCAGGGCATCGTGCGCGATCACCTGACCCAAGCTCAGGCTCGCGCTACCCGGGACCTGGCCGGGGCAATCCTCACGGCCAGCCATCCTGGCGATGCGGACATGCCCGCCAACTGGCCCCGCTGGGCACACATGCTTCCGCACCTGCTGCTCCTCGATCCCCCGGCAGCCGCCAGCACGGATCTGTGGGAGATGGCCAATGATGCGGCCCGATATCTGGTCACGCGCGGCGATGCCCGCACCGGCCACGAGATGGCCCTGCGCTTGCGCGACCGGAGGCGCGACCAGGCCGGGCCCGACGACCGTTACACCCGGCGTGCCGCGAGCACCCTCGCCGAAGCCTTGCGGCAGATGGGCCGTTATGCGGAAGCCCGCGAGCTGGCTGAAGACAATCACGCCCGGGAGCGCCGCATCAGCGGCGAGGACCATCGCGACACTCTTGCCGCAGCCCACAGCCTCGCCGAAAACCTGCGCGCCCTGGGGGAGATCCAGGCGGCACGGGAGCTGGACGAAGACACCCTGACCCGCCGGCGGCGAACCCTCGGCGACGACCACCCTGACACTCTCGTCTCCGCCAACAATCTCGCCGCCAACATGTACACCCTCGGCGAGACCCAGGCGGCGCGAGAGCTGCACGAAGACACCCTGACCCGCCGGCGGCGAACCCTCGGCGACGACCACCCCGGTACGCTGAGCGCTGCCAACAATCTCGCCAACGACCTGCGTGTTCTAGGCGACGCGCACGCGGCGCGGGCGCTGCATGAAGACACCCTGACCCGGTGCCGCAGAATCCTCGGTGAAGATCACCCGAATACGCTCACCACAGCCACTAATCTCGCTCACGACCTGCGCGCCATCGGCGAGATGCAAGCAGCGCGAGAGCTGGACGAAGATACGCTGGCGCGCCGACGGGCCCGGTCCGGGAACCGTCCCCGGACCGGGCCCTGAACCTCGATCAGGCCTCGGCGTTAGCGCTCTGCACGCATCCGCCACCTGTTATAGCGAAGTCCTTGTTGCTGAACTCCTCCTGGGTCAGGAAGTGGCCGCCGTTGATCGTCTGGTTGAACAGCTGCCCGGCGTTGCCTTGCGTCGCGCCGAAGGTGAAGGCGCACTCGTCGCCGATCTCGAAGCCACTGGAGTCGAACCATCCGGTCGCGGTGTCCGGGTCGGTAATCGCCTCACTGACTTCGTGGCTGGTGGGGCTGATCTCGACGTCGGCGTCGGGGTTGTTGTTCGGCGACTCGACCACACCGAAGTTGGCCTCTGTCCCGCAGGTGAACCCGGTGCTGGACTCATAGACCGGGAAGGGCATGTTCGCGTAGATGGCGCTGGCCGAGTCCTCGCTGTGGTAGGCGCAGAAGGCCGCGCTCGGGTTGTGGTTGATCGTGCACTGGTTGGCCGAGGTGGTGGTCGAACCGGCGTTGAAGCACGACTCAACCGCCTTCGGCAGGAGCAGTACATAGATGTGGGAAAGGTTGCGTGGCAGGCCGTGGGCCGAGGTGACGCTGTTGACCTGGCTTTGCAGCTGGGCGTCATCCAGGCAGGCGTTGTAGCCGGTGCCGTCAGCGTAGATCCCGCTGCGGTCATTGCTGGCTACCGTGCAGCCGCTCCTGGGCAGCGCATTGGTGTCATTGATGGCCGCGCCGGAGCTGACGCTGTAGTGAATCTGCCCGTTGTTGCCGGAATACTCGTTCAGGACCGAGTACACATTGGTGGTCTGACCGCTCGCCGCCGCCACGTCACTGATATAGGTGCTGATGAGCGACTTATAGGCCGACGCCATCGTGTGACCGGACGGATTCCAGAAGATCGGCGTGATGACCAGCGGGCTGCTCGACGGGGTCATCATCACCGAGCCGCCGTTGAAAAGCAGTGGCGGAGTGCCAGAAGCAGGGTCACTGTTGATGCGGGCGTCATTGCCCGAACAGTGGCCTATCGCAGGCACGATGCCGGCGATGTGACCCACGCGGGGCTGTAGTGAGCAGGCGTTCGGTGACGGCGAGGCGTTTGCCGCCATGGGGGTCGCCACCATGAGCAGACTCCCCGCTACCAGGGTCAGGGACGCGCCCAGGCTCCATCGTTTGCGTGCGTTCTTCATCGTTCCTCCGGTAGAGGCGGTCATCCAGGCTGTTTGCCGGAGTATTCGCCACGAACTAACTCAAGCCGAAGATACACTTTCCCCCAAACGCGAACAAGGCATTGAGAACCCGGTTTTAAAAGGACAGGAGAGGCTGAATAATTTCTGGCGATAGTTAGGAGGCAGGCGCGCATTACGGAGGCGTCGCGAAATGTGAATGTAAAGTTCAGGAATGAAAAGTTCACTTCCGGTGCCCACTTTCGGAAAATGGGCACCAGAAGCCATTGGTCGCAGGCGCCGCGCCGCGCCGCGAGGTCGCTAAGGCTGATGCCTCATGGTGCCGGCGCCAGCGGAGCGGCCACCAGCCAGCTCGTGTCCACTGGCCAGCCGGTGGCGGTGTCCCAGGGATTGGTCCCGGGAGGGCCGTCACTGGCCAGGTAGACGGTGTTGTTGAAGTTGCGGATGTACCGGCCGGGGAAGTTCACCGACTGGAAGGACGTGCCCTGACCGCTGTTGCCTGTCGCCGGGCAGAAGGTCGCGTCCATCGAGAACAGCGTGCTGCCGTCGTTGGGTTGCAGGTGGAACTGGAAATTCTGATGCCGCAGGTAGCTCCCGGGCTTGTTGACCGACTCGAACGAGACGCAGCTCGGGTTGGCCAGGCCGGCCGTCTCCACAAAGGTGGCGTCCGCCTTGTCGGTGGCCGGACTGCTCGCCGAGACCGGCGCGACGACCACGAGGTCGTCGGAGTCGTCGTGCTTGATGTAGCCCGAGTTGCCGGCGGGTGAGGTGGTCTGCACCGAGATCAGCGGGCCCGGGTCCAGGGTGAAGCCCTTGTTGGCGCCACCCGGCGTGGGATCGTTGGTTATCGCGAAATCGGTGCAGTTGCTGTCGGTGTCGGTGCCGTCGGGCAGGCGGATGTCGCTCCTCCCGGCACCAGTGGCCAAGACGGGCGCGGGCGCGAAGCAGCCGCCCTGCCCAGCCCCTGACGCTCCCTGGTAACCCTCGGCGGCCCACGGGTCGACAAGGCCTCCGTAGTTCAGGCTGTCGGCCACCAGGCCTCTTGCGTCACGCAGCACGATGCTGCCGGCGCTGCTGGAGAGGGTGGGACCGCCGAACCACTGGTCGGGCGCCGGAGACCCTTGGTAACCCGCGGTCGTCACGGCGGCGTCGACCACCGGCGTGTTGATCGCGTAGCCGCTGCCAAGGGGCTTGTCGAGGGTGATGCTGCTGCTCAGCGCCTGCACGGGCTCATTGCTCGAGTGCGCGAAGCGAGTCGCGGGACTGAAGGTGATACCGGTGCCCCGGTCGCTGAAGGGAAGGTTGGACGCGTGGCCGAACTTCAGCGGCGCGGCCAGGGTGAGGCCGGTCCCGCCCGCGCCCGAGGTGCCCACCGACGCGACGGTGACGATCTCGGTGTTCTGGCCGATGTCGAGCCGGATCTTGTCGCCGGCGCTGATGTTGCTGGTCGAGGTGACCTTGATGCTGGTCGCGCCGGCGGCCGCCGCGGCGGCGAGCCGGGCCTGTGTGCCCGGCGTGCCGACGGCGGTTACCGTGGCTGTCTCGAACGTGCGGCCGAAGCCGATGGCCATCTTCTGGCCGACCTTGAAGCCCGATGTGATCGTGACGGGCACGTTGGTCGAGCCGGCCGGGACGGTAATCGGACCGTCGGGCAGCGGCTGCCACAGCGGCGTGCTGATGTTCCCGGGGCTGATGATTGTCGCGTTGTGGCCGTGGCCCGACGAGTCCAGCGCGACTTCACCGGAGTCCTCGTCGAACTTGTAGTCCGCGACGTCGCCGGCGCTGGGCTGCCCTGAAGCGAGGGTGGCGATCTCGGCAGCGGACAGCGCCCGGCTGTAGATGCTGAAGTCGTCCACGGTGGCCGCCAGGAATGGGTCGGCGCTGAACTGCGAACGGCCTATCCAGTTCTGGTTGGTGGTGCCGAGAGCGGCGGGGTTGATGGTCATGCCGGTGTTGGTCGCCACCGGCTGGCCGTTTATGTACAGCGTCCCGGTGGTGCCGGACAGGGTCACGGCCACATGCGACCAGGTGTTCAGCGGAAGGTTGCCAGGCGCGTTGAGCTGCTGCTCGGCGCCATTTCCGGTGGTCGTGGTCGCGAAGCGGAGCGGGCCGCCGCCGGCGCTGAGCGTGAGGAACATGTAGTTACTGGTGCCGGTGCCGAAGTCGAACAGCCGTGACCAGGCGGTGTTGGCGGACGGGTTGACCCACGCCGAGATCGTGAAGTCGTGCAGCCCGCTGACAATGCCGTTCGGCAGGCTCACATACTCGCCGTTCCCCGACAGCTGGACGGCGTTGCCGAGCTTGCCCGGTACGCGGGGCCCGGTCGCACCGGAGTTGGTGATGCGGGCGATCGTGCGGGTCTCCGCCGCGGGCCCGGTGCCGATCTGGACCCGCTGGCCCGGAGCGAGGCCGGAGGTGTCACGCAGGTCCAGGGTGGTGTCGCCCGCGCTGGCGGGGGCGGCCAGCCCCGAGTTGGCCAGGCCGAGCAGGTAGAAGCCGTGGCCCGCGAGCTTCGTTCCGTCCGGGACGGTCACCGTCGAGAAGACGGGCTGCTGGGCCGCATGCTCGGTCACCGTCCAGTGCGACAGGTCAACGGTGCTGGAGCCGGCGTTGTATAGCTCGATGAAACTGTTGGTCGAGTTGGCACTGGTGCCGGCGCGGAACTCGTTGATCTTGATTGGGCTGACGTTCCGCACCTTCTCGGCCGTTGTCGCGAACTGCCGCCCGCCATGTCCGGGGTTCGTCCACGAGGCGTTGCCGATCAGGTCGCCGTTGAAGGGCACCGGTCCCGACGTGACTTTGAACGTCGCGCTCACGCTCGCGCCGGGCGCGACAGAATCGAACGTCTGCGAGATCTCAGCGGTGCCCGTGACGACGGAGGTCCACTGTCTGCTGGGCAGTGAAATGCTGAGCTTCACGCCCACCGCACGCGACCCCGTGGTGTTCGTGAACGTTACGGTGGAGTCTTGCGAGGATCCCGGCGCGAACGTCTGGAGTCCGGGCGGCGTGGCGGTCGCCGAAGCCGGCGTCAGGCTCAGTTGCTGCACGTCGTAGCTGGCGGCCACGATGTTGGCCTGAACCTTCTGGTCGGTGGCGTCCGACGGGTATCCGGCCGTCATCACGCCCTCATAGAAGGTGCCCTGCGAACCGTTGCTGTTGTCGCCGCCATTGCCCAGGACGATGGCCCCCTGCTTTTGCATCGGGTCATAGGTGGAATCGACGCGCGGTCCGCTGAACATGGTCGACAAGGCACCCTGCTGCGCGTCGCCGCCCTCGGATTCCCACTGGTGCGGCTGGCCCTTGGCCACCGCGGTCACGAACCGCGAGGTGATGTTCGGCAGGTTCGGGCAGAGCTTGGATGTGCTGCCGGGGTTCACGCAACCCACCAGGTTGTTCTCCTGGTCGGTCATGATCCACGGGCCGGGCGGGTTGCCGTGATACCAGAAGGGGGCGTTGCCGAAGTAGGAGGTCTCCATCGTGCCGTCGCCGTCATCGTGGCTGTCGATCTCGGCGTTGCCGTAGTCGAAGCAGCAGCCGTCGTTGAAGTGATGGCCGTCAAGGACCCAGTACATGCCCTCCGGTTGGTCGCCGGTCGCGATACCGGTGGTGTCGTCGTCGCGCAGGCCCATGCCCGGGGCGATGAAGACGCCGTAGGCCTTGTGACCGCCGATCGAGATCGGCGCCGTGTCCGCGACCGGCAGGTTGTTGTAGCCGCCCAGGGCCGGGCCGCTGAATGCGCCGCGAGGCGCCTGGGTGAGGTTGTTGCCATGGCCGGACTGGTCGTAGACCTTGGTGATCAGGCATGTCGTGCCGGCGCAGAACGCGTCCTGCGCGGCCGCGTCGGCGTAGCCGCCCGCGTCGGGGATCGGGAAGGCGCTGGGCCGGACGACGCCGATGTTCCTGACCGCGCCGTCCGACAGGCGCATGACCTGGTAGAGCGGGCCGTTGTAGGAGGCGTACAGCGCCCGCGTGGTGCTGTGGGCCGCCACGCAGGGCGTGCCGCCGGCGGCGTAGATATCACATGGGCCCTGCGGCCTGGACGGGGACGCTTGCGCCCCCTGCGCTGATTGTGCCGCAGGCGCCACCTGGGCCGCCTGCGCCGCCTGCGCCGCCTGCGGCGCCGTGGCCGCGACGGCCGTGAAGGCAATCGGCAAGAGCGCGATCGCCATACCTGCCGCCAGGGTTCTGAGGTTGTTAGCGCTCACATAAAGGAGCCTCAGTCGCCCCAAAGGCATCTGTCAAGTGGCGGAGCGCAAGTTTCTGGCGATATGTGATCGGCTTTGTCCGAGTGGGCGAGTCAGGGAACCCGTCGGTGCTTCGTCAGGGTGCGGTCGCCGCGGCCCGGTAAGGACGGAAGAACGCGCGTAGCTCCTCCGCGTACAGTTCGGGCTCCTCGAACGGCGCGAAGTGCCCGCCGCGCGGCAGTTCGGTCACCCGCGCGAGGTTCGTCGTGCGCTCCAGCCACACCCGCGGCGGCCGGATGATTTCGCCGGGGAACAACGAGAAGCCGGACGGCACCTCGACCCGCCGACTGAGCTGCGCGGCCGGGATCGCGGCATTCGCGTGATACATCCGCATCGACGAGCCGATCGTGCCGGTGAGCCAGTAGATCATGACGTTGGTCAGGATCTCGTCCCTGGTGTAGCTGCGCTCGACTTCGCCGTCGCAGTCGCTCCAGGACCGGAGCTTTTCGATGATCCACGCGGCCAGCCCGGCGGGCGAGTCGGTGAGCCCGAAGGCCGCGGTCTGCGGCTTCGTGCGGTGCATCGCGCCGTAAGCGCCCTCGGCGGCGGTCCAGGCCGCGGTGTCCGCGAACATGGCCCGCTCCGGCGGCGTGAGATCGGCCGGGTCGCCGGCGAAGACGGGCAGCCCCGCATCCGTACGGTGCACGGCGACGACCCGGTCCGGGTGATCGAGCGCGAGGTAGCGGCTCACGTGACTGCCCATGTCCCCGCCCGCCGCGCCGAACCGCGGGTAGCCGAGCGCGCTCATCAGCTCGGCCCACAGGCCGGCCACGGCGATGCAGTCAAGCGGCGGTCCGGCCGGGCGGTCGGAGTACCCGAAGCCCGGCATGTCGGGCACTACGACGTCGAACGCGTCGGCGGGGTCGGCGCCGTGCGCGGCGGGGTCAGTCAGCAGCGGGATAACCTTCGTATAGCGCCAGAACGAGTCCGGCCAGCCGTGGCAGAGCACCAGCGGCATGGCCGGTCCGGCCCCAGTGGTGGCCGTGGCGGGGGCGGTGGCGCTGGCGGCCCGGGCGTGCACGAAGTGGATCCCGAGCCCGCCGAGCGAGACGCGGAAGCGGGGAAGCCGGGCCAGCGCCGTCTCCTGGGCCGACCAGTCGAACTCGTCCGCCCAGTAGGCGGCCAGTTCGCGGAGGTAGGCCACGTCAGTCCCGAGCGACCAGCCCGCATCCCGCGGCGCGTCCGGCCAGCGCGTGCCGCGCAGCCGCGCGCGGAGATCCTCCAGCGCCGCGGGCGAGGCATTCTGGGAAAACGGCTCGGGGCGCGGCGGCGTAGTCACGCGGACCCCCACGAGCCGCCGAGGTGCTTGGCCATGAGCACGTCGTCAACGTAGCGGCCTTCGATGAGGAACTCCTCGCGCAAGGTCCCCTCCCGCCGGAAACCGCACCGCTCATACAACCGCAACGCGGCATCGTTGCTGCTCAGGACCCGCAGGCTCAGCTTGCGTGCGCCGTGGTCACGTGCGTGCTGCTCGGCGGCGGCAAGCAAGGCGCTCGCCACTCCCCTGCCTCTGGCGTCCGGGATAACCGCGAGTCCCGCGATGCCGGACACATGCGCGTTCTCCTTCAGCGGGGTGACCGGTTTCACCACGACATAGCCGACCACGGCGCCGTTGACCTCGGCCACCAGATGGGCTCCGGGCGGGTGGTCGGGGGAGAAGAAAGAGCCGACCCGGGCTATGACCGAGGGAAATCCCGACGCGGGCGTCCAGGCCACCGCGTCGATACCGGCCAGGGCCGCTTCGTCGCCACGGCGCGCCACGCGCACGCTGACCCGATGATCTGAGCCGCTCACCTTGCTATTGTGCCGCCTCCAGCCGGCCGCGCCGACGGCGGGCAGCCGCGCGGCGAGAGGCGACGGCGGCCGTGCTGGGGAGCGGCGACGGCGGCCGTATTGGCGGCGGCCAGCAGTGCTGGCGGCAGGCAGCAGAAAGCCGCGGTCGCGGCGGGCAGCGGCCG
>JAFARZ010000422.1 GCA_019245115.1 Streptosporangiaceae bacterium | reverse complement strand
TCTTTTCTTCCCACTGAAGGATGCTCATGTGTCCGCTATGTATCGGTATGCATAGTTCACCCAGGCTGTTCAGCGCACTCTAGCAAAGACGACATGCCCAACATGCCGCAAACGCACGTTATTTTGGCGCGCGCACATAGTCCTACGAATTCACCACGAGACGTAAATCAACCGCACGAAGATACGAAATCAGGGGTGCTGGAAGATGTCCTGGCCGACGGCACGCAGTTCGTCGGCGGATCTCATCCCGAGCAGCTGGAGGGTGCGGATGAACTGCGAAGTCAGCAGGGCCAGGGTCTTGTCAACGCCGGGCTCGCCCCCGGCCATCAAGCCGTACAGGTAGGCCCGGCCGATGGCCGCGGCGTCGGCGCCGCAGGCGAGGGCGACCGCGATATCGGCGCCGTGCCGGATGCCGGAATCGACCAGTATCGAAGCCTCAGGACCAAGGGCGGAACGGACCTCGGCGACGAGGTCGATGGGGGCGACGGCCCGGTCGAGCTGGCGGCCGCCGTGGTTGGACAGCACGATGCCGTCGGCGCCGGCCGAGATCGCGCGGCGGGCGTCCGCCGGGCTCAGCGGACCCTTGAGCACGAGCTTGCCGGGCCAGAGCGTGCGCAGGTCCGCGACCGTGTCCCAGGTGATCGACGGGTCGAACAGCGAGATGGAGCCGGAGATCGTCTTCGCCTTGCCGGGGATGTGGGCGAACTCAATGGCCGGATTGCGCAGCATCCGCATCCAGTAGCCGGGGCGGACCGCGATGCCGGCCAGCGTCCCGGCGGTGAGCGCGGGCGGTATGACCAGGCCGTTGTGCTCATCCCTGGTGCGGTGGCCGGGTACCACGGTGTCGACGGTGATCATCAGGACCCGGTAGCCGGATTCGGCGGCGCGCGTGACCAGTTCCTTGTTCAGGCCGGTGTCCCGCATGACATAGAGCTGGAACCACAGTTCGGCGCCGGGAACGGCGCGCCGCAGGTCCTCGATCGACGTGGTCGCCATGGTGGACAGCGTGTAGGGCAGACCGCGCCGGTGCGCCGCGCGCGCCGCCGCGATCTCGCCGCCGGGGTGCATCATCCGGGTATATCCGGTCGGGCCGAGCAGCAGGGGGAACGGCAGGCCCTCGCCGAGCACCCGCGCCGCGGTGTCCACCGTCGCGACCCCGGCCAGTGCGCGCGGCCGGAACCGGCGGCGCTGGAAGGCATCGCGGTTCGTGGCGAGGCAGACCTCTTCCTCAGAGCCGCCATCGACGTAGTCGAAGACCGGACGGGGTATCAGCCGGCGCCCGGCCGAGCGCAGGTCGTCGATGTCGTGGCACGCCGACAGCCTGCGACGGGTAGCGTCGAGCTCCAGCGGCTTCATCCGGATCAGGTCGCGTATCTCGCCGATCTTCATGCTCGGGACGATACGCGGTACCACCATGTACACTAAACCAATCGAAAAAATATATATGGTCGCGGATGGCGAAACGGAGGCATTCCAGTCATGCGGATCGCCGTGGTCACCGGCAACCCGAAGCCCGCGTCGCGGACGCACGGCGTTGCGCTCGCGGTGGCCGACACCGTTGCGCGAGTACTGACGGATCCGGTCCCGCCGCTCGTGGTGGACCTCGCCGAGCACGCGCCGAGCCTGTTTGACTGGTCCGCGCCGGAGCTGTCCCGGCTGACCGCGGAGGTGGCCGCCGCCGACGTGGCGATCTTCGCGTCACCGACCTACAAGGCGACCTACACCGGCATGCTCAAGGCCTTCCTTGACCGGTACGGCAGCAACGGCCTGGCCGGCACCGTCGCGGTACCGGTCATGACCGGCGGATGGGCCGGTCACCTGCTGGCGGTCGAGGTGCACCTGCGGCCCGTCCTGGTCGAACTGGGCGCCACCGTCCCATCCCGCGGCCTCTACGTCACCGAACCCGAGTTCGCCGGCCTGGACGCCGTCGTGAGCAAGTGGGCCGAGCCCGCCATCCCCCTGATCCGCCGCGCCCTATCCCGCTAGGGCGGTGTAGGTACCGCGGAAGAAGACCAGCGGGGATGAAGCGATGGCGCTGATCTCGACGTGGCGGACACGGCCGACGATGATCTCGTGATCGCCTCCGGGGAGCGAATGCTCCAGCGTGCACTCCAGGATCGCGAGCACGTCATCCAGTCGCGGGCTGCCGGTCGGGCCGCGACGGTGCCGCACGCCTTCCCAGGCCGCCGCTAGCCCGCGGCGGGCGAAGTTCGCCGACAGGTGCTGCTGCGGGGCGGCGAGCACGTTGACCACGAACGCCCGGTGACTTCTGATCGCCCGCAGCGTGAGGCTGTCCAGGTCGAAGCACACCAGCACCAGCGGCGGGTCCAGCGACAATGACGTCACCGCGTTCGCCGTGGTGCCGGCCGGCTCGCCGTGCTCATCCACCGATGTGATCACCGTCACGCCGGTGGCGAAGTGGCTCATCGCGTGCCGGAACTCGCCGGCGGAAACGTCGATCGGCTGTTTCATGTCGTCACCCATGTTGTGGCCTGGGGAAGCTATAGTCAAGTATTACGACCTATTTAGTAGATTATAACGAACGATCGGTGGTCCGACGAGCCGGCCCCGCGCACGACCAGCGCGGACGGCGGTGCGGCTATGCTGGCGGGGCGGACTGATGAAACGATCGTGCGGTGACGACCCAGCAGCGACTATCGATCCTGGTAGAGGATCATCTTGAACGGCGGATCCGCAAGCCTTTCGATCTGCTGCGCTGCCTCGTCTCCTGCATCGAGATCGTGGCCCTGGCGCTGCTCGGGGTCGCGGCGAGCGCTACGACCACCGGCATGGAGAAAGACATCGTGGGCGCCAGCCGGCGGCTGCCCCATGCGGTGTTCGTGGTGGCACCTCGGCTGGCCCTGTTCGGGCTGCTTATCCTCCCGGTCGCGCTGGCCGGACGTGAGCTGTTCCGCCGCCAGTCGCGGCGGCTCGCCGAGGCGGTGGCGACCGGGCTGGTCGCCACGGCGGTGGTGGCGGTCGCCGATGCCGTGCTGAGCCGCGCGTTCGCCGCCCGGCTGTATGACGCGATCATCATGGCCAATCCCGGCACCCGTCATCCCATGGCCTTCGACCCGTACCTGGCCGGCGTGGTGGCGTACGCGACGATCATCGGCCTGTCCGGTCATCCCGCCTGGCGGAACTGGCTGTGGGTCGCCGTCGCCGTCTACGCGATCGTGCACGTCGGGACCTCGGACACCACCGTGCTGTCGCTGCTCATCACGCTGATCGCCGGCCGGGCCATCGGGCTGGCGGTGCGATACTTCGCCGGCTCGACGTCCCAGCGGCCCAGCGCCGGCGAGATCGCCGCGGCGCTGACCCGGCCCGGTCGCGAGATCGCCGCGATCCGGCGGGTTCCGGTCGGACGGTCGGCTGGCTCACGTCACTACGACGTGGCCACGCGGGACGGACACCGCCTGGACGTCGCGGTCTATGACCGGGATCAGCAGGCGGCCGGAGCGATCTACCGGCTGTACCGCGCCGTCCGGGTGCGCAATCAGGTGTCAAGGCAGGCCCCGCTGTCGGTGGACCGCGCGGTCGAACGCCAGGCCCTGCTCGCCTACGCCGCCGAGGACGCTGGCGCGCCCACTCCGCGGCTGCGGGCGGTGCTCCGGGTGGGCCCGGAGGCCACGGTGCTCGCCTACGACCATCATGACGGGACCACGCTGGCGGCAAAGAACCCAGGCTGCACCGACGACGAACTCCGGAACATCTGGGATGCCGTGTGCACCCTGCACGCGCATCGGGTCACGCACCGGGCGCTCACCGCCGACCGCATCCTGCTCACCGACCAGGGCCAGGTCGTGCTGCTCGATCCCGGCGACGGCGACGTCGCCGCCAGCGATCTCCAGGTGCGGCTGGACACCGCGCAGCTCATCGCGGAACTCGGGCTGACCGTGGGCACTGACCGGGCCGCCAGCATCGCGCTGGAGAAGGTGACCGCGACCGAACTCCTGGCCGTGGTGCCGTTGCTCCAGCCGGTCGCGCTGGCCAGGTCCACCCGGGCGGCGCTGCGCCGGCGCCGGGACGTGCTGCCCGAGCTGCGTAAGCGGCTGCTGGCCGCGGTTCCCGGCGGAGAGGTCACGCCGATCCAGCTCGAACGCATCCGGTTCCGCACCCTGCTGACCCTGGTGGCCACGCTGGTGGCCGCCTACCTGCTGGCCGTCGAGCTGGGCCGCGCCAGCCTGGCCAGCGTGCTCCACCGGGCGGACTGGCGGTGGGGGGTGGTGGCCCTCCTGCTGGAGGGCGTAACGTTCCTCGGCGCCACGCTGTCGCTCCAGGGATTCGTAGCCGAGCGCCTGAGCTTCGTTCGCACGGCACTGGCTCAGATCGCCGGGTCGTTCGTGCGGCTGGTCACACCCGCCGCGGTCGGCGGCGCCGCGCTCAACATCCGCTACCTTCAGCGCAGGAAGATACCGGCGGCGGTCGCGGCGGCCAGCGTGGGCGTGTGGCAGGCCGTGGCGTTCGTCCTGCACGTGCTGCTGCTGGTGATATTCGTCGCGATCACCGGAACCGGGCGCGGGGCCCCGCTCAAGCCGCCACCCTCGTGGTCCTACTTCGTGCTGGCCGGGCTCGGCGTCGTGGGGCTCGTAGTCCTCGCGATCCCGGCCAGCCGTCGGCTGATCCGTGCCCGGGCCGCGCCGATGCTCGGCCAGGTGCTGCCCCGGCTGCTCGAGGTCGCGCAGCAGCCGCGCAAGCTGGCCAAGGGCATCGGCGGCGCGCTCCTGCTGAGCGCGGCCTACATCCTGTGCCTGGCGGCCTGCGTGGCCGCATTCCGCCGATCGGTGCCGATCGCCAGCATCGCCGTCGTGTACCTGACCGGTAGCGCCTTCGGCTCGATCATGCCGACGCCGGGCGGCCTGGGTGCGGTGGAACTGGCCATGACCGCCGGCCTGACCGCGGCCGGTGTTCCCCCCGCGGGCGCGGCCAGCTCGGTCCTGCTGTTCCGCCTGCTCACGTTCTGGCTCCCCGTCCCGGTTGGCTGGGTCGCTCTCAGCTACCTCGAACGCCAGCAAGCGCTGTTAGTTACGTCCGCAGTCTGTTTTCGATCTCGGTGAGCCATTGATCTGCGTGCGGACAGCATCGCCTGACGGTATCCATCCCCGCGTCAGCGACGACGATCGGGCCATCGCTGGTTTTGGCATATCGCGGATAAGCACCGAGAATGCGCTTCGACGGAGCGGTCGCAGCACCCTCGTTGATCAGCTCAGGGCTCTTCTCCTGCTGGACGATCGAATCGGTCGGACGCGACTGCCTCCGCTATGGCGCGCTCGACATGTGACACCCGGTCATATGACGATCCATGCGGCCGTCTGTCCATTCCCGGGGCGTCGGCCGGGAATGCGTAATAGTCGAAAAGCGTAGTAAGCAGCGTGCTAGAGCTGTCATGAAGTAGCAGTTGTATCTCGCGCAGGAGTTTCGGCCAGTGAGAGATTCCGCCTCGGTACGCCGGGCCGACCGCCGGACGTTTGGTCTTGTAGATGGACACATCGACGAACAGGTTGTCATGCGACAGATAAGGGCTGATCACATTCCTGACGATCACCTCCTCCGTCTGCCCTTCGACGAGGATGTGCAGTTTCCGCATAGCTCAGTCGCGCTCGGGTCGCGGTCGTCCGCCCAATAGGTTCTTCTCCCACAGATCACCAAGCGAGTAGTCAGCCAGCCACTCCAGGAGGCGGTCGGGGTCGGGTCGTTCGAAAACCGACCCGCCGTCCCGGCGCTCGACGACGATGAGGTCGTCAAGCTCGAACTGGTTCATGAGCGTGACCGACTGGGTGGCTATCAGCACCTGGCTTTCTCGGCTCGCAGCCCGGAGCATGTCCGCGAGCTGGACGATCGCGAAGGGATGCAGACCAAGCTCCGGTTCATCAAGGATGACTAGCCCGGGTAGCTCGGGCTGGGTGAGCAACGTGGCAAGGCAGATAAACCTGAGCGTCCCGTCAGAGAATGCATCAGGAGGAAAGATCGTGTCCGAATCAGTCTGCCGCCACCTCAGCCGCAAACGATCTGAGGGGAGTTCGGGCTCTAGGACGAAGTCTCGGAAGAATGGTGCCACGAGCTGGATCGCGCCGACGATCCGTTGGTAAGCTGCTGGGGCGGTCGTCATCAGCCTGCGCAGTACCGCCGCAATGTTCCCAGCGTCCGGCTGCAACGCCTTGCTATCGGACGAGTATCCATACTGCTTGACGGGAGAGGTGCGGCTGGTGTCATTAAAATGAAAGACCCTACACCCTCGTATCGCATCAATGATTGGCTCCGCATATGCCGACCATGGTGCTCCTCGGCTGGTGATCATGGTTTCACCATGGCCGCGCGTTGGCATCGTGTGCGGCTGATGATCACCGGACCAGACGGCCTCTTCATAGAAGATGAGTGCGTCTCCAGCCGCTGAAATTAGGTTGGCTGAATAGCCTCCGCCATCGAAATCAAGCCTTAGGCGGATGGAGGCGGAAGGCGGGACATTGGCGCTCCGCAGCGCTTTCGCGCCTCCGGCAAGCCCGGTGAACAGGCCCAGCTCGCCATCCATGATCCGACCGAGCATTTCAAGCGCTCTAATGAGGTTGCTCTTGCCCGCGCCATTCGCGCCTATAAGCACGTTGAGATCGCCCAGCTCGACCGAGGCGTTCCTGATTGAGGTGAACCCTTCGACGGTAACCGTGCGGAGCTTCAGGTGCTTCATGCCGTTCAGCGTAGTCACGAAGGCGGATCAGCTGGGGGACACCTCCCAGGACAGGCCGGGGATGACCGTGTCGCGGTAGGCGGCGAGGGTCTTTTCGTCCTCGTCGTGCATCAGGTAGACGGCGAACTGGTCCACCCCGAGCTCGGCCAGCTCCTGTAGCCGGTCCACGTGCGCGGACGCCGGGCCCAGCAGGCAGAACCGGTCCATGATCTCGTCCGGCACGAAGTCGACGGACGGGTTGTCCGCCCTGCCGTGGTGGGCATAGTCGTAGCCGTCGCGTCCGGCGATGTAGTCGGTCAGCTCTCGCGGCACCGGCCCGTCGGTGCCGTACCGTGCCACCAGGTCAGCGACGTGGTTGCCCACCATGCCGCCGAACCACCGCAGCTGATCCCGCTGATGCGGAAGGTCGGAGCCCACATAGGCCGGGGCGGCGACGCACATCGTGATCGCCGACGGGTCCCGGCCCGCCGCCACCGCGGCGGCCCGGACCGAGCCGATCGTCCACCGCGCGATGTCCGGGTCCGCGGTCTGCAGGATGAACCCGTCGGCCTGTTCGCCGGTCAGCTTCAGCGCCTTCGGTCCGTAGGCCGCCATCCAGATCTCCAGGCGGCCGTCCCGCACCCACGGGATGCGGATCGGCTGCCCGTGCAGGTCGGCCTCGCGCCCCTCGGCCAGGTCCTTGATCACCTTCATCGCGGCCGACAGCGTGGCCAGCGTCATCGGCTGCTGCCCGATCACCCGCCGCGCCGAGTCACCGCGGCCGATGCCGCACACCGTCCGGTTGCCGTACATGTCGTTCAGCGTCGCGAACAGCGAAGCCAGCACCGACCAGTCCCGGGTCCCCGGGTTGGTCACCATCGGGCCGACGGTCAGGCGACTGGTGGCCGCCAGGATCCGCGAGTAGATCACGAACGGTTCCTGCCACAGCACGTGCGAGTCCCAGGTCCAGCCGTAGCTGAACCCGGCTTCCTCGGCCCGCCGCATCATCGAGACCACCCCGTCGGCCGGCGGATTCGTCTGCAGGACGACCCCGAACTCCATGCTCGGTCCCTTCGCTAGACCAGGTACTGGTTGAGGCCACGGTGCAGGAAACTACCGTGGCCAGGGGCGCCCACATAGGACCCGTCGTCGATGACCGGACGACCGCGGACCAGGGTGGTGACCACCTTGCCGGTGATCTCCATACCCTCGTACGCGGAGTAGTCCACGTTCATGTGGTGCGTCGCCACCGACAGCGTCTGCCGCGCGGCGGGATCGTAGATCACGATGTCCGCGTCGGCGCCGGCCGCGATCACGCCCTTGCGCGGGTACAGGCCGAACATCCGGGCCGGCGTGGTCGACGCCACCTCCACCCATCGCGGCAGCGTGAGCTGCCCCGCGACGACGCCCTGGTGGAGAAGGTCCATCCGGTGCTCGACGCCTGGCATGCCGTTCGGGATCTTGGAAAAGTCTCCCCGGCCCAGCTCTTTCTGATCCTTGAAGCAGAACGGGCAGTGGTCGGTGGACACGACGGACAGGTCATTGGTCCGCAGGCCGGCCCACAGGGACGCCTGGTGCCCGGCCGGGCGCAGCGGCGGTGAGCAGACGAACTTCGACCCCTCGAAGTCCGGCCGGGCCAGGTCGTCGATGGACAGGTACAGGTATTGCGGGCAGGTCTCCGCGAACACGTTCTGCCCGGCGTCGCGGGCCGCGGCGACCGCGGCCAGGGCATGGCTGGCGGACAGATGCACGATGTACAGGGGGCAGTTCGCCACCTTGGCCAGGGTGATGGCCCGGCTGGTGGCCTCGCCTTCCAGCTCGGGCGGCCGGGTCAGGCCGTGGTGCACCGGATCGGTGCGGCCGGCCGCGATCGCCTGCGCGACGAGCTGGTCGATGGCGATGCCGTTCTCCGCGTGCATCATGACCGTCGCGCCGGAGGCGGTGGCCTGCTGCATCGCCAGCAGGATCTCGCCGTCGGTCGCGTAGAACACGCCCGGATAGGCCATGAACATCTTGAAGCTGTTCACCCCGGCGTCGACGCAGGCGTCCATCTCCTTGAGCGTCTGGTCATTGACGTCGGAGACGATCATGTGGAAGCCATAGTCGACCGAGCAGTTGCCGTCGGCCTTGGCGTGCCACTTGTCCAGGGTGGAAAGCAGGCTCGTGCCCTTGGCCTGGACGGCGAAGTCGACGATCGTGGTGGTGCCGCCCCAGGCGGCGGCCTTGGTCCCGGTCTCGAACGTGTCAGCCGAGAACGTCCCGCCGAACGGCATCTCCATGTGCGTGTGCACGTCGATGCCGCCCGGCAGCACATATTTGCCGGTCGCGTCGATGACGCGGTCCGCGGTCGTGCTCGTCGTCGTGTCCGGCTCGCGGGCCAGGACGGCGGCGATCTTTTCGCCATCGACAAGCACGTCGGCGTCGAGCGTTCCGGATGAGGTGACAACGACGCCGTTCGTGATAAAGGTCCTTGTCATGGCTGCACCAGTGGACCGTACGCGTCGGGCCGGCGGTCGCGGTAGAACTGCCACAGGTCCCTGACCTCGGTCAGCGTGTCCATGTCGAGGTCGCGGACGACCACCTCGTCCTTGTCGTCGGCGGCGGCGTCGCCGACGAGCTGGCCTCGCGGGTCGACGAAGTACGTCTGGCCGTAGAAATCGTTGTCGCCCAGCGGCTCGACGCCGACCCGGTTGATCGCGCCGACAAAGTACTCATTGGCCACCGCCGCGGCGGGCTGCTCGAGCCGCCACAGGTACTGGGAGAGCCCGCGGCTGGTGGCGCTGGGGTTGAACACGATCCGGGCGCCGGCCAGGCCGAGCGCCCGCCAGCCCTCGGGGAAGTGCCGGTCGTAGCAGATGTAGACGCCGATCCGGCCGACGGCGGTGTCGAACACCGGATAGCCGGTGTTGCCGGGCCGGAAGTAGAACTTCTCCCAGAACCCCTTCACCTGCGGCAGGTGTGTCTTGCGGTATTTACCCAGGTAACTGCCATCGGCGTCGATCACCGCGGCGGTGTTGTAGTAGACGCCGGGGTGCTCCTCCTCATACATCGGAGCGACGATCACGATGCGGTGCCGGCGTGCTGTTTCCTTGAGCAGTTCCGTGGTCGGACCGTCGGGGATGGGTTCGGTGTAGGAGTAGTAATCCGCGTCCTGCACCTGGCAGAAGTACGGCCCGTAAAACAGTTCCTGCAGGCAGACGACCTGTGTGCCCTGGTCCGCCGCGGTCTGTATGTGCTGCACCGCGGCCGCGATCATCGAATCCTTGTCGCCGGTCCAGCGTTGCTGGACGAGCCCGGCGCGGACAATCTCCGGCATGGCGGGTTCCCTTCTGTTTCGCGTAGACACCCATCTTGCACCGCGCCGGGTTGGGTTCGTAACAGCCACCCCGCAAGAACGAGAGGCCCCTTATGCCATGCCCTTGGAGATATCTACAGCGGGGGAACGGCCGAGCAGCGGCAGGGAAAGCACCAGGTAGGCGGCGAACCCGACGGCGAAGCCCATGACCCAGCTGTAGTTGTACAGGCCCTTGAACACTGGGATCAGGCCATTGGCCGGGAATGGGCCGGCGGTGCCGGGCGCGGTGTACGCACCGCCCACGGCAAGCAAGCCGCCGGCCACAGTCGCCACGACCGCCCGCCAGTTCCAGCCTTTCGCGTACCAGTAGAGGCTGTCCGGCAGGTACAGCGCGGCCAGGTCAAGCTTGGTCCGCGAGTGCACCCAGTAGCCGGCGATCAGCACGCCGGCCACGCTGCCCAGCACGCCGCCATAGAAGCCCAGCCAGGTGAAGATGTAGATGTGCGGGTTGCTGTAGAGCTTCCACGGGAAGATCACGACACCGAGCACGCCGGTGATCAGCCCGCCGGTACGGAACGAGATCAGCTTCGGCATGGCGTTGGAGAAGTCGTAGGACGGGCTCACCGTGTTGGCGGCGACGTTCGTCGACATCGTGGCGAGTACGACCATGAGCAGGCCGATCGTGACCACGGCGGTGCTGGAGAACTTGGTGGTGAGCGCGACCGGATCCGTGATCTCCGAGTGGTACACCACCACCGTGCCGGACGCGACGATCACCGACACGATCGCGATGAAGGACATCGTGAACGGCAGGCCGATGACCTGGCCCCAGACCTGCTGCTTCTGGCCCCGGCTGAACCGGGTGAAGTCCGGCATGTTCAGGGACAGCGTGGACCAGAACGCGATCATGGCCATCAGCGACGGCCAGAACACCGGCCAGAACTTGCCACCCCAGCCGAGCGTGCCGTTCTGGTGCAGGATCGGGCCGATGCCGTGTGCCTCGACCAGGATCCAGATCAGCAGCGCCGTGAACGCGAGCATCACCAGCGGCGCCGCGAAGTTCTCGAACCGGCGCAGCGCGTCGATGCCGAAGTAGATCAGCACCATCTGGACCAGCCAGAACAATGCGAACGATAGCCACACTGTCCACGGATAGCCCCCGAAACTGCTCGCGGTCGTCCATCCGTGCCCGGCCAGCCGCCCGATGATCGTGTAGACGGCGGTGCCGCCGATCCAGGTCTGGATGCCGAACCAGCCGCAGGCGACGAACGCTCTCAGCAACGCGGCCAGGTTGGCGCCCCTGAGGCCGTAGAAGGCGCGGGCGAATACCGGGAACGGGATGCCGTACTTGGTGCCGGCGTGGCTGTTCAGCAGCATGGGGATCAGCACGAGCACGTTCGCGATGGTGATCGTGAGGAACGCCTGCAGCCAGCTCATACCGAGCGCGATCAGCCCGAAGGCCAGCGTATAGCTCGGTATGCAATGCGCCATGCCGTTCCACAGCGCCAGGTAGTTGTACGTGGTCCAGGTTCGCCTGGCGACCGGTACCGGCGCCAGTTCGAGGTTCGCGTACCGGCTGTCGGCGATCGACGCCGGATCCGTGAGGTCGACGCGTCCGTCGGGGTGCTCGCGCTGTGTCGCTATGGCGTTCTGTGCGATCGGAGTGGTCATCGGCGCTCCCGTGGCTAGCGGGCAAGCAGGGGACTTGTACGCCAGTGTCCGCGCGACGACATGATTTGTACATTGTTGTTAACTACAGACCATCGCGCGGCGTCGCTCCGTGTCCCGCCCGCCTGCCGCCCTTCAGCCCCGCCACCCTGCCCGACATTTCACCATTTGCGCACTCAGGCACTCGTGCGGCGTCGCTCGTGTCCCGCCTGCCTCCGCCACGATGTCCGTTGTGTCCGGAATCTCCTGGTTTGCCGCGCGCGCCATCCTGGTCCTTGTGGAAATTTGGAGCCCTGCGGAAGAAAGGGCGCCGGTTTCCGGCGCCCTTTCTTCCGCAGGGCCTTTTTCTTCCGATGGAACCGCCGCACGAAAGCGGTACGAATCCGGCACTCAGGGTGCCTGCCCGCAACCAGAGGCGGCTTTCCCGGGGAGCCTTCCGCAGAGCTGGTTGTTGAAAGTGACTCTAATGCGCCAACCGTCATGCCGCTTCGCTTACGTATATACGCAATCTATAGAAGATGATCTTGTTCGGGGGGCCCGATGGTGCTTGACTCGTCCTACTGGGCGCACGCCACGGCCCGAGGCGGAGGGGGAGTGAACAGGCGGTGACCAGCCGTGTCACAGGGTGACGCGGCCTGACGCCAGCGGCAGTGACGGCGAATTGCCGTTCCGGCCGGCCGGGTAGCACGCTCAACTGTTCCGCGCTGCGGACTGTGCATCGATTCCGCCAGCGCGGTCCGATAGCTGGCGATGCGCGAATGGTGCCGTGGATTTCGTCGGCGGGCGCGAATACCTGACCGCTGAGCAATGCGGAAAGGAGAACATCATGCACGTACGGATGAATATGCTTGCCGGGGATCCGGCCCGCCTGGACGACGCGACGCGCTATCTCGAGGGGACAGTGCGGCCGCATGTGGAGGCCCAGCATGGTAACCGGGGCCTGGCTTTCCTCACCAACTCCGATCTCGGCGTCTGCGTGATCGCGTCGTACTGGGACACCCACGACGCCATGACCGTCAGCGAGCAGGCCGTGCAGGTCTCCCGTAAGGAGATGACCGAGATGATCGCCGGCACCGTGACGGTCGAGCACTACGAGGTGCCGGTCTTCGTCCGGCGCAGCCGTCCCCAGCATGGCGCCGGCGTGCGGCTGACCAGGATCGACGGACCTTCGGCCGGGGTAGAAGCAGCCATCGAGGAATTCCGCAACACAGCCGTCCCCGCACTGATGGAGATGCGCGGCCTGTGCAGCGCCCAGCTCATGGTCGACCGGGCCACCGGGCGCGGCATCGTGGTGACGGCGTGGGACGACATGGAGTCGCTGATCGCCAGCCGATCCGACGTGGCGAGGCTGCGCGCCAGCCAGACAGCGGTGACGCACTCACAGGTCCGCGCGGTTGAGGAGTACACGCTCGTGTTCTCTTCAGTGCGCGAGGGTGACACCCGGAGCCTGATAGAACGCAACGTCGAGCTGTGGAACGCCCGCGACCGTGACGGCTGGCTGGCGGCGTTCGACCTGCACCGGCTGGAAATGCAGGCGCCGGGCGGAATGAGAATGGCAGGCCGGGAGGCTGCGGACACGATGTGGTCCATGTGGAACGACGCGTTCCCGGACAATCGGATAGAGGCCATGACCATCCACGCCGATGATCGGGGCGGTGTCATGGAGTGCCACGGCACCGGGACCCACCACGGTGCCCTGCGTGCGCCGGGTGGCGAGATAGCTCCAACCGGCCGGAGGCTGGACCTGCCCTTCATCGGCATCCTCGAATTCGAAGAGGGAAAGATCACCAGTTTCCATCTGTACTTCGACCAGGCAGAGCTGCTCGGCCAGCTCGGACTCGCACCGAGCGGTGCCTAACCGGCCAGCCGGCCCGTTGCGGCTGACTAGCCGGCGGGGGTGGCACGCCTTGGCTGGCGTGCCACCCCCGCCGGCCGGCCGGATAACCCCGGCCGCTTACTGAGGTGGGGCATGGCGAGGCCAGCCGCGATGATGACGGCGATGGCGGCGACGACCCGGAGCAGTGCGGAGCCGCCTCCTGGCGTGATGGCGGGCAGCATGGCGAAGGCGGCGCCGAGTGCCAGCAAGCAGACTCCGGCGGCCAGCACCGGCATCTGCGGGCGGAGCGCGTCGGCTGAGGCGCCGGAATCGGCCAGGTGGGTGGCGAGCAGGTAGGCGGTCAGCACCGCGGCGAGCACCGCTGTGTGCCACGGCCGGGCCGGATGCAGCACCTCCAGCCACAGCGCGGCGAGCACAGTGCCCTCCTCCCACGGCGGTACCCGGATCATTCCCAGGAACGCGAGCCAGGCCCGGATCGGCACGGACAGCATGAACGTGCTGTCCGGCAATGGAATCCAGCCCAGGCTGAGCCGCAGCGCGCTGCCCACCACGCAGGTCACCACGACGAACAGCACGATACCGGCCAGAGCCTTGGGCGAGCCCGGGATAGCGGACCAGACGGCCGCCGCGGCGCCGAGCAGGATCGCGGCGGCTGGTGCGCGGGCGGCTCGCTTCGCCACGACAGGTGCGCGGGCGGTTTGCGCGGCTGCGGCTGGTGGGCGGCCGCTGTCGGCAGACTGATTCATCGGCGGGCTCCGGAGTGCGTCAGCGGCCGACGCGTGTACGGCGCCAACGGCAGGTCGAGCGGCTGGCTCCCGTCCCAGCCCACCACCGGGATGCCCAGTTCGCGCAGGGAGAACCGGATCGCCTCTTGTTCCATCTTCCAGATCCGGCGGGCCAGCCGGTCGGTGATCCCCGGGCGGGCCGGGGGCTCGGCGTTGAGCACGTCGATGACGAAGATTGTGAAGCCGCGCTCGCGCATGTCCCGCAGCGTCTCGACGAACCGCTGGTCGAGCAGCGGGCTGAACACGATCACGAACGCGCCTGGCGGCAGCGCGGCCCTTGGCAGCCGCCGGAAACTCATGCCCTGCACCCAGCCGGCATCGCTGGCCAGCATCACGTCGATGATCTTGTAGAACTGGCGTTTGCCGAGCCCGGGACCCCGCCAGTTGACGCCGCCCCACTGGTAGGTGATCACGCCGACCCGGTCCCGCGCGTCGAGATAGGCACGAGCCGCCGCGGCCGCGCCGCGCAGCGCCAGGTCTAGAGCTGACGAACCGGGCTCGCCGACGTCGGAAGTGGCGTCGGCCAGCAGCACGACATCCTGCGACCGCTCAGCGGCGAACATGTTCACCTGGAGCCGCCCGCGCCGGGTGCTGGCCGGCCAGTTGATGCTGCGCTGCCGGTCGCCGGGCACGTACTCGCGGACGCCGGCGAACTCGGTGCCCTCACCCCAGGACCGGGCCGGGTGCTCACCGAGCCGATTGGGAAGCCGGCTGAGCACCACCCGGGTGCGCTGCTCGGCCGGATGCGGATAGCAGTCCAGCCGGGGAAGGCCGAGCCGGGCATGTCCTTCGGTGAGCCGCCACCGGTCGCGGAGCACCACCTCGAGCGTGCCCAGGCGCCGCCGTCCCCAGCGTTCCGGCCGCAGCAGGAGCTGTGCCCGCCATCCGTCCGCGGCGGCGGCGCCGACCGGGTCCAGCCCGCGCCCCGGATGTACCGTCCACCGCACCGTGTACTCAGCGCCGCTCCCAGAACCATCCCCCGGCCCAGCCCCAGTGTCGGCCGCGCTCAAGAACAAGGTCACGGTCTCGCCTTCGAACGTGCGGCTAGTGCTGGCCCGGACGGACACGCTGATGGCCGGCGGCCGGATGCCGCGGCCCGCGGCGAGCAGCAGGAACGCCGGGGCGGCCGCGCCGGCGAACTCGGGCCGCCGGGCCAGCGTCGCGATGAATATCCCGGCCAGGGCCAACGTGAGCAGGCGGCGCGCGTGCCGGGACAGCCGCCAGTGGAGCGCCAGCTCCGTGCGGTCGTCCGGCATCAGCGGCCGACGGTCAGCGCCGGATTGGTCGTCGGCGTCGGCACTGACGACAGCAGCCGGGCCACCACGTCGTCGGCGGAGACCTGGCGGACCCATAGTTCCGGACGCAGCGTCACCCGGTGAGCCAGCGCCGGGACCGCGACCTGCTTGATGTCGTCCGGGATCACGTAGTCGCGCCGGCTGAGCAGCGCCTGGCCGCGAGCGAGCTGAACCAGGGCCAGCCCGCCGCGCGGGCTGGCGCCCACCTGGATCTGCGCGTCGTGCCTGGTCGCGGTGACGATGGCGACGATGTACTCGAGCAGGTCCGGGGTCACCTCGACCTGCTCGAGCGACTTCCGCATGGCCAGCACACCCTGAGCCGTGGTCACCGAGCTGAGTTCTGCGTATTCGGTGGCCCGGGTAACCCGGCGCTGGAGCATGGCCATCTCGTCACCGGCGGACAGATAACCCAGGCGTAGCCGCATGAGGAACCGGTCGAGCTGCGCCTCGGGCAGCTCGTAGGTGCCCTCGTACTCGATCGGGTTGTCGGTGGCCAGGACGACGAAGGGCTCCGGCAGGCGCCGGGTCTGGCCGTCGACGCTGACCTGTCCCTCGCCCATCGCCTCGAGCAGCGCCGCCTGGGTCTTCGGCGGCGTCCGGTTGATCTCGTCCGCCAGCAGCAGCTGGGTGAACACCGGGCCGGGCCGGAACACCATCTCGGCGCTGCGCTGGTCATACAGCGGCGCGCCCACTACATCGGAGGGCAGCAGGTCCGGGGTGAACTGGATGCGAGCGAAGTCCAGTCCGAGCACCTTCGCAAACGACCGCGCGATCAGCGTCTTGCCGAGGCCGGGCAGGTCCTCGAGCAGGACGTGACCGCCGGCCAGGATGCCGATCAGCACCAGTTCGAGGGTCCGTCGGCGTCCGACGACCGCCCGCTCCAGCTCGTCCAGGACGGTGGTGCTGGCCTCGGCGGTCTCCAGCGGTGTCACAGCTTCTCCAATCGGTCGATGAGGCGTGCCAGGACGTGGCGCGGGATGCCGCGCCGATCGCTGACCGCCGCCCGCAGTTCCCGGTGCTGCGGATCGGGATCGATCCACTGCCACAGCGCGGCGTCACCCCGGCGGCGGCACAGCAGCCGGCGCGCTGCCGCGGGGTCCTGGTACAGGTTGATGCCATGCCGTTCGGCCAGCCGGGCGGCGAGCAGGTGTTCCAGGACCGGCCGCAACTCGAAGTCGTAGAACCCACGTTGTTCAATCCCGGTACGCACCACGAATCTGCGATGCGAATACCCGCTGACCGGCCGCGCCGTCGGCTTCTCCTGGGCCTGCCTGGCCGCGTCCGGCGCACCGCGCGGAAGCAGGAAGCGCATAACGAGCGCGGCGAGGGCGGCGGCGGCGATGGCCACCACGCCCAGGCCCGCCCAGCCCGCCGTGGCATAGCCGGCTCCGGCGGCCACGATGACGGTAACCGCCGCGATGACGAGTTCCGGTATGGCCTCAGCCCATGGACGGTTCATCATGCGCCGGCTCCCGCTGCCTCGGCTGTTGCTGCCCCTGATCCCGCTGCCCCTGATCCCGCTGTCCCCGGTCCCGCTGGCTGTGGGCGCGTGGCCAGGTCAGCGGCCAGCTCGTCCAGCGCCCGCTCTGCCGCCTGCCGCTGGGCCTGATCCATCGGATGGCTGGAGAACCTCGCCTCATAGAACAGTGCGGTCAGCCGGGAAGCCGCGGTCCCGCGCACGATGCCATTCCGGATGGCCCGGGCGAGCAGCTCATCGGGTGTGCCGGCCACCCCCCGGGCCGTGCCGCGTTCGGCGAGACGCTGTTCCATGGCCAGGTAACACGCGATGATCGCGGCCCGCGCGTCGTCGAGGGTGCGCAGCGCGGCCCGCCCGGATTCCACCGCCTCGCGGAGGTCTTCGGAATCCTCGGTTTCCTCGTTGATGTCGCCTGGCTTCGTCGCCGGGCGCAGCCGGTACGACCACCGGGCGGCGACCAGGACGGCGATGATGAGCGCGAGCACCAGCAGTCCGTAGAGGATGTCGTTGAGCGGGATGACCGACTTGCCTGTGGACGGGATCTGGGAACGCCCGAGAAACGGGTTCACCTGCCGCGGCGCGCCGGACACCGCTTTCACCCGCTTGGGCTTGATGCTGAACAGGTGCAGGTGAAGCGCGATGAGCATGGTGATCAGGCAGGCCACGATCCCGCCGCTGAGCACGAATTCCAGCACGGTGCGCAGCTTCGCCGCCAGGCTGCCCAGGCCCAGGTCCGCCTCACCGAGCTGGTTTCGCGCCGAGCGAGACCGGATAACGGTGATTGTCAGCAGCGCCGCGAGCACCGCTACCAGCAGGACGCCGATCGCTATACCCGAGCTGTGCAGCGGCCCGTTCCAGCGCGGCGTCGCGACCGCGCCTCGCAACCCAGCCAGGGCCAGAACCATCAGCAGGGCAACGAGGACCACCCGGCCCGCCCAGCTCCGGAGCCCCCCGCCCCGCGCCGCCCCGTGGTAACTCACATCGGCAAGCTACCCACTTACCTAGGCAAAAGCCATACCCGCCGGTCAGCAGCGGATCAGGCGGCGGCGAGGTGCAGAATGTCCTCGATCAGTTCCTTCTTCGCGCTGTCGCCGAGGAACGACGCCCGCACTCCGTTCACCGCCAGCGCGGCCAGCTCAGGCCGCCCGAGCCCGAATGCGGCCGCCGCCCGGCGGTACTCCTCGTTCAGCGAAGTGCCGAACATCGGCGGGTCATCGCTGTTGAGCGTGACGAACAGCCCTTCGGCCAGCATCCGGGGCAGCGGGTGCGCGGCCAGGTCCGGCACCTGCCCGGTGCACACGTTGGACGTCGGGCATACCTCCAGCGGCGTCTGCGATTCTCGCAGCCGGGCGACCAGGCGCGGATCGGACAGGCAGCTGATCCCGTGCCCGATGCGCTCCGCGCCCAGCCCGTCGATCGCTTCCCAGATCGTCTCCGGGCCGCTCATCTCCCCCGCGTGCGGCACGCTGTGCAGCCCGGCTGCCGCTGCCGCGCCGAACACTTCGCGCAGCGCGTCCGCGCAGGCCGACCGGGCCTGCTCGATGCCGCCGAGCCCGAACCCGATCAGCGCCGCGGGCGGACGGCTCACCGCGTGGTCGAACGTCGCACGCGCCGCGACGCTGCCGTATTCACCCGCTATATCGAAGATGTAGGCCATCCGGATGCCGTACCGGGCGAGTGCCTCCCGCTCGGCGATGTCCAGCGCCTCGGTCACCGCCGTAACGGGCATTCCGGCGGGCACGTGACCGGGGGCCCGGGGGCCATGCCCCCCAGTCAATGCCGCGGGCGTGACGGTGAGCTCCACATACTTGACGTTCTGCGCGGCCAGGTCGCGGGCGATCCCCACCACCAGCGTCGCCACGTCTTCCGGCTCCCGGACCAGGCTGCTCACGGCGCCGTAGACCTCAGCGAAGTGCGGGAAGTCGCGGAACTCATAAAATGCTCGCAGCCCTGCCTCGGTGCGGGGGACCAGGCTTTCCGGATGCCGTCGCGCCAGCTCCAGGACGGTCGGAACCGACGCCGAACCTACCAGGTGGACGTGAAGTTCAACCTTCGGTAGCTGCTCGATGAACGTGTCAATCGACCCCATGCGCTGAAGCTAGAAGGCAGGCAGGCAACAGGTCAACCTATCTGACGTGAAAATGTCAAGTATGCGCAAACTTGTAGCTGACACGACCGCCGCCTAAGGCCGGCCGGCTACTTGCTGGTCGCCTTCTCCTTGGCCGCCGCCTTCAGCGACTGTTTGTAGGCCCGCACCCGACCCAGTGAGTCCTCGTCGACGATGTCCGCCACCGACATGTACGAGCCCTCGTCGCCAAACGCTCCGGCCGCCTCCCGCCAGCCCGGCGGCTGCACGCCGAGCTGCTTGCCCAGCAGGGCCACGAAGATCTTCGCTTTCTGCGGCCCGAACCCGGCCAGCCCGACCACCCGGTGGTACAGCTCCGATCCGGACGGAGCAGTCGACCACAACGCCGTGACGTCGCCGCCGTACTCGGACACGATCACCCGCGCGACATCCTGCACCCGGGCGGCCATGGCCTTCGGATAACGGTGCAGCGCCGGCCGTTCGGAAAAAATCGCGGCCAGAGCATCCGGATCGAAGTCAGCCAGCTCCGTCACGGTAGGTTCGTGACCCAGTCGCGTGGCCAGGTCATAGGGTGCGCTGAACGCGCGCTCCAGCGGAACTTGCTGGTCAAGGATCATCCCGGTCAGCAAGGCGAGCGGGCTGCGGCTCAGCAGGTCGTTCGCGGCCGGCTCGACCGGCATCTGAATCGTTACCACGGTCGCAGCGTACTCCCACGGCGATAAGCTGATAGTGCTAGGCGACACGGGGATCGCCCGGCCCTAGGGATGGAGTGGCATATGACACCGCACGCTAAAGTTGCCATCGGTGGAGTCATCGTCGGCCTGATCCTGCTGGCGACCCCCATCCCGTGGTGGCTGGTCTTCGCCCTCATCGTGATCGCTATCGCCGCCCCGACGGCAGCGTGGATGGCGCTCGACCCGGAACAGCGCCGTCGGTTCAAGGAGATCCGCCGCCGCCAGCTCAACCGGTGACCCGCGGCTATTAAGGTCCGACACGAGGCGACAATCCCGTCAACGTTGATCAAGGGCCGGTAAAGTCCTGCCCATGGGGGAATGGATTGGCGCTGCGCAAGCCGCGCAGCGACTCGGGGTGAAGCAAGCGACACTGTACGCATACGTGAGCCGGGGGATGCTCACCAGGCGGCGCGGCGAGGACGGGCGGAGCAGCCTGTTCGATGCCGACGAGATCGTCCTGCTCAACACGAAGGGGAAGCCGCGGCGGGCGGCCGGCTCGGGGGATTTCGTCATTGAGTCGGAGCTGACCGAGGTGGCTGACGGCCGGTTCCGCTATCGCGGCATGGAAGTGACCAAGCTCGCGCTGTGGCGGCCGTTCGAGGAGGTCGCTGGCTGGCTGTGGACGGGGAGCGTAGGACGGCCAGCGATACAGCTGTGGCAGGCGACCGCCGACGCCGTAGCGGCGGGTTCGGGCGCGCAGGCCGCGCTGCCCAGCGGCACGCTTCCGCTGGAGCGGCTGCGGGTGATCGTCCCGGCGATGGCGGCGACCGACCTGCTCCGGCTGCATCTGGACCCGCCGGCGGTGGTGGCCGCCGGCCGCAACATCATCGCCGGGATGGTGGACTGCCTGCCGGATCCGCCAGCCTCGCCGGCCTCCGCGACCCCAGCCGTTCCGTCGGCCCGGCTCGCCGAGGGCGGCATAGCGGGGCGATTCTGGTACAAGATATGCCCCAGGCGTCCGGACCCGGGGCTGCTAGGCGCGCTGCGGGCGGCGATGGCGCTGCTGGCCGACCATGAGCTGGCCGCCTCCACATTCGCCGCGCGGATGGCCGCGTCGGTGCGGGCTGATCCCTACGCGGTGGTCGCCACCGGGCTCGGCGCGCTGGGTACCTCGCGGCAGGGCGCCGCGTCGTGGCGATACGGCGGCGCCTCGCTCGGGGCGGAGACCATGCTGGCGGCGATCCGCGACCCGGCCGACGCGGTCCGGGCCGTGGGCGACCTGCTGCGGCGCGGGGAACGGATCCCCGGGCTCGGTGACTTCGCCGACAGCCCGGACCCGCGCGCGAAGACCCTCCTGGACCTGGTTAAGAAGGCGGCACCTCGCTCCGCCCGGTTCGCCGTAGCGGCCGCGGTGCTGGAGGAGACCCGGAGCCGGGCGCTGCCCGAGCCGAACGTCGACTTCGCCCTGGCCACGCTGGTGAATGTGGCCGGCATGATCCCGGGGGCGGGGGAGGCGATCTTCGCCGTGGCGCGGACCGCCGGCTGGATCGCGCACGCCATGGAGGAGTACGCGAAGAATGTCCCGCTGCGCCCGCGCACGGTGTACACCGGGCCGACGCGCGCGCCGGCGCTCAACCGCTGAACCCGATGTGCCCCTCGGCATGTGCGATGGGCGGGCCGTCCGCGATGTAGCGGACCGTGCAGGTGGTCGCGCACCGCACGTCGATGGTGAGCGCGCCGCCCTCGGCCGCCACGAGCAGGTCTCCGGGCTGGATCCCGGCCTTCGTCAGCGCGGCGCCGGACAGCCTGAGCAGGCTGTCGTCGCCGGGATGCTTGTTCGCCTGGCCGGAGTAGCGGTCCGCCAGGTAGGCCGCCGAGGCCGCGCCCGCGCCGAAGCCGGGCGGGACGAACCCGGCGCTCTCCACGCCGATGTCGCCCCCGCTCGGCAGGCCCGAGATCGCCAGCGTGACCGTGCGCCCGTCGGGCTGGATCGCGTACACCCGCCCGCTGGTCTCGTTCGGCGCGATGAGATCGCCAGCGAAGGCGCCGAATGCCGGCGGCGCCACCGCGATCCCGCCCTCCACCGGCGGCCCGTCGCTGGTGAGCGTGCTCGCCGTACCGGCGCAGTCGATGGCGAACACGGTCGTCCTGCCGCCGCGACCGCCGGTGACCAGCAGGCGGTGCCCGAACCGGCCGGTGGTGTCGAACGCGATCCCGTCCAGCCCGACGCCGGGTGGCAGGCTGGTGAACGGCCGCGCCTGCCCGGCCGGGTTTATCTCGACGACCTGCGGCCTGCCACTACTCGGCTCAAGAGCGAAAACCTCATTTACAACGAACGGACAGTGGCTCGACCCGCTGGCCACATCCTTGGCCATCGTGATGTACGGCTCGCCGCCGGTGCTGGTCTGGTATCCGCCCGGACCGCGGGCAAACGGCGTCAGCGTGGTGCCGCCGTTGCGTAGCAGGTACAGGCGGCCCGCCGCCGAGATGACGAACGACCCGTCGTCGCGCGGTCCGGCCACATCCACCACGCCGGGCAGGTGCCGGAATTCCGCCCAGCGCGCCGGGGGGGTCTGGGCCGGCGTCGGGACAGCCCCGCTGCTTCCTCCGGATGCCGTACTTCCTCCTCCGGAGGTGCAGCCGACGCAGGCGGCCGTTACCAGGCCGGCGAGAAGGAATGAGAGCGGCCGCACAATGATTGAAAGCTACAGGAGTTACACCGAGAGAGGGTGCCGATTGTGTCCGTCCGCCGCCTGAATCACGCCGTCCTGTACGTGAACGGCCTGGACCGCGAGGTCGACTTCTACACGCGTGCGCTGGGTTTCGAAGTCCGCATGCGGATTCCCGGCCGGGCGGCGTTCCTGCGCGCGGCGGGATCGTCGAACGACCACGACCTCGGCCTGTTCGAGCTCGGCGCCGGCCGGGCGCCCGAAGTGCCCGAGGTGGGCCTCTACCACCTGGCATGGGAGGTCGGGTCGCTGGCCGAGCTGGTGTCGGTGCGCGAGAAGCTCGTCGAGGTCGGCGCCCTGGTCGGGGAGAGCGATCACCGGGTGTCGAAGTCGCTGTACGCCAAGGACCCGTCCGGGATCGAGTTCGAGGTCATGTGGCGGGTCCCCGTCGAAGACTGGGACGCCGAACTGGCCAAGGGCAACATGACCGTAGCGCTCGACCTGGACGCGGCCCTGACCCGCTGGGGCAGCGACCGCCTGACCGGCGCCGCCTCCGGCTCCGCCACCTAATCCCTCCCGCCCCGTCTCCCCTCCCGTCCCGTCCCGTCTCGTCTCCGCGTCCGTCTCGTCTCCGCGTCCGGTCCGGCGCTTCCGCATGCCCCACACCCCGCCGGATCCTGCCCCGGCACTCTCGTCGCCCCCGGCCATGCCCACAATCCGACATTTCAGGATTTGTGTGGGAGTCATTGGGCAAGCGAGATTGGATCGAAACCTCGTGGCCGCTTGCCCTGTCGATGTAAGCGTTCCGCAATAGCGTACATATGCGGTATGTCGGTTACGTCGTTTTCGATAAAGTGCCGCGTCGGCCTTGGGAATTGGCGCGTATCGCCGCATAGCGGGCACATGGGCCAGCCACTTGCGGAAATTAGGAGCCCTCTGGAGGAAAAGGCGCCGGAAACCGGCGCCCTATCTTCCGGGAGGCTCTTTTCTTCCGCATTTTTACCGGCCCTCTGAGACTCGTGTGATGTATGTGACGGCAACGAAGGAGCGGAACAGCGCCAGCGGATCCTCGCCTTCGATCCGCACGCTCCGCAAACCGCTGCGCGCCACGCCGCGCACCCAGGAAGCGACCTCGGCCATGTCGGCGGTCTGCATGTGCACGTCGAGCACGGCCGGCAACTGGATCGCGGGCGGTTTCATGGTCGTGAGCCGCTTCATGGCGCGCGTCGCACCTTCCGTGATCATCGCGCGCGACACGTCCGGGTGCAGGTTGACCGCGCCGAACCGGGTGAAGGATTCCTTCACCACGACGCGCTCGGCGTCCGGAAGAAACGGATCGGCCTCGGCGATCGTCTGCCGGTCGCCGGTGATCAGCGCTACCGGGACGCCTAGCCCCAGCGCGACGAGGGCGTTGATCCCGCTCTCGCCGACCCGGCAGCCGTTCATCTCGACGTGCGAGATCACCTGGGGATTGTAGGTGTGGGACAGGACCGCGCTTTCGCCGGAGATGGAACCGTGATAACCCACCATGAACACGGTGCTGAATTGGCCTGGGCCTCCGGCCGCGGTGCTGAATTGGCCTGGGCCTCCGGCCGCGGTGCTGAATTGGCCTGGGCCTCCGGCCGCGGCGTCCGCGCCGGTCTCCATCCCCTGCATCATGTACATCGGCTTGTGCCGCCCAGCCACGTACGTGGCCTGCCCGTGCAGCGCGGCCGGGTCGAGGTTGTACATCGTCCCGTGTGAGTCGTTGCATACGATCTCGGTGGCTCCGCCGGCGATCGCGCCGTCGATGGCCGCGTTCACCTCGCCAAGCAGCAAGCGCCGCCCCTCCTCGTACGGCTGTCCGGGGGCCCGGCATTGCGACCAGTCGACAATCCCGGCCACGCCCTCCATGTCAAAGGAGATGAAGACCTTCACGTGCTCGTTCTCCGCAGTCCCTCAAATCTGGGCTTCTGACCTGGACATACGTACTTCAGGTAGTTAGCGTGGCTGGTGGGACGAGACGCCCCCGGCCGGGGCCGAGGGGGGCCCGGCCGGGGCCTCCCATGAACCGGCCCGCGAACCGGCCCATGAGGCGGCCCGCGAACCGGCCCGCGAAACCGTCCCGCAGGTCGGCTCATGGATCGGCCGGGACGGAATCCGCGCAGCGATCAGCGATCTGCTCCAGCGGCAGCCCGAGAACACCCGCCAGCGACACGATGGTAAAGAATGCCGGTGTCGGAATCCGGCCGGTCTCGATCTTGCGCAGCGTCTCGACGGGCACGCCGGACAGCGCCGCGATCTCGGTCATGCTCCGCCGACCCCGTGCCTGGCGCAGCAGCATGCCCAGTCGCTCACCGCGCAGCCGCTCCTCAGGGCTCAACGGAGTCCGGACCATGGCGTGATAATAATACCGGTATAGTTATCACGGCAACAACGCGAGGGCGCAGGAGGGGACATGGTCGAGATCAAGACGCCGGGCGAAATCGAGGCTATGCGCGCCGCCGGCCGGGTGGTGGCAACGGCGCTGGCGCAGGTGCGAGCTCACGCCGCGACCGGCATCACGCTCGAGGAGCTTGACGAGGTGGCGCGTGACGTGCTCAAGCAGGCCGGCGCCACGTCTCCATTCCTGGGTTATAAGCCCGCCTTCGCCCCGATCGCGTTCCCGGCCGTCATCTGCGCGTCGCTGAACGACCACGCGCTGCACGGAATCCCCGATTCGCGCCGCCTAGCGGACGGCGACCTGCTCAGCATCGATTTCGGCGCGACGCTGGACGGCTGGACCGGTGACGCCGCCATCTCCTTCACCGTCGGCACCCCGGCCGAGGAGGACACCCGCCTGATCGAAACCGCCCGTTCCGCCCTCGCTGCGGGCATAAGCCAGGCCGTGCCGGGAAACAAGATCGGCGACATCTCCGCTGCCATCGGCCGGGTCGGCCGCGCGGGCGGCTACGGTATCAACACCGACTTCGGCGGCCACGGCGTCGGCCACACCATGCACGAAGATCCCTCCGTCCCGAACGAAGGCAGAGCAGGCCGCGGCCTGCGCCTCCGCCCGGGAATCGTCATCGCCATCGAGCCCTGGTTCATGGCTGGCGGCAAGGACGGCTACGTGATCGATGACGACGGCTGGACGATCCGCTCGGCCGACGGCAGCCGGGCGGCCCACGTGGAGCACACCGTGGCCGTCACCCCCGACGGCCCGCTCATCCTCACCGCCCTGTAACGACAGCAAGCCCGGATATAGCAGCGCCAGCTCGTGCGGATACCCGGCGATGAGCCGCAGCTCGTCGTCGGTGAGCGGCTTGCCGGTGGCCGACGCGCACAGCTGAACCAGCGAGAACACCAGGTCCTCGTCGCCCGGGTCGACGGACACGCCGAGCCCGTCAAGCACGTGCCGGAAGCCGGCCTTGCCGCCGTACTCGCCGGTCAGCACCACCCGTCCTTCGCGCGCGTACCAATCGTGCGGGAACGGCCCCAGCACCGCGTCGTCGTACAGCTCGTAGTTGCCCCGGTCTTTCAGAGCCCCGTCGGCGTGGATACCTGACTCGTGCGCGAACGCGTTCCGTCCGACTCCCGGCCAGCCAGGCGGCAGCGGCTGCCCGAACGCGTACGCCGCCCACAGCCCGAACCGCCGCGCCCAGGACAGGTCCAGCGGATCGCCGATCGTCACCTCCTGTGCTCTCAGAACATCAGCGATCCCGAACCCGTAAGAGAAGGCCAGAATACACGAAAGTAGGTCCGCATTTCCAGCCCGCTCGCCGATTCCATTGATACAAGTGTTCACCCAGGCGTCCTGCCCCGCGTCCAGGTCGCCGAGCGCGCCGGAGACCGAGTTCGCGACCGCGCAGCCCAAGTCGTTATGGCAATGGGTTTCTATCGGGATTCCCGTGGCCGAAGCCAGTTTCGCGAACCGCTCCCGGATCCGCCCGGAGGAGTCGCCGCCGGTCGTGTCGCAGTACCGGATCCGCGCCGCGCCCGCGTCGCGCGCGGCCAGCGCGAACTCCAGCAGGTATCCGTCGTCGGTCCGTGATCCGTCCTCCGCGTTCACGCCGATGGTCTTGGCGCCGCTGGCCCGGGCCGCCGCGACCGCCGCCGTCATCTCCTCGATGATCGCCGCCCGGTCCAGCTTGCCGCGGAACTTGTGCGCGATCATCTGGTCCGATGTGGAGATCGACAGGTTGTAATGCGACAGGCCCAGTGCTCCATTGCGTGTCTCCGACACGACCCCCGCAGCCGATTCCACATCCGCGGCCACCGCCCGGCACCAGCCGGACAGCCGCAGGTCGCCGAACGCCCCTGCCTCCGCCAGCGCCACACACGTTCGCACGTACGGCACCTCGTGGAACAGGAACGGGAACCCGATCTCGGACTGGGCCACGCCCAGCCGCCCCAGGTAAAAGTTGACCATGACCTTGCCGAACTTGGACAACCCGGTCCGGGCCGTCTGCACTCCATCGCGGTTGGTCACGTCGAGAAAGTGAATCGTTGGCATGCATATAGGTTGACGAGCCCTCTCAACTTGAGTCAACATTGATTAAAATCAACATCCGAACGAACGTACTGTGGTACCACCTCTGGGAGCCCGATGGCTTACGAGATGACCGCGGCGCAGGCCGCCAGCAGGCTGGGTGTCAAACAAGCCACGCTCTACGCGTACGTCAGCCGTGGCGTGCTGTCCCGTGGCCGCGCCTCCGACGGCCGGGCCAGCCTGTTCGATCCCCGGGAGGTGGAGGAACTCGCCCGGCGCGGCAGACCGCGCCGCCCGGCCGGCGTCACCGACATCATCATCGAATCGCAGATCACCGAGATCGCCGGTGACCGGTTGCGCTATCGCGGCCGCGACGTCATCGACCTGGCCACGACCCGCTGCTTCGAGGATGTCGCCGAACTCCTGTGGGCCGGGGCGCTGCCGCCCCCTGGCGCGCCGCCTGCCCCCTGGCGCGGCACCGACGCGGCGCTGCGCGTGGGCCGCGCCACGCAGGCCGCGCTTCCGCCGGGCACGCTTCCGCTGGAGCGCCTCCAGGTGATCGTCCCGGCCGTCGCGGCCACCGATCCGCTGCGCCCGGAACTCGATCCCGCCGCCGTGATCGCGGCCGGCCGCGCCATCATCGCCGCCATGGTCCACTGCCTTCCCGCCCCCAGTCCGGCATCTGACGAGGGCCCGAGCCCGGTCGCCGTCGGACTCTGGAGCCGGTTGTGCGATCGGCGGCCGAGCCCGGGGCTGCTGCGGGCGCTGTCGGCGGCGCTGGTGCTGCTGGCCGATCATGAACTCGCGGCGTCCACGCTGGCTGTGCGAGCGGCCGCGTCGGTGCGAGCGGACCCGTACGCGGTGGTGGCGACCGGGCTCGGCGCGATCAGCGGCGCGCTGCACGGCGGGTCCTCACTCGGCGCGGAGACGCTGCTGGCCGCGGCGCGTGGCCCGGCGGACGTACCCCGGGTGGTGGCGGAACTGCGCCGGCGGGGGGAGAAGATCCCCGGGTTCGGCCACCTCGTCTACTCCAGCGGCGATCCGCGCGCCGTCGCCCTGCTCGGCCTGATCCGGCGCGCGGCCCCGAAGTCCACACAGCTCGCCATCACCGATGCGCTGCTCGCCGAGGTCAGGCAGAAGTCACTACCCGAACCCAACATCGACATCGCCCTCGCCACCCTGGTGCGCGTCGCGGGCATGGCCCGCGGCGCCGGGGAGGTCATCTTCGCCATCGCCCGCACCGCCGGCTGGATCGCGCATGCCCTGGAGGCCTACACCGCCGCCCCGATCCGCCCCCGCGCCATCTATACCGGCCCGGGTGCCATCGATTCCTGAGCCGGCGATTCCTGAGCCGGCGGCGCAGCGCACGGCGGACGGCCGTCATATCTTCGGTGGGCAATGCCGGGATATACCCTCCCAGGGCCGGAACCAGGGCACGGTATCGGCGGTGGTCGCTGAATACTCGGCTGCGAACGGGCAGACGGTCAACGTGCTCCGGTCGCAGATCGAGCGGTACTCCAGCGCGAACCAGGGAAACCTGCTCTTCGATGAATGCACGGGGGTGAAGTCGGTCGATCCGAGCGGCCAGCACCTGCTCGTCCAGGGCTTCCAGTTCGGGCGGATCGACAACGGTGTTTACACCGCACTGCCGCATGGCACCAATCCAGACAACACCATCGCCGCGCAGTGGTAACTCGCCGATGGCGCCGTCGATCTGTTCGCGGAGCAGGTCGGCGTGGCCGATATGGCGGGCGTACTCCTCGATCATGTGCAGGTAGATCAGGCGCAGCGACATCTGCTCCCCCCGGAAGTCGAAGGTGTCCTCCAGCGATGCGTTGGCCACCGCCGTGTCGGCCAGCTTGAACTCCTCGGTCAGCCGGGCGTAGTCGGCCGCGGCCCGGGCCGGATCGATGTTCTCGAACTCCGCCTCGGCACCGCCAAAGGGATCGTCCACCGGCTCCCCGGCGAACCTGATCCGGAACCAGGTCCGCTCGACCTTGGTCAGATGCCGGATCAGGCCGAGGAGCGACAGCCCGGACGGGGGCACCCCCTGCTCGGCGAGCTGCTCTCCGGTCAGCCCGGCACACTTCCACAGCAAAGTGGCGCGATGCCAGTCGAGCACCGCCTGGAGCATCGGGCGCTCGGCGCCTGCCAGCGGTCCTTCGGGCCGGTCGATATCCGGGGCTTTCCAGGTCATGAGCACAGGCTACTGGCCGGGGAGCGCCGTGTGGCCGTCGGGGAGAGCAGGGCGCTCGGGCGGCCGGGTGATGATCTCGACAGCGCCCTTGTAAGCCAGGGACCGGACATGGATCACCGGCGCGTCGTTCGGCAGCCGGTAGCCCAGGGTCTCGTCGTCGGTGCCGTCCTGGACGATGCCGAAGCCGGTCACCTCCACCCGGACGCCCGGCGGGACCAGCAGCTTCATCTTGGACTTGTAGGCGACCGCGCGGATCATGGTGACCGGGCCGGTCAATTCGGCCGCACGCATGTCCAGCCAGCCGCTGCCCTTGTAGACGACCGCGGTGTACTGGCCCGGCACACGCCAGCGGCCAGACCGGCGGACGGAGCCCTTGTACGCGATCGCGTACTTGCCCGGCGCCGGTCCCGTCACCGCGGCTCGCGCGTCTGGCGCGGCCGCGGGCAGGTCGGTGAGCAGGATATCGAGTTCCCCGCGCGTCTTCGCGGTCAGCGCCGCGCGCATCCGCTGGTCGAACTCGGTATCGTCGAGGCGGCCCTCGGCGAACGCCTCTTGCACGCGCTGCAGGACGGTGTCGCGTTCCCGATCCGAAACGCGGGTCTCCGGAGAGGTAGCGGGGATTCGCTTGACTGGCTGGGCGCGGGTCGGTTCAATGTCCACGCGATGTATCTTAACTCTTTATCAGCCGCAGCTTGGATTGCCCGTGCGGGAGATCTTCCCAGTCGGTCATGAACAGTCCAGCCAGGCCGTACCTGGCGGCCAGCGCGACCAGCGTGTCGGTGCGGTAGTAAAAGTCCTCCCGCAGCACGTGGTGCTCGGCGCCCTCGGTCCGGTCGAAGGTGAAGTCGAAGAAACCGTCCGGCTTCATCACCCGGCCCACGTGAGCGAGGCATTCCTCGATCACCTCGATGGGGGAGTGCGAGAAGACGCTGTGCGCGTGCACCACGTCGAAGTACGCCGAGGGCAGGAAGTCCAGCTTCAGGTCATTTACCAGCGTCAGGTGCGGCAGCTTTTCTTGCAGGCCCTCCTTGGTGAGGGTGCGCTGAGCGGCGATCAGGATGTCCGGCGAGATGTCGAGCCCGTAGTAGTCACCGGGATCGAGGTGGGCGATGAACAGCCGGCCCGCCCGCAGGTTGCCGCAACCGATGTCCAGCATCCGCATCCCGGGTTTCAGGCCGTGACTGATCAGGTAGTCGAACTGGAGCTGGCCGACGCTGAGCCACTCGGCGTGCGTCCGGCCGCCCACCGCGGCCTCGTCGCTGCGCGCCGCGTCGGACTTCATCACCGCGCGGTAGTAGCTCACGTGGTCGCGGGTCTTGAGCCGGAGAATGGCGTCCCGCGCCAGGCGGCGGGCGTGTGGCACGATGCGGCCAGGATGACGGACGGCGTAGCGTAGCTTGAAAGCCAGCCGTGACCTGTCGTTCGGATGCATTCACATAGTGAAGCAGATTCCGTAGCCGGCTCAGCTTCCTTGAGGCGTATTAGCGGCATATGAAGGCAGCGAGGTCGCCGGTGGTGATGAAGGCTCCCTTGTCGTCGATGACCGCCTGGACTTGCCGGCGCACGTCTTCGACGACTTCGTCCCAGGGGCGAGAGCTATCGCCCTGGTGGTGGCTCGCCAGGCTGGCGAGGTAGCCCGCGGCCACCGCCGCGTCGCGGATGACTACTGGCGGATTGCTGGCGGGACGCAGGCACGTGACTGACTCGAAGGCGGTGGCGAGCTGCGCTGCCGCGTTCTCGGCGGTGAACGCGTGGGTGGCAGGGCACATCTGCCATCCGGGCGTTTCCTGGCGGACAGCGCGCTCAACGAGGGCGCGCAGCGAGCGGGTGTGCCGGCCGCCGTTGGTGACCGCGATGCAGGTGCCGCCCGCTGCCACGACCCGCCGCAGTTCCCCGATGGCTGCCTCCGGTTGGGTACGTGATACAGCATGTGAATGGCCAGCGCGACATCGACAGCGCCCTCGCGCAGCGGCAGCGCAGTGATATCGGCGTTGAGCAGCGCCGGGTGAGCTACAGCCGAGCCAGGTCCATGACCCATCCGACGATGTCGAAATACGGGTCCTGATGCTGCCAGAACCGCTGGCGAGCACGCAGGTTCCGGTCATCGGCATACTGGGCGGGAGGGTTCAGCGTCACCACACAACAATGCCCCGATGCGGACCGCGGGAAAGGATTATCGGTGCCCGGTAATTGGCGCCGGATGACCGGCGTTCTTGGCGCGGTGGTCGGCGTGGGAGTGCTGGGGCTGGCCGGCTGCACGTCGCCCGGGTCCGCGGCGAGGGCCACGCCTGGCCCGCCCGAGCTGGTGGCCCACGTCAGTGACGGGTCGCTGAGGGGGACAGTGTCGCAAGGCGTCCGCGAGTTCTTCGGCGTGCCCTACGCGGCGCCGCCGGTGCGTGACCTGCGGTTCGCGCCGCCGCGGCCGCCGCGGCCGTGGAGCGGGGTCCGGTCCGCGACGGCGCAGGGATCGGCCTGCATCCAGTTCCAGCCCATGGGGGTGCGGAACGACCAGGCCACCAGCGAGGACTGCCTGTACCTGGACATCTACACGCCGGCCGCCGCCCGGCCCGGCGACAACCTCCCGGTGGTGTTCTGGATACACGGCGGCAACTTCACCGAGGGCACCGGCGTGGCCTACGGCGGCCAGCGGTTCACCTCGCTGACCAACTCCATCTTCGTGTCCATCAACTACAGGCTCGGCGCGTACGGTTACCTCGCGCTGTCCCAGTTCGGGGGCGGCTCGGGAGACTATGGCCTGCTCGACCAGATCGCCGCGCTCAAGTGGGTGCGGTCCAACATCGCCGCGTTCGGCGGTAACGCGCACGGCATCACCATTGACGGGCAGTCGGCCGGGTCGGGATCGGTGTGCGACATACTGGCCTCGCCGCTGGCCGCGGGGCTGTTCCAGCGCGCCATCCTGGAAAGCGGGCCGTGTGCGATCATCGCCCCGACTTCGTTGTCCGCGGCGCAAGCGCTGGGAGCGGAGTTCGCCGGCGCAGCCGGGTGCGGCCGGCCCGCGGCGCTGAATCGGCCTGGGCCTCCGGCCGCGGCTGTCGTGGCGTGCCTGCGCAACGCGTGGACCCCGAACCTGGTCGCGGCGGCGCAGCAGGACGTCATCAACGCTCCGGCGTATGGCACTCCAGCCCTGCCGCTCCCGCCGGCGCAGGCCATCGCGGCCGGTCAATGGAACAAGGTGCCGGTGATCATCGGCACCGTGCGCAGCGAAGGCAAACTGTTCTTCACCGCCCAGGCCGGCCTGACCGCGGCGCAGTACACGGCCGCCGTCGATGCGCAATACGGATCCAACGCCGCCGCGGTGCTGGCGCACTATCCGGTGAGCAGCTACCCGTCGCCCTTCTACGCGCGGGCGGCGGTGTTCACCGACTCCCTGTTCGCGTGCCCCAGCTACTGGTCCGCCAGCGACTTCGGCTCGCAGGTGCCGGCCTGGGAGGAGGAGTTCGACGACCCGACCTCGCCCACCGGGTTCGCGTCCCAGCCACCGGGTATCGACATGTCCAACGCCCACGCCGCTGAGCTGGCCTACCTGTGGAACTTCACGCTCGTCGAGCGCCCGCTGACTCCCGCTGAACTCTGGCTCGGTGAGCAGATGGACCGGTACTGGGGCGCCTTCGCCCGCACGGCCAACCCCGACGTGCCGGGCCAGGTGGCCTGGCCCAAGGTCACCGCCGCCACCCACCCGGTGATCGGCTTCCATCCCACCGGCAACACCGTGTCGACAACGGTTTTCCCCGCCGAGCATCAGTGTGATTTCTGGGCAGCCATCGAACCGGGGCTGACGTAAAACGTTCATCTCAATACAGCGCAGGAAATTTCTTGCTATACCGAAATAAACGGTTCCGTATGTCAGCATTCCAGAATGACGCACCTTTTACGACATGTCGGAAATGCCGGGCATATCGCCTTTGCTAGAATGCGCTGGCCGCCTGGTGAACTACGCCTATCGCCACATAGCAGGCACATGGGCCGGTCATCTCGCGGAAGAATCCGGCCTCCCGCAGAAGAATCCGGTCATCTCGCGGAAGAAAAGAGTCGTCCGGAACAAAAGGCGCCGGAAACCGGCGCCCTACCTTCCGCGAAGCTCTTTTCTTCCACGCCGCGCACCGCAGCCGCCGTCGCATAACGGCCATATCCCGGCAAATCGCAGCAGCGCGCCCGCGCCGCCCACCGCAAGCCGCCGTCACATAACGGTCACACCCGGCAAATCGCAGCCCCCACCCGCCCCGCCCCGCCCCGCGCCACAAGCTCGCGTCAAAGCGCTAGGGCTTGCGGGCGGCCGAGCGGAGCGCGGCGAAGGCGGTGAGGCGGGCGGCCACGGTGATCGCCACGGCCACCGGCAGTATCTGCGCGACCTCGGGCGCGGGGGTAAGCGCCACGATGGCGAACGCGATACCGACGCCGCCCACGGCGAGCGCCAGGGCCAGCGCGACCCGCGGTGTCCGCAACGTCCGGCGTACCAGCAGCCGCGCCTCCGGCGGCAGCCGGAACACCAGCCAGCCGAAGGCCAGTGCGGTCGCCACCCCCAGCACGCCGAGCGCGATGACGAACGGGAAGCGGGCCACGTGCGTGACAGCTGGCACCCAGATCAGGATCAGCGCGATCAGCGTGAACGCGTAGATGGTCCGCGACACGGTGCGCAGGATCACGACGTCGATGTTGCGGCTGTAGATGTGCTCGTCCGGCGCGGCGCGGGCCGCGCTGATAAAGTGCCGGATCGCGCCCGCGGTGTCATGCCGCCGGAGCCTGATGCGGCCCAGTTCGTTCATCGCGCCGCTGTGCGCCGGGTCCAGTGCCAGCGCCCGCTCCTGATGCTCCCTGGCCGATGCCAGCTCTCCGTCCGACAGGCTGACCTTTCCGGACAGGAAATGAACGTCAGGCTCGTTCGGAGCCAAGGCGCGGGCCCGGCCCGCGGCGGCGTTGGCGATGTCCAGACGGTGCGCCGCGAGCGCGGCCTGCGCCACGCACACATGGGTCTGCCAGAATCCGGGCGCCAGCCGGCAGGCCTGATCCGCCGCCCGCAGCGCGTCGGGGTAGTTACCCAGGTGCACCAGCGCGTTGCTGGCCAGCCGGTGCGGCCATTCGTCGGCGGGATCGAGGGACACGGCGCGGTTCGCGGCGGCGATCGCGTCGGTATACCGGTCCGCACCCAGATGCGCGCGGGCCATGAGGCACCACGCGCGGCTGCTCTCCGGTTCGGCGGCCACGATCCGGGCCAGCAGCTGAGTCGCCTCGTCGAACCGCCGCACGTCGAGCATCGCCGAGGCCCGCGCCAGTTCCTGCCGCACCTCGATCATGTGGGGGGCTCGCTGGTCACAGGAGCTTGCGCTTGCGGAGGTAAGCGGCCAGGTCGTCGTAGGCGCCGCCTTCGTTGGCGAACAGCGCCACGTTCCGCGCCGTGTCGAACCACGCGCCAAGAGAGGGCTTAACCTCCGCGATCGCCGCTTCCAGGTCCGGGTTGCCGATCATGCGCGGCTCGCCGAGCCGGACCGAGTCCATCAGCGCGCGCTCGGCCGCGGTCTCGCAGATATGCGCGATGTCCGCGCCGGAATACCCGTCGGTCAGCGACGCGAGCTTCTTCAGATCGATCCCGGCCACCGGCCGTTCCCGCAGGTGATACCGGAACACTCCCGCTCGCGCGTCGAGATCGGGCGGCAGCACCAGCAGCGTCCGGTCGAACCGGCCCGGCCGTCGCAACGCGCTGTCCACGTCCCACGGGTGGTTGGTCGCGGCCAGCAGGAACACGCCCTCGTTGTGGCCGGCCACGTCGTCCAGTTCCAGCAGCAGCTGGTTGACGGCGCTGCGCATCGGGGTGTGCCGCAACTGGGAGCGCTTCTGCCCGATCGCGTCGACCTCATCGAGGAACAGCACGCACGGAGCGTTACGCCGCGCGATCTCGAACAGCTCGTGGATGTTGCGTTCGCTCTGCCCGACGAACATGTCGATGATGTCGGCGAACGAGACCGCGATGAACTTCGCGCCCAGCTCGCCCGCCACCGCGCGGGCGATGAACGTCTTGCCGCAGCCGGGCGGCCCGTACAGCAGCAGCCCGCCACGCAACGACTTGCCGTACAACCGCCGCAGTTCGGGGTTCCGCATCGGGGCCAGGAACGCCGCCTCCAGGCGCTGCTTGACCTCGGTCATCCCGGCCACATCGGCCAGCGTCAGCCCGGCGTGCTCGGCATCGTACGCGTCCGCCTCCTCGATGGCCGCCGAGCCCGTCTCCGACTCACCGACGAACATCGCCGGCAGCACGTCGCGCAACTCGTCTTCGGCCTGGGACCAGTCGTATTGCGGTGCGGGGGGAGAAACCACCGCCCGTTCGCTGGAAATTTCGGGATTCGCGGCCGGCGCCGGGTCGCGGAGCAGAGCCAGCGCGTCCGAGTTGCCCGGGTCGCGCTGCAGGATGGCGCCCAGGTGCCGGATCGCCTCATCGCGCTGGCCGCCCTGAAGCAGCAGCCTGGCCAGGTGCAGCCGAAGGGGCACGTCGTCCGGCATGGATTCGACGGCTTTGCGGAGGCTGTCCAGCACGGTCGGTTCGGGTTCCATGGCAGCCTCCAGCCTAGCCCGGAGCCGGGTCGCGGGTTCGCCGGGTTACATGACCTCAAACCGGCGGACGTTCTCCGCTCATTCCCACGGCGCTCATTTCCACAGATCCGTGACCTTGCGGCCCAACTCGGCGAACAGTCGGCGGAGCAGGGGGAGCGAGATGCCGACAACGTTGCCGTGATCGCCGTCGATCCCCTCCACGAACCAGCCGCCGCGGCCATCAAGCGTGAAACCACCGGCCACGGCCAGCGGTTCGCCGGAGGTGACGTACGCGTCGATCTCGGCCGCCGACGGCGTGCCGAACCGCACAAGCGTGGCCGCGACGGCGGCGGCCCGGCGGCCGCTCGCCGCGTCGATCACGCAGTGCCCGGTGACCAGGGTCCCGGTCCGGCCGGCCAGGTTCCGCCACAGCGCGACAGCATCGGCCGGCGAAGCGGGCTTGCCCTGCGGGCGTCCATCGAGGTCGAGCAGGGAGTCGCAGCCGATCACGAGCCCATGACCCAGGCCCGCGGCCACCGCGGCCGCCTTCGCCTCGGCGAGCAGCCCGGCGAGTTCGGCGGGTGACCCGGCGCTGAACGCCGTCTCGTCGACGCCGCTGACAACGACCTGCGGATCCAGCCCCGCCGCGCGCAGCAGCTTCAGCCGGGCCGGTGAGGCGGACGCGAGGATAATCTGCGGCACTCCGTCAGTATCGCCTTTTATAACGAACGTACGGTGGTATCACACGCGGTCAGTTCCTCGACTGGGACCGGAACGCGCACGCGCCCTAGAGCTGGGTGGCCAGGTCGCGTAGGCGCGAGTGCGCGCTGTCCATCGCCGGAGTCGAGCCGCCGAGGTATCGCTTGGGGAGCTTGACCAGGGAGGTGTAATTCGTGTCGCACACGTTGGCCAGCGGCGCCTCGATCGCCTGGGTGACGAGCTGGTAGGAATCCAGCGCGTCCAGCCCGGTCAGCGACGAAACCCAGCCAACCATGTCATGCGCCGCGATCCGGAACGCGTCCTCCAGCGGACGCGCCGAACCCGCGGACATGATGTGCGTATCGGACTCCAGGCGTGGCCACGGGCACGGCACGCCCTTCACGAGATCAACGATCATCACCGTGTTCATCGCGCATTCCACCGCGACGCCGCACGTTTCGCCTTCGCCCTGGCGGGCGTGCCCGTCGCCGAGGGACAGCAGCGCGCCCTCCACGTTGACGCCCAGGTAACAGGTGACCCCGGCACGCATCTCGGGCGTGTCCATGTTCCCGCCGAAACTGTCGGGCACCAGCGCGCTGCGCACCTCCAGGTTGGCGGGCGCCACCCCGACCGTGCCGTGCATGGGCTCCATCGGCAGGTCGACGGTGAAGTCCGGCACCGATCGCGCGGTGAACCGGCACAGCCGTGCCGCCGGATCCAGCTCCCACATCCAGACGACCTCGGGCAGCGGATCGTTGAGCAGCGCGGTCAGATGCGTCCCGGTGAGCGCGCCGAACAACGGCACGGTGGTCGACGCGGCCCACGGCCGGGCCGGGGTGATCGACACGAAATGCACCGCGACCGTGTCTCCCGGCGATGCCCCTTCGATATAGAACGGCCCGGTCTGCGGGTTGAGGAACGGGAACTCGCACACCTGCGACACGAGGTCCTCCGGTGAGCGGACCCGCCCGGCGAAACAGTCCTCGGTGAACAACTCCAGCACCGCCGGCGGCCGTATCCGCATCACCGGCGCCGCCCCGCCGAACGTCCATGCGTACTGCTCCGCCGACGGCCGGAACGAGATCACCTCAAGATCGCTCAATGTTTCCCTCCGCGCCTTATTTCCCTCCGCGCCAAGGCCACGCTGGCGCGCGGCCGGCTTGGGGCCACGGCGGGAATTGCCGCCCCGTTGGGACGGCAACCGCCGCGGCGCTCGCTTCCGCTCGCATCCTCCACGGCAACCGCCGCGGCAGCTCGCTTATGCTCGCTTACGGTACCGCCGCTGCTATGGGCTCCTCATCGAGGTGCACCAGTCCGACTTCGGTCACCCGTTGCGGGTGCTTGCGGTACAAGTACAGCAGGTAGATCAGGCCCGCGACCATCCAGCCGGCCACACCCGGGCCCATGTACGACGACGGCGCGGTGAGCGGCGCGACGAACGAGAACGCCCTGATCCCCGCCGCGGTCAGCCATACCGGCACCAGCACGGCGATGGCCAGGACCGGGATGATCAGGTGCAGCACCGGATTGAAATGCTGGCCATTCCGCCGCCCCTTTGCGCCGAAGAACCCGATACACGCCGCGCACGCCACGATGTACACCGCCACCTGCAAGATCACGATGCCGGCGCCGACCATCGCGAACGCGGTGATCGGGTTATAGGCGAGGCCGAGCCCGAGTGTGACCGCCACGGTGAGCACGAACGTCGTGGCGACCGCCACCCACGGGGACCGGTACCGGGCATGCACGACGGATAGGAGGTGCGGGAATGCCCGGATCCGCCCCATCGCGAACCCGATACGCGATGCGATGTTCGTGCCCGCGTTGGCGTTCGCGATCGTTGAGTTCACGATGGCCAGGAACACGAAGAACCAGAACAGGCCGTACAGCGACCGCGCAATCCCGACCCAGGACGCCGCGCCCGCGCTGCCGAAGTTGATGAACTTGCCCGGCCCGAACGCGACGTCCACCGCATAGGTGGTGAACACGTACAGCACGCCGATGCTGACCGCGGACAGCACCACGGCTCGCTGCACGGTCCGCCCGGGATTCCGCGCCTCCTCGGCCAGCGGCGCGGCGCCCTCGAATCCCGCGAACGCGAGCATCGTGTACACCGAACCCGCGATCACCCCCGATATCCCGCGGTACGCCTTCGGCGTGTACCCGGTGCCGAACACCGACGCCGTGTTATGACCGCCCGCGTGCACGATGAGGAACACCGCGAGCACCACGAACACGGCGATCTCGAAGACGCCGAGAACGGTGCCCAGCCGGGCGGAGGTGCGGACCCCGAAGTACCCGGCCGCCAGCACGATCACCGCACCCGCCAGCGACCACGGCCACCACAGGTTCGCCGGGTAGCCGGAGAACTCGCTGTTTATGGTTGTGGCCGTGGTGAAGCCCAGCTGGAGCAGCACGAGCGGTGGCACCAGTATCCCGGTAAGCACATACGCCCACGCGGTGAGGAACCCAATCGAAGGGTGCAGGCCCCGCGCGGCATAGGTAGCCAGCGATCCCGCGGCCGGCATCCGCCGCGCCAGCACCCCCACGCACGACGCTGCCAGCAGGGACGCGACCAGCGCGAACACCACCGCCAGCGGCAGCGACCCGCCCGCGTACGCGATGCCCGCCGGGATCGACGCGGCGATCGCGGCGCCCGGCGCCATTTCGGTGATGCTCTGGAAGAGAACCTCACGCAGCCCGATCGCGTCGCGTCGCAGCCCCGGTGCCGATCCGGTCTCGTGATTCCCGCCCATCATTGCCATGCTGATCATGATTGCACGGACGGTTACCCCCGGCCAGTGCCGAAATCGCAGGCCGCAGCCGTCTACGCCAGGCCAGATCGGCCAGCACGGCCAGCACGACCAGGAACCCGGCGACGATCCCGTCGAGCCAGAAGTGATTGGCGGTCACGACCACGGCCAGCGTGGTCATCGCGGGGTAGAGCACGGCCAGCCATCGCCACCGCGACCGGGACACCGAGATGACGGCGATGGCCACCACGATGGCCCAGCCCACATGGACCGATGGCATCGCCGAGTACTGGTCCGCTTCGAGCGCTCCGTTGTCAAAGGTGTACACCGACTGGCCGTAGTGGAACGCGGTGTCGACCATCCCGGTCTGGAGTAGCAGCCGCGGCGGCGCGACCGGGATCAGCTGGACGAGCAGGCTCGCCGCGGTGAACAGCACCAGGACTGTCCGGATCCTCGGGTAGTCCGGCCGGTGCCGCCAGTACACCCAGATCAGGCATGAGATCAGCACCGGGAAGTGCAGGACGTCGTAGTACAGGTTGAGCGTCTGGATGAGCGCCGGAGAGGGCAGGAAGACGTGCTGCACGGCGGTCTCGCTCGGCAGGTGCAGCAGGCGCTCGACGTGCCAGATCCACCGCCCGCGGGCCGGACCGCCCGCCGAGCTCATCACGGCGAACGACCCGGCGAACTGCCACAGCGCGTACAGGCCGAACAGCACCGCCGCCTCGACCAGCGGAGCCGCCACGCGCATGGGGCGCAACATCAGCCCGGCCAGCGCGAGGCAGACGCCGATAGCCGCCGCGTCCTGCCAGGAGAGCATGAAATGCGGCATGCCCAGTAGCCCCCGAATCGCCCTGATAACTCCAGTAACGATCCTACGTAACCAGGCAGCCGCCTCTCGTTCAGGGGTGGTTCAGGTGGGGGGTCAGCGTGTCCCGTTGCGGCTGAGGCTCGCCGGATCGGGGTCGCCCTGGAGCGACACGCTGCCGGTCACGTCGGCCGCCAGCCGGACACGGTCGCCGTCCACCAAGCGGACGTCGGTACCGGGCAGTACGCGGTCGTCGTTGACATAGGTGCCGTTCGTGGAGTTCTCGTCCCTGATCGTGGCGTGTCCCCAGTCATCGACCTGGACCGTCGCGTGCCGCCGGGATACGTTGTCAAACCGGGCGAAGGCCGCGGCCACCAGCGACTCGGCCGGGTCGCGTCCCAGCAGCACCGAGGTGCCCGCCGGGATGTCGACGTTGCCGGTCGGAAACGAGATCCGCAGCACGACGGTCGCAATGCCGCGTCGTTGGCGTTCCAGGTCAGCGTCGATGAACTTCTGCGAGACGGTGGGCGTCGGCACGTCATCGTCTGCTTCCGCGGCATGCGGCAGGTTCGCGCCGCACCGGAAACAGATCAGGTCCTCGGGCTGGACCTTGACGCCACAATCCGGGCAGGTCAGGCTGGCCATGTCCTCGCTCTCTGTTCACGGGCTCGGGCCCATTGGCTCGGAACGCTAGATTACCGCCGTGGGCCGTCACGTGCGAAGCTGTCCCCATGATCAGTTACCAGCTCGCGCCGGAGCAGCAAGACCTTCGCGACTCGGTGGCGCAGTTCGCCCGCGAGGTCGTCGCGCCAGTAATCGGCGGCTATTACGAACGCGGCGAGTTCCCCTACGAGGTCATCGCCAAAATGGGCAAGCTCGGCCTTTTCGGTCTGCCGTTCCCAGAGGAATACGGCGGCATGGGCGGCGACTATTTCGCGCTGTGCCTGGCGCTGGAAGAATTGGCCCGCGTCGATTCGTCGGTCGCCATCACGCTGGAAGCCGGTGTCTCCCTCGGCGCCATGCCCATCTTCCGGTTCGGCACCGAGGACCAGCGTCGTCGCTGGCTGCCTGAGCTGTGCGCGGGGGAGCGACTGGCCGCCTTCGGCCTGACCGAGCCGGGCGGCGGCTCTGACATCCCGGGCGGAATGCGGACCACCGCCAGCCTTGACGATGGGCAATGGGTTATCGACGGCTCCAAGGCCTTCATCACCAATTCCGGTACCTCGATTACTTCGCTAGTCACCGTACTGGCCATTACCGGCCGTGACGCTGAAGGCCGCAAAGAAATATCTTCAATCATTGTTCCGAACGGCACTCCGGGATTCTCTCTGGGACCCGAGTATTCGAAGGTCGGGTGGTGCGCCTCCGACACGCGGGAACTGTCCTTCACCGGGTGCCGGGTGCCGGCCGGGAACCTGGTGGGGGAGCGCGGCCGCGGCTACGCGCAGTTCCTCCAGATCCTGGACGAGGGGCGGGTGGCCATCGCCGCGCTGGCCACCGGCCTGGCTCAGGGGTGCGTGGACGAGTGCCTGCGGTACGCGAAGCAGCGTGAGGCGTTCGGCCGCCGCCTGGAGCAGCATCAGGCCATCCAGTTCGCCATCGCCGACATGGAGCGCCGGGCTCACCTGGCCCGTCTGGCCTGGTATCACGCCGCCGCGATGCTGCTGGCCGACGTTTCGATCAAGAAGGAGGCCGCGATCGCCAAGCTGACCGCCTCCGACGCCGCGATGGACAACGCGCGGGCGGCCACCCAGGTGTTCGGCGGCTATGGGTTCATGAATGAGACCCCGGTCGGCCGCTTCTACCGCGACGCCAAGATCCTGGAGATCGGCGAGGGCACCTCCGAAGTCCAGCGCATGCTAATCGCCCGCCAGCTGGGCCTGGGCTTGTGAGCCGGACCGGACCAGGCGGCTCACCTCGGCGCGCAGGTGGACGAACTCCGGTAGTTCCCTGGTGGCGATCTGGTCCCGGGGTGCCGGGAGGCTGACCCGCAAGATGGCCCGGATCCGGCCAGGCCCCCCAGTCAGCACGACCACCCGGTCGCCGACGTAGACGCTTTCGTCGATGTCATGGGTAACCAGCAGGATCGTGATGCCGCGCTCGGCCCGGACCGCCAGGACGAGATCCTCCAGATCTTCCCTGGTCTGCGCGTCGACCGAGCCGAACGGCTCGTCCATGAGCAGCAGTACGGGGTCGCAGGCCAGCGCGCGGGCGATCGCCACCCGCTGCTGCATTCCGCCGGAGAGCTGCCACGGATGCCGCCGCGCGGCGTCGGCCAGCCCCACGGTCTCCAGCGCGGCCACCGCGGCGGCGCGGCGCGCCGTCCGGCCCTTCACCGTCCGGCGCAGCGGCAGGGCAACGTTGTCCGCGACCGAGAGCCACGGGTACAGCGATCTGCTGTAGTCCTGCAGCACCACCGCGAGCCGGTCCGGCACCCGGGTGACGGGCGCGCCGTTGAGCACGACGCCGCCGCTGGTCGGGGCGAGCAGGCCGCCGATACATCGCAGAAGCGTCGACTTCCCGCATCCAGAAGGTCCCACGATCGTCAGCAGCTCACCGCGCTCCACCGAGAACGTCACATCCGCGATGGCCAGATGGGCGGCCGGCCCTTGTCCGTACGCCCGGCTCAGCTCGGTAACGTCAAGCACGGAATCATTATGAATGATTAGCCATGGCTCGCGCGGTGCCAGGCGAGGACGTAACGTTCGGCCAGGTAAAGGATCGCGTTCATCAGGTACCCGAGGATGCCGAGCAGCACGAGGGCCGACCACAGGTCAGGGAGGTTGAACGCGCTGTTGGCCTGATCCATCTCGTAGCCGATTCCGTTGGAAGAGCCGACCAGTTCGGAGAAGACCATCAGGATAAGCGACAGCGACAGCGCCAGTCGCAGGCCGGTGAAGATACTCGGCAGCGTCGAGGGGAAGATCAGCCAGCGCAGCCGTACCCACGCCGTGTACCGGAACGCCCGCGCGGTCTCCACCTGAACCGGGTCGACCGACCGCGCGCCGTCGATCGTGTTCAGCAGCAGCGGCCAGATCGTACCGGCCACGATCGTCGCCACTTCCATCTGAGTGCCGATCTTGAACAGCGCGATGAACACCGGCGCCGCCGTCACCACCGGAATCGAACGGAAGAACTGCAGCAGCGGATCGAGGTAGTCCATCAGGACGCGGGAACGTCCGATGGCTATGCCGAGCGGGACGCCGATCGCGACGACTATGGCCAGCCCGAGCCCGATGCGGCCCAGGCTGGGCAGGATATTCCCGGTGGCGTTGCTGTTCAGGAACAGGTGGCCGGCCGGGCCATTGAACCACTTCTGGTGCATCGCCGACCAGATCGTCGACGGCGGAGGGAAGAATGCGCTGTGCCGGTGCCCGGCCCATAGCTGCCACAGCGCGACGCCGCAGGCCAGCACCACCCACCGCGACAGCCAGCTGTGTTTCCCTCCGCGCCATGTATCCTTCGCGCCAAGGCCACGCTGGCGCGCGGCCGGCTTGGGGCCACGGCGGCCACCACCCCCGAGGGGCGGGGCCGCCGCGGCAGCTCGCTGTGTTTTCCTCCGCGCCAAGGCCTCGCTGCGCTCGGCCGGCTTGGAGCCACGGCGGGAATCGCCGCCCCTGCGGGACGGCAACCGCCGTGGCGCTCGCTTCCGCTCGCTCATGACGTCTCCATGAGGCTCGCCTTGTGCCATGGCAACAGCAGACGTTCCGCCGTGACCAGCAGCATGTTCAGTACCACGCCGAGCAGGCCCGTCCAGACCACGGCGCCGAGAACCAGCGGGGTGTTCCCCGCGCCGGAGTTGGCGTCGGCGATGAACGCGCCGATGCCCGGCCCGTTGATGCGGCCCGTCTGATAGCCGGTGGCGATGGCGAGGATCAGCGAGACCGCGGAGGCGATCCTGATGCCGGTCGCGATGTGCGGCGCCGCGCTCCGCAGCGACACGAACCGGATGATGGCCAGCCGCCCGAAGCCGAACGCCCGGAGGGTCTCCTTGGCTACCGGATCGACGTCGTCCAGGCCGGCCATCGTGTTGTACAGGATCGGCCACAAGCTGCCGTAGACGATCACCGTGAGGGTCATCCGCAGGCCCGGCCCGATGAGCAGGTTGACCAGCAGGATGAAGGCGACCGACGGGATCGGCCGGAGGAACTCGACCACGGCGCGGGTGGCGACCCGCACCACGGGCACGCTGCCCAGCAGCAGGCCAGCCGGCACGGCGATGATCACGGTGATCGCCAGGCCGGCCGCCCACGCCTCGAGCGTGGCCCCGATGTCGGCCAGGAACCGTCCGTTCCCGGCCAGCCTGGCCGCTTGGGCCAGCATCGTGGAGACCAGCGGGAGCACGTTCTGCTTGATGATCCCGGTCTCGCCGACGATCTGCGCCAGGGCAATGAACGCGGCGATCCCGATGACGCCCCGCACGACCGCCGTGCCACGCCGCCGCCCGGACGCCCGGGACATCCGGGACGTAAGCGATCGCTGCGACAGGAGTGCCTGATGTGACTCAGGTGATAGAGGTGATGACGATGGGTGGCGAGAGGCTGGGTCCGCGGACAAGGGAATTCCCTTCTAGCGGTCGTCGGCGGGTCATGGGCCACTGGGTCGGGCGGGTCGGCGGGGGTATTTGCCAGCGGAAGGAAGTGATTGGCGCAATCTACTCTTCCATGGTCCGGAGGATGGTTTCCCCGGAGGGAGGCGTGGGGGATGGTTGGCCGACGTACCCCTCAGTTGGGGATGGTTGGCGCACCGTACTCCTTACGGCCCGGGCGTTCTGGCGCCCCAACCTCCACCCCTGGCCCCCGCGAGCACACCCGATGGGGCCATCGGTGCCGCCCTCCAAGGCAATTTGTCCGATTCGAGCGTGCCGATGGCACCATCGGTGCCGTCAGAATCGAGTTCTCAAGCAACCCGGTCGTCCCGGTCGCGCCGCTCCACTTGTCACCCTTCCTGACCCTCATGTCATGCGGTAACGTTGCGCAAAGGCCACATATCAGGGCGCGGAATCGTCATAGTGCGTGACAAGCGGGTCAGAGCGCGTGACATGTCGAATAAGATTCAGGAAGCTGTTCTGTACTTACCTTTTCTGCGCTCATCGCCGCATCGCGAACACCGGGCGCTGGCGGTGGCGAGGCCCCTGATCGCCGGAATCCGGAGCCTGCATACGGGGGCGAGGGGCCGGGGTCCGGGCCGCGGGCGGGAACCCGAGGGGCGGGGGAGCGGTTGCTGGGTGGGCGAAAGCGAGGCGGGGGCGCTGAACGAAACAACACGATGCGTTAGGTACTCACAAGGATATATATTTCAGGCTTCAACCGACATATACGTATATAAGAGGAAGCGCCCGAACTTGGTTACACCCTGTATAGAACTCCGGGTTGGCAAGTGTGACCTGATTCACGCTGTGTGCGTAAAGTAGGAAGATCGCCACGGTGAGTAATTTACGGGCATTGAGCAGCCAAGGTACTGACCAAGACGATCTCTGAGCGCGGCTGAGAGCAACCGCACCGGCAACAAAGTTCGCTAAGATCCACCCGTTTACTGGCGAATGGCCAGTGCGATGCCTACCGAAGGTGATTATATGTCCTTACCCGTTTTGTAACGAGAACGAGAGGTGTGGCCTCGGCCGCCCTGTTGACGAGGTGCGAGCGCAGTGCGTAGACGATCGGTGACCAGTCTCGGCGAAACGGCTGGAGACGGTAACTCTGCGTCCCCATCGGCTATAGCCAGACGCGGGACCGGGCCTCAGGCAGCCCTCGCGAGCGACGCCCTCGGCGCGGGCAGTCAGAGTCAGATACCGGGTCCGGATGGGCTCGCCACCGCCACCCCGGTGACAACCCGCCCGGTCGACCGCAACACCAAACGAAGCCAGTCGCGTTTCGCGCCGAGTAACTGGCGGGTGCGCTGGCGTCTGGCCGCGGTCATCGCGATCCCCACCATCGCCGCCGCCGTCCTCGGCGCGGTCCAGATCAGCAACAGCGCCAGCAGCTACCAGGCCTTCGGCCGGGTACAGACGCTGGTCAACCTGAACGCCGCGGTCGTGCGGCTCACCCAGAACCTGGAAGACGAGCGCGACGTGACCGCGGGCTACGTCGCATCGGGTTCCATCGGGTCGCAGCGGACCGACCCCACCCCCGTGCACCAGGCCTGGCAGAGCACGGACGCCTCGGCCACCGTGGTGAAGGCGGACGCACAGGGTGTCTGCCCGTCCCCGTGCGCCAACCCCGCGGGCACCGGCTTCCAGGCCGGCACGGTGCAGGACCTCGAGGCGCTGCTGGCCGCCCTCAACGACCTGCAGAACATCCGCCAGGTCGCGTCCAGCTCCTCGCTGCCGTGGGACCAGGTCGTCCGGGTCTACACCACCAACGTCATCGACGTCGCCAACACGTTCAGCGGCGCGGTCGGTAACGGCGCCAACGACGCGGACCTCCAGGGCAACGTCACCACGCTGGCCGCCCTGCTCCGCGCCGAGAACCAGATGTCGGTACAGCGGGCGATCCTGTTCGCCGCGCTGAACTCCGTCCCCCCCGAGCTCGCCCCCGCCGACCTGGCCAGCCTGTCCGCCGCGCAAACCCAGGAAGCCGCCGAACTCGCGGACTTCAAGGCGTTCACCAACGAGACCGAGAACGGCCTGTGGGAGAACACGGTAGCCGGTACCGCGGTGGACCAGGCCGCCCAGGAAGAGCAGCTCGCGATCTCGATCGCGCAGAACTCCCCGGGCACGCCGCTGACCGCGCATAACAGCAACCTGACCGCGCCGACGTGGTACAACAGCATGTCCGCGCGGATCAAGGGAAACCGCCAGGTGATCGGCGGCCTCGGCAGCAGCAGCCTGGTGTCGCAGATCACCAGCCGGGCCAACACGCTGAAGTCCAACGCGGAAAGCAACCTGCTGCTGGCCAGCGTCATCACCCTGGTCCTGCTGCTCCTGGTGCTGCTGATCTCCACCCTGGTCGCGCGCTCGCTCACCCGGCCGCTGCGCAAGCTGCGCAGTGACGCGCTCGACGTCGCCGGTCACCGCCTGCCGGACATGGTGCGCCGCCTCAGCCAGAGCGAGGGCACGGACGAGGGCGTCGAGATCGAGCCGATCGGGGTCAGCTCCACCGACGAGATCGGCGAGGTCGCGCGGGCGTTCGACCAGGTCCACCGCGAGGCGGTGCGACTGGCCGCGGACGAAGCCATGCTGCGCGGCAACCTGAACGCGATGTTCATCAACCTGTCCCGCCGCAGCCAGTCGCTGATCGAGCGGCAGCTCTCGCTGATCGACTCGCTGGAGCAGAGCGAGCAGGACCCCGGCCGTCTGTCCAGCCTGTTCCGGCTCGACCACCTGGCCACCCGTATGCGCCGCAACTCCGAGAACCTGCTGGTCCTGGCCGGTCACGAGGTCGCGCGCCGGTGGAGCCAGCCGGTTCCGCTGGTGGACGTGCTCCGTGCGGCGATCTCCGAGATCGAGCAGTACGAGCGCGTCGTGCTCAACGTGCAGCCCGGCATCGTGGTCGTCGGCCAGGCCGTCAACGACGTCGTGCACCTGGTGGCGGAGATCGTGGAGAACGCGACCACGTTCTCGCCGGAAGACACCCAGGTGTACGTATCCGGGCAGCCGCTGTCCAGCGGTGGCGTGCTCCTCGACATCACCGACAACGGCGTGGGGATCTCGGACCAGGAAATGGCCCACGCCAACTGGCGTCTCGACAACCCGCCGGTGGTCGACGTGGCCGTGTCCCGCCGCATGGGCCTGTTCGTGGTGGGCCGCCTGGCCGCCCGTCACGGCGTCCGGGTCCGGCTGCGGCACGCGCAGGCGGGTGGCCTGACCGCGCTGATCTGGCTGCCGGAGACCGTCGCCGCCCCGGAGGTCGCCCCGCCGCTTGGCCGGCTCCGCCGGTTCGAGGCCGACGACTACGGCCCCGCGCCGTCGCTGTCCGCCCCGACGCCGGGAGCCAGCACCGCGGCATCGCAGGCGACCGCCGCCGCGCGCATCCCCAGGTTCTCCACGCCAGGACCGTCCACCTCACCGTCGTTCACCCCGACCGGCCCCCAGCCCACCCAGAACCCGGCCGGCCCGCAGGTGCCGCCGCTGCCGGTGCGCAACGGGAACGGCACGAGCGCGCCCGCGCCGGCCGAGGCCGGTCCACGACTCCCGTCGTTCGGCACCACCCAGCCTCCGTCCGTCGAGATCGGCGGCATCCGCGGCGGCGACGGCCCGAGCGTCGACGAACTCGGTTTCGACCGGGGGGAGCCGTCCCCCCGGACCCCCGCGGCTGACCGAGCGGAGCCCCGGACCCCGCCGGCCGGCTGGGAGGAGCCGACCCCCTGGATTCCCGCGGCCGACCGCGAGGACCTCATGGCTCCCATGGATCTGGCCGAAGCCCCTGCTCCAGCGTTCGGTAACGGGAACGGCACCGCCACCGATCCCGGCTCGGTGACGATCCCGCCCGCCGCGGCTCAGGATCAGCGGCTGCCGATCTTCGATTCGGTCGAGTCGGACTGGTTCCGGCGCAGCGGCAAGAAGCTGAGCGCCACGCAAGGCGCGCCGGCGGCCGCCGCCGCACCCGCTGGAACAGCATGGACGTCGCCAGCCGACGAAGGCTGGCGGGCGGCGCAGGTGGTCGCTGCGCCCGCCGCGGGGGAGACTACAACAGCTGGGCTGCCGAAGCGGATACCTAGGGCTAATCTTGTTCCTGGTTCAATCACAGGCGGGCAGGATTCCGAAGGGACGGCACCTGCAGCGGCTGCGGCACCGGCCCGGACAGCGGAAGATATCCGTAGCCGGATGTCGAGCTTCCAGCGAGGCGTGCGCGAGGGCCGCGCGGCCGCACCCCAGATCGAGGAGCAATAGAGCGAGATGACATCTCAACGAGCGCATAGCGAGTCCGGCCGGCCGAGGGAGGAAGCGTGACTACGCCAGGGCGCCCTGTTCAGGACCTGAGCTGGCTGATCACCAACTTCGTGGAGCGGGTCCCGGATGTAGCGCATGCGGTGGTGGTCTCCTCGGACGGCCTGCCGCTGGCGTTCAGCGCGGGTTTCCCCCAGGAGCGGGCCGATCAGCTCGCGGCGGTGACGTCGGGACTGACCAGCCTGACCCAGGGTGCGTCGCGGGTATTCGAGGGCGGCGCGGTCGTGCAGACGGTGGTCGAGATGCAGCGAGGGGTGCTGGTCATAATGGCGATCAGCAACGGTTCAAGCCTCGCCGTGCTCGCCGCGTCTACTTGTGATCTCGGGCTTGTCGCCTACGAGATGACTTTGCTTGTCGAGCGGGCCGGACGGGTACTGACCCCCGCCACCCGCGGCGTCATGCAAGCAGCAATTCCGGGTGACGGACGACGGTGACCGGAGGTTTCAGTGGCTGGCCAAGGGCGCGGTGACGACCGGTCACCATTCGCGGGCCCGACAAGTTCACCTGGCTCCTGGCCAGGTGGCGCGGTTCGGGCCGGCGGGTGGGATGACGGTGCTGTGCGGACTGGATTCGGCGGTTTCGGCGCCGAGGAAGAGGGCTCGACGAGGCTCGTCCGTCCGTACACGGTCACCGGAGGACGGACACAGCCCCGGTACCAGCTCGCCATAGAGGCGCTGGTGACCGCGACCGTCCTCGAGCCGCGTGATCTCTCCGTCCTGGCACCGGAGTGCCAGGCGATCCTTCAGTTCTGCCGGGACTGGAGGTCTGTGGCGGAGGTGTCCGCGGTACTGCGGCTGCCATTGGGCGTGGCAAGGATCCTCATCGCCGACATGAGCGCGGACGGTCTGGTCCGCATTCACCAGCGCGATGACGCGGAGGGCCGTCCGGACCTCCATCTGCTCGAAAGGGTGCTTAGTGGACTCCGTAAGATCTAGCGTCGCTCGTCCTGTGGCCGAATCGTCGCAGGCCATGACGTCGGTCAAGATCGTGGTGGCCGGCGGGTTTGGCGTGGGTAAGACGACGTTCGTCGGTTCGGTCTCCGAGATCACGCCGCTGACGACCGAAGCGGTCATGACCGTGGCCAGCACGGACGTAGACGACCTCTCGCATGTGCCGGACAAGTCGACCACGACGGTGGCGATGGACTTCGGGCGGATCACGCTGGACAAGGACCTGGTGCTGTACATGTTCGGGACGCCCGGGCAGCACCGGTTCTGGTTCATGTGGGATGACCTGATCCAGGGCGCCATCGGCGCCGTGGTCCTGGTCGACACCCGGCGACTGGCCGACTCGTTCCCCGCGGTGGACTACTTCGAGGCTAGCGGCCTTCCGTTCGTGATCGGGATCAACGGGTTCCACGGGCAGTTCCCGCACCGGAGCCGGGATGTCAGCGAGGCGCTGGCCATCTCGCCGGACGTGCCGGTGATCCCATGCGACGCGCGGAACCGTGAGTCCACCAAGGCGACGCTGGTCACGCTGGTGGAGCACGCCATGTCGATGCAGACGGCGGGGCGCTTCTAGCCTGAGCCAGGGAGTGGCCGGTGAGTTACCACACCACCAGCAGTGCCTTTCTGGAAGCCCTGGCCGAAGCCGGGGTCAGCTATATCTTCGCCAACCTCGGTAGTGACCATCCGGGCATCATCGAGGCGCTGGCCCAGGCCAGAGCCGCGGCTAGTTCCCCCACCCCCACCCCCGGTGCGGACGCCAAGACGCCGCGGCTCATCGTCTGCCCGCACGAGACGGTCGCGCTGTCGGCCGCGCATGCCTATGCGATGGTGACCGGACAGCCGCAGGCTGTCCTGGTTCACGTGGACGCGGGCACGCAGAACCTGGGCGGTGCCGTCAACAACGCCATGCGCGGGCGCGTCCCAGTGCTGATCTTCGCCGGTATGGCGCCGTACACGCAAGAGGGCGAGCTGCCCGGCGGGCGGAACGAGTTCATCCACTGGGTTCAGGACGTCCGCGATCAGCGCGGCATCCTCCGCAACTACGTCAAGTACGACAACGAGCTCCGTACCGGCCGTAACGTCAAGCAGCTTGTGCACCGTGCGCTACAGATCGCGCGAAGCGAGCCGGCCGGACCGGTCTACCTGACCGGTCCGCGCGAGGTGATGGAGGAACCGGTCGAGCCGTACGCCGTCGACCCGGCCACCTTCGGCGCCGTCGCGCCCGCGGCGCTCACCGAAGAGGTCACCGCCGAGATCGCGACCGCGCTCGCCGGGGCGCGGCATCCGCTGATCGTCACCTCCTACCTGGGCCGGGACCCGGCGGCGGTGCCGAAGCTGGTGGAACTGGCGGAACTGCTGGCCATCCCGGTCATCGAATCGGTCGCATACCACGTCAACTTCCCGGCCAGTCACCCGCTGCATGCCGGCTACCAGTTCCACAGCGTGGCGCAGAATCCGGTGCTGGCCCAGGCCGATGTGATCCTGACCATCGACAGCGACGTGCCCTGGATTCCCGCGGTCAACCGGCCGTCGCCCGACGCGGTCATCTACTGCGTGGACACCGATCCGCTGAAGTCGCAGATGACCATGTGGCACATACCCGCGCGCCGGTATGCCACGGCGAACTCGCGGGTCGCCGTGGAACAGATAGCACAGTACGTTCGTCGAAATGATCTTGTTGATACGGCCGCGGCCGAAGCCAGGCGCGCGGAGGCGGCGCGAGCTCACGACGCCGGAATGGCGGAGCGGGAGAGGCGGGAACAGCCGTCGCCCGACGGGGTCATCACGCCGGAGTACCTGACCGCATGCGTCCGGCGGCTGCTCGAGTCCGAGGACGCGCTGATCCTCACCGAGGTAGTCACCAATGGCCGGGTGGTGGCTGAGCACCTGCGGGCTGACCGGCCCGGATCGGTGCTGAACCATGGCGGTGGTTCTCTGGGCTGGACATCCGGTGCCGCCATCGGTGCTAAATTGGCTGCCCCCGAACGTACGGTGGTATCTCTGGTCGGGGATGGTTCTTTCCTGTTCGGGGTGCCGTCGGCCGCGTACTGGACCGCCCGCCGGTACCGGACACCGGCCCTGACCGTCATCTACGACAACCGCGGCTGGGCCGCGCCTAAATTCTCCACGCTCCGGACGCATCCGGACGGGGCGGCGGCATCGGCGGATGACTTCCACGTTTCGTTCGAGCCCGAGGCCGACCTGCCCGGCGTGGCGGCCGCGGCGGGCGGCGCGTGGGCCGTCACGGTCGATGATCCGGACGAGTTGCCCCGCGTGCTGAAGGACGCTCTCGCGGTGGTGAACGGCGGTCGTTCGGCGGTTGTGAGCGTGCACATACCGGTCGTCTAAGAGGGAGCCTGATGAGTCCCCTGGTTAAACGAGCAGCGGCTGCCAGCGGTGCTGTGGTGATCTCCGCAAGTCTCGTCGCTGGTGGTTACACGAGTAACAACAGGGATTTGCCCGCACGTGGCTGGACGCTGCCCGGCGCCAACCTGGAGAACACCCGGGATGTCGCCGGTCCGATCAACAGCTCGAACGTCTCGCGGCTGGGAGTGGCGTGGACCGTGCCGATCACCGCGCCCGCTCTTCCCGGCGGCTACGCCACCACGCCCGTCGTGGTCGACGGCGTGGTGTACCTGCAGGATCTCGATTCGAACGTGATGGCGATCCAGCTGACCACGGGTAAGGTCCTCTGGAAGCATGTGTACAACTCGCCGAATGCCGGACCGGACGGCGTCAACGTGGTCAACGGGACCGTGTACACCGTGACAGCCAGCGCGGCGGTCGCCCTTGACGCTGCCACAGGCGCGCAGCTGTGGAGCCGGACCCTCATCAGTAACGCCACCGAGGGCATCGACATGGCCCCCGGCTATAACAAGGGCACCGTGTACGTGTCGACCGTGCCGTCCAATGTGTCCAATCCGAACCCTCCGGGCGACGCGGGAGTCCTGTGGGCGCTCAACGCCCGGACCGGCGCGCCGGAGTGGTCCTGGAACGAGGCCGGGGACGACCTGTGGGGCAACCCGGCTGTCAATTCAGGCGGCGGGCTGTGGTACCCGCCTTCGTTCGACAGCCAGGGCAACATCTACGTCGGAGTCGCGAACCCGGCCCCGCCGGGCGGCGCCCCCGGCTATCCGTGGGGGACGAGCAGGCTCGGCCCGAACCTGTACACCGACTCGGTCGTGAAACTGAGCCGCCACGGCAAGGTCCTGTGGTATTACCAGCTGACCCCGCACGATCTCTACGACCATGACCTGCAGAATTCGCCGGTACTCACGTTCGCCGGCGGCCGGCCGGTGGTGATCGACGGCGGCAAGGGCGGCATCATGATCGAGCTCGACGCGCGGACCGGCAAGCTGCTGTGGAGCCGTCCGGTTGGCGTGCACAACGGCCACGACAACGACGGGCTGCTCACCGAGTTCCTCTCGCCGGCCTCGCCGATGCCGCTGCCGGCCACCGTCACCGTGGAGCCCGGCGACGTCGGCGGTATGGAGACCCCGCTGGGGAGCAACGGCTCGGATGCCTTCGCCGCCGTGACCGACCTCTCGACCACGTACGGGAGCGAGTCCGGGCCGGACGACAGCAACATCGGGGCGAGACTGGCCGCGGCCACCGGCGAACTGGTCGCCGTGGACCAGGACACCGGGAAGATCGCCTGGGACGACCAGCTTCCCGCCGTGCCGTTCGGCGGCGCCTCGATCACCAACGACGTCGTTTTCACGACGACATTCAACGGCTATCTCTACGCGTTCGCCACGAAAACCGGAGCGATCCTGCTGAAGACGCCGCTGTCGGCGGGATCGGATGCCCCGGTCGCGATCGACGGCGGTTACGTGATCGTGGGGGCGGCCGTGGTCCTGTCGAAGACGCAGCAGCCGCTGATCATCGCCTACAAGCTCGGAGCGAAGGGCACCCTCCCCGACACCGTGAGTTCCTGCGGCACGTCGTGCATCCACCCGTAGTCGTCGGGAATCCGGCCCTCCTGGATCGCGATGAGTTCACCGCGCAGTCGCGCGGTCAGGGAACCGGGCCGGCCATCGCCGATCTGGTGACCGCCGTGCCTGGTCACGATGCGGGTTATCGGTATGACGGTCACGCCGGTCCCGCAGGCGAAGGCCTCGACCACCGAACTGTCCGGGCGCGTCACCTCGGCGAGTTCCACCGGCCGTTCCGCGGTGCGGATTCCTTGTCGCGCCGCCAGCCGCAAGAGGCTGTCCCGGGTGTGCCCGTCCAGAATTGTCCCGTTCAGCGACGGCGAGGCCAGTTCGAGTGTGCCGTCGGCGCGGCGCGAGACACAGAAGAAGTTCATGGCGCTCAGTTCCTCGAGCCACCGGTGCTCGGCCGCGTCGAGCCACAGCGCCTCCTCGCAGCCGTGCCGGGCCGCCTCCGCTTTGCCGACCAGGCTGGCCGCGTAATTGCCGGCGCATTTGGCGTCCCCGGTTCCTCCGGCGGCGGCGCGTATGTGATCTTCCGGGCACCATACGGCAATCCCGCCTGGCGTATCGGCGGAATAGCCGAGCGGCGAAGCGATTATTCCGAAGAGATATTCATCGGCGACCCGCAGCCCTAGGGAGGCCTCTGTCGCGATCATAAAAGGCCGCAGATAAAGGCATTGCCCGCCTGATACAGGCACCTGCGTGATGTCCGTGCGGACCAGTTCCTCGCAGGCCATAATGAAACTATCCGCTGGCAGCGGGGGCATTTCCAGCCTCGCCGCGCTCTTGTTGAAACGCGCGGCGCACCGGCGGGGCCGGAAAATGCTGCCCATACCGCCCGCCCGCGGAAAGGCTTTCATGCCTTCGAAGATCGCTTGCCCGTAGTGCAGGGCCATAGCGGATGGCGCTAGTGACAACGCCGAATAGCTGATAAGCCGGATTGGCTGCCAACCGCGACCTCGTGACCACTCGGCCACAACCATATGTGGTGTAAAATGGCTACCGAATGCCATGTCCGCTAATGCTGCTATGCCGGCCCACCGGGTGTCAACGTAACGGGGGACTTCCCCCGCGCATGAGGCTTGGGAGAACATGAGAGACGTGAGCGAAGGCTATATCGATGTTCCCGGTGGCAGGGTCTGGTACCGCGACGTAGGCGGGGGTGACGCGACACCGCTGCTGTGCCTGCATGGCGGTCCTGGCTCCACCCACTACAACCTGGAGCCGCTCGAAGCGCTGGCCGCCGATCGCCGGGTCATCTTCTATGACCAGCTTGGCTGCGGCCGGTCCGACCGGCCCGGCAACCCGGCGCTGTGGGTCATCGACCGGTTCGTTGAGGAACTAGCGCAGGTACGCGCGGCTCTCGGCCTGGACCGCCTGCATCTGTTCGGCAGTTCCTGGGGCGGCATTCTCGCCCTGCAGTACGTCCTGGACCGCAAACCCGAATTGCGGAGCCTCATCCTGTGCGGCAGCCCGGCGAGCATGCCCAGATGGGCGGCCGATTGCGAGGAACTGCTCAGGCAGCAGCCAGCCGGGGCCGTCAGGCTCATCCGCGACCACGAGGCCAGAGGCTTCACCGCATGCCCCGAATACCAGGCGGCCATCCTGGGCTTCTACCGTGAGCACTTCTGCCGTCTCGATCCATGGCCGGACTGCCTGGAACGGTCCTTCGCCGAGACCGGCTACGACGTGTACGCCACGATGAATGGTCCCAGCGAGTTCACGGTGACCGGCAACCTGAGACACTGGGATGTGACGGACCGCCTCGGCGAGATCACGGTGCCGACCCTGCTCATCGGCGGCCGCTATGACGAATGCCGCCCCGAGCACATGGCGGACATGAGCCGCCGCATCCCTCATTCGCGGCACGCCATCATCGAGGATGCCTCGCATCTGTGCTTCGCGGAGCGGCCGGCGGAATTCTTCGGTGAGGTCAACTCGTTCCTGGCCGCGGCCGAAGCTGCTCGTCATGAGCAGGCCGTGGGCTGACATGCCCAACCTGCTGGCGCTGAGTGACTTCCATGTGGCCTTCCCGGAGAACCGGGAGATTCTCGAGGGCACCCGTCCGTCATCCGAGGGCGACTGGCTGCTGGTGGCGGGCGACGTCGGGGAATTGTCCACGGATATCGAGTGGGCGTTGCGTACGCTCAGTGAGCGTTTCGTCAAGGTCGTGTGGACTCCCGGCAATCACGAGCTGTGGACGCATCGCGACGACCCGATCCGGTTGCGCGGTGAGGAGCGCTACCAGTATCTCGTCCAGATGTGCCGCGGCCTCGGCATCGTCACTCCCGAGGATCCTTACCCGGTGTGGGAGGGAGCGGGCGATGCCGTGACGATCGTGCCCTTGTTCCTGCTGTATGACTACACGTTCCTGCCGGACGGCGCGGCCACCAAGGAGCAGGGGCTGGCCTATGCCTACCAGACCGGCATCGTGTGCAGCGACGAGGCGATGCTGTTTCACGATCCGTTCCCCAGCCGCGAAGCCTGGTGCTGGGCGAGGGTAGCGGCCACCGAACAACGGCTCGCCGCGCTGGATCCCGCGCGGCAGGTTGTCTTCGTGTCGCATTATCCCCTGGTCCGGGAGCCGACGCGGGTCCTCCGGTACCCGGAGTTCGCCCAGTGGTGCGGCACGACGCGTACCAGTGACTGGCATGTCCGGTTCAACGCGGCCGCGGTGGTCTACGGTCATCTGCACATTCCCAGGACGACCTGGTACGACGGCGTCCGGTTCGTGGAGGTGTCGCTCGGCTACCCGCGGGAGTGGAAGCATCGCGCCCGCCCTCCGCGAGTGCCACGGCAGATCCTGCCGGTACCCGCGACCGAGAGCGGTCCGGCGTGATCCAGGACCTGCTGCCACCGGAGGTGGCCGGGGAGGAGGCGTTCGGGGACCTCCCGGCGACGCTGTTCCGCGATGAGGAAGCTGTCATCGCCAATGCGGTGGACAAACGGCGAAGGGAATTCACGACGGCCCGGGCCTGCGCCCGTGCCGCGCTGGCCCGGCTCGGCATCCCGCCCGTGCCCATCGTGCCCGGGACGCGCGGCGCTCCGCAGTGGCCGCCAGGCGTGGTGGGTAGCATCACGCACTGTGCCGGATACCGGGCCTCCGCGGTCGCTTTCGACCGGGACATAGTCACCATCGGCCTGGACGCCGAGCCGCACGACAAGCTGCCGGACGGAGTGCTCGGGGCGGTGGCCTCCCCGGACGAGCAGGCGAGGGTGGCCGCGCTGGCCGCGGCCGTTCCGCGGATGCGCTGGGACCGCATGCTGTTCTGCGCCAAGGAAACCGTCTACAAGGCATGGTTCCCGCTGACCGGACGATGGCTCGGCTTCGAAGACGCGGTCGTCGACTTTGATCCGGACTGCCGCACGTTCAGTGCGCGGCTGCTGGTTGAGGGCCCGGTCGTGAACGGCGAGGCGCTTACCGGGTTCAATGGCCGGTGGCTGATCAGTGACGGCCTTATTGTTACCGCGATTGTCATTTCGCGCGTTCGAGTGCCGCAGTTAGGCGGTTGAACGCGGGTAAGGGCAGGAGCCGCGGATTGCGCCCCTCCAGGGCCCCGTCGTACTTGTCACGGAGCGCGTCGCCGAATTCGGGATGAGTGAGGATCCAGAACTGCTCGCGCAGAATGGCGTCGCGGACGGCGGTGGCTATGGTCGCCGGGTCGTGTCCCGCTCCGACCCGCGCGCTCGCCGTCTGCCGCCATTTCGCGATGGCCGGTGAGTCATGGACAACCGGCCAGGCGCCATACCTGGCCGGCCAGTTGCGGTAAGCCTCATGAATCCTGGTGCGCACCATCCCGGGGCAGAGCACGGACACCCGCACCGGCGAGCCAACGGCGGCCAGCTCGTGGTAAAGGGATTCCGATATCGCCACTGCCGCGTATTTGGTGGCGTGGTAAGGGCTCATCCATGGTCCGGCGAGCATTCCTCCCATGGAGGCGGTGTTGACCACATGGCCTTCCCGCTGCGCGATCAGGTGCGGTACGAATGACCGGATGCCGTGCACGATGCCGAAGAGATTGACACCCGCGATCCATCCCCACATCGACAGCGGGATATCCCAGGCCGGCCCGCCCCGCGACACGCCCGCGTTGTTGCAGAGCACATGCACCGCGCCGAAGCGCCGGAGCGTGGCGCTGGCCAGGGCGTCAACGGACTCCGCGTCGCTGACATCGGTGACCGTGGCGGCCACTTCGATGCCTTCCGCGGAAAGTTCCTCCGCGGCCGCCGCTAGCGCCGTCTCCTCCACGTCCGCCATCATCACGCTCATCCCGTCCGCCCCCAGGCGCCTGCTCAAGGCCAGTCCGATACCGCTGGCCGCGCCGGTGACAACCGCGATCTTGCCTGCCAGATGTCGCATCGCTTGTCCCTTCTCGTGAGCGTGCCGGAAGACACATCCTGGATTACGCACCCTGGATTACACACCCTGGATTACACATCGAAACCGCTCGTCAGTACCTGGTCAAAGGACGGAGATGCCTGATGACGATGACGCAGACAGCCAGCGAAACGGTAGGGGCTCGTCATCCGCTGGCTCCGCTCACCGTGACCGAGGCCGCCACCGCATGCCAGCTCGCGCTCGGCTCCGGTGTCGGCCGCGGCACCCGTGTCGTCTACTGCGCCCTCGTCGAACCCCCCAAGGAAGCGGTTCTCGGCTGGGACGGTCAAGCCGTCCCCAGAGAAGTGCTCTGTGTCTTGTACGACCGGTCAACTCAGACCACCTGGCTGGTGACCGTCTGCCTGGATGATCAGTCGGTGGCGAGCCGCATCACCGGCGAACAGCCGCCCATCATGGTCGAGGAATGGGTGGCCAACGCGGAACAGATCAAGTCCGATCCGGGGTTCCGCGCGGCCCTGGCCAGGCGCGGCATTACTGATATGTCGTGCGTGCAGGTGGATCCGTGGCCGGCCAGCAACTTCGGGCTCGATATCGATGCATCCGGCCGCCGCCTGGCACGCGGGGTCGCCTACGTCCTCGACGGTCCGGGCGGCAATCCGTACGCGCGTCCGGTGGAGAACCTGGTGGCCATCGCCGATCGTGACACGGGTGAGGTCCTGGAGATCTTCGATGGAGAACCGGTGCCGGTTCCGGCCGCGAGCGGCAGATACGACGCGGCCAGTCAGGGCATACTGCGTGAGCTCGCCCCGCTGGAGATCGTCCAGCCGCTCGGCCCGGGTTTCACCACCTCGGACGGGTGCCTGCGCTGGGGGCCGTGGCAGATGCGGGTGTCGATGCATCCCATCGAGGGGCTGGTGCTGCACGAGATCTGCTATATCGACGGCGAGCGCACGCGGCCGGTCATCTACCGGGCCAGCATGCCGGAGATGGTGGTGCCCTACGGGTCGGCGTCGCCCAACCACTGGTGGAAGAACGCGTTCGACGCCGGTGATGGCGGCCTCGGCAAGGCGGCTAATTCTCTGGAGCTCGGCTGCGACTGCCTGGGAGAGATCGTCTACCTCGACGCGGTCCAGGTGGACGAGGACGGGAATGCCAGCACCCTGCCGCGGGCCATCTGCCTGCATGAGGAGGATTACGGAGTCCTATGGAAGCACACAGATCTCGCCAGCGGAACAAGTGAGGTACGCCGGTCGCGCCGGATGGTGGTGTCCTCCTTCGCGACGGTAAGCAACTACGACTACGGCTTCTTCTGGTACTTCTACCTGGACGGCACCATCGCGGCCGAGGTCAAGCTGACGGGGATCATCCAGACGCAGGCCGTCCAGCCGGGCGCCCGGGTGCCCTACGCCAACCCGGTCACGCCCGAACTCGCCGGCCCCCATCATCAGCACATGTTCTGCTACCGCCTCGACATGTGCCTGGACGGCCCGGTGAACTCGGTGTACGAGGTGGACGCCATGCCGGTGCCGCAGGGGCCCGCAAACCCGTACGGGAACGCCTTCACCGCCCAGGCCACGCTGCTGGAGACAGAGTCAGCCGCCCAACGGATGGCCGCGCCGGAGCGGGCGCGATGCTGGAAGGTGGTAAATCACCGCTCGCTCAACGCCTGCGGCGAGCCCGTCGGGTACAAGCTCATCCCGCAGGCCAGCGCTCCGCTGCTCGCCCAGGAGCCGGCGGCCATCACCGCGCGCGCGGCGTTCGCCACCAAGCATCTGTGGGTGACGCCATACCACGCGGACGAGCAGCGGCCCGCCGGTGACTTCCCGAATCAGCATCCGGGCGGTGCCGGGCTTCCCGCGTGGACCGCCGCCGACCGGCCGGTGACGGACACCGATATCGTGCTGTGGCACACGGTTGGCACGACACATTTCTGCCAGCCAGAGGACTTCCCGGTGATGCCGTGCGAATACACCGGGTTCACACTGAAACCGGCGGGGTTCTTCGACGGCAACCCGGCCATCGACCTGGCCCCACCGCTGCGCAGCCACTGCCGTACGGGCGCATGACCGCGCTGAGGCCGGACGGCACGTCCATCGACAAAGAGGCCCTACTCCGCAAATACCGGCAAGAGCGCGACAAACGGCTCCGTCCGGACGGTAACCGCCAGTACCAGCGGCTGGCCGGTCAGGACCCGTACACGACGCGGGTCCCGCGCCCGCCCAGGACCGACCACCGGACGGTGGTGTTCATCGGCGGCGGACTGGCCGGCCTGATCAACGGCGCGCGGCTCAAGGAGGCCGGCGTTGACGACGTCCGCATCCTCGACAAGGGCGGCGACTTCGGCGGCGCCTGGTACTGGAACCGCTACCCGGGGGCCCAGTGCGACACCGCGTCGTTCATATATATGCCGCTGCTTGAAGAGACCGGCCACATGCCGACCGAGAAATACGCCCACGCGCCGGAGATTCTCGAGCACTGCCAGCGCATCGGCAAGCAATATGGCCTGTACGACGACGCGTTGTTCCACACCGAGGTGAAGAACCTCGAGTGGGACGGATCGCGCTCGCGCTGGATCATCAGGACCGATCGGGGCGATGAGATGACCGCCCAGTTCGTCGGCATGGGCATCGGCCCGCTGCACGTCGCCAAGCTGCCCGGTATCCCGGGGATCGCGGATTTCGCCGGTCACTGGTTCCATACCAGCCGGTGGGACTATGACTACACCGGCGGCGACCACCTGGGCGCGCCGATGCACAGGCTGGCGGACAAGCGGGTCGCCATCATCGGGACGGGCGCCACCGCCGTGCAGTGCGTCCCGCACCTGGCGCGGGCGTGCCGGGAACTGTACGTGTTCCAGCGGACGCCGTCGTCGGTCGACGTCAGGGGCAACCGCCCGACCGATCCGGAGTGGTTCGCGACGATCGCCACCCCCGGGTGGCAGCAGCGGTGGATGGAGAACTGGGCCGCCAACGTGCTGGGCGGCACGGTGCATGAGGACCTGGTGCTGGACAACTGGAGCGCGGCGGCCCGGCGTACCCGCTCCCGGGTCGCCGCACTGGCCCCGGAGCACCGCACCCCCGCGGCCATGGCGGCCGCCTGGGATGATTCCGATTTCGAGAAGATGGAGGAGATCCGGGCCCGGGTCGACTCCGTTGTCACCGACCGCGAGACGGCCCGGAAGCTGAAGGCCTGGTACCGCCAGTTCTGCAAGCGGCCATGCTTTCACGACGAGTACCTCCAGGCCTACAACCGCCCCAATACGCATCTCGTCGACACCGACGGGCAGGGCGTCACCCGGATCACCCCGCGCGGTGTCGTCGCCGGCGGCGATGAGTACGAGGTGGACTGCATCATCTACGCCTCGGGCTTCGAGGTGGGCACGCCCTTCACCCCGCGCGCCGGCTTCGACATGACCGGCCGGGACGGGGTGCGGCTGTCCGCCCACTGGAGCGCGGGCATGCGCACCCTGCACGGCATCCATGTGCACGGTTTCCCGAACGTCTTCATCGCACAGGGCCCGCAGGGGGCGAACATGCTGTTCAACTTCCCGCACGACCTGGCCGAGTCAGCCCGGACCATAGCCGCGGTCATCAAGCATGCCCGCGAGGGGGGATTCGCCGAGGTCGAGGCGACCAGGAAGGCCGAGGACGACTGGGTCAGCATGCTGCTGTCCGGCCCGGCGCTCACCTGGCCGTCACCGGACTGCACGCCGGGGTACTACAACTACGAAGGGCAGGATCCCGGCCCCTGGGGGAGGCTGCGCGTCGGGTTCCCCTGGGGGCCGAGGGCCTTCTTCAGCTACATCGACCGCTGGCGGAGTTCCGGCACGTTCGACGGCCTGGAGTTCCGCTTATCGTTCTTCCCGTTGAGCGTGAGGGGAATATCGTCCAGGATGTGGCAGGTGTCCGGGACCTTGGCCGATTCCAGGCGGGCAGCCAGCTCACGCAGGACGGTGCTCGGTGATAGCTCGGCCGCGACGCAGATCTCCAGCTCGCCCCCGTCGACGGGCGGCAGCACCACGGCGCCGCGGACTCCGGGGATGTCCATCGCGGCCGCCTCGATCTCCAGGGTGCTCACCCTGGCTCCCTTGTGCTTGAACATGTCGTCCCGCCGGCCCTCGAAGTACAGATAGCCGTCCTCGTCGAGGTGACCGTAATCGCCGGTGTGCAACCGGACCTGGCCGGTTTCCTCATCCCGGCGGAAGGTGCGGGCGCTGACCTCGGGTGCCCGCCAGTACCCGGCCATGACATGCGGACCGCGGACCGCGATCTCACCGGTCTGCCCGGCCGGCACCGGTGCTCCCGACTCGTCCAGGATGGTTATCTCGGTTCCCGGCAGCGGGAGCCCGACCGATCCTGGGCGCTCGAACTCAGACTCGGGTCGCATGATGCTGATGCGCTTGCACTCGGTGGTGCCGAACATCCGGGCCACCCGCGCACCGGGGAACCGGTCGCGCAACGCGTCGATGGTGGCCTGTGGCAGGGCCGCGCCGGTGTTCGTGAACAGCCGGACGCTGCTCGCACCCGGGTCACGCCCGGCGAGAGTGGTGAGAATGGTCGCCAGTGATGGCACGAGCGGTACCACGGTCGAGCCGGCCTGCCGGATCTGGCGCAACAGGGTCACGTCGGGTTCGCCGCCGGCCAGGATCACTTCGGCCCGGGCCAGGCAGGCGAGCAGGATCTGGTACAGACCGTAGTCGAATGACAGCGGAAGCCGGCAGAAGACAACATCGTCGTGCTGGTAGCCGAGCACCGAGTTGATCGCGGCGGCCGCGAAGACCATCTGGGCGTGCGGGCAGACGACCGCCTTCGGCGCGGCGGTACTTCCGGAGGTGTAGATGAGCACCGCGACGTCATCACCGGTCACCTCGCTGAATTGGCCTGGGCCTCCGGCCGCGGCGCCGAGCGGGGATGCCGGGGAGTTCTCCACGTCAGGCCATACGGCGTCCAGTTCGTGCACGTCGGCGTGGGTCAGCGTGCGGACCGTCCCGGCTGTGCCGTAGCCGACGAGCGCGATGCGCGGCTCGCAGTCGGCGAAGACCGATCGCAGGTGGAACGGCTTCATACCCGGATTGATCGGAACGAATATCGCGCCGCGCCGGGAGCAGCCAAACAGCATGGCGACCATTTCCCGGCGGTTGGGACACTGGACCAGCACCCGGTCCCCGGCGGACACCCCGTGTGCCGCGAGCCACCCGCTGAAGGCATGGCTGAGCCTGGCCAGGCGGGCATACGTCCAGCTGTCGGCCGGGTCCCGTATCGCGCGTGCCCCGGGCGCCGTCGCGGCCGCGTGATCCAGCAATGCGTGCAAGGTCTGCGCGGAACCCTCCGCGTGGAGGTCATTCAACGGTTTACCTCATCTCCTGGCTGGAGCCGCCTGCTCGTGACCGAACAGCTCCAGCGCGCGGTCGCGCAACGCCGGCCGGTCGATCTTCCGGTTCACGCTCAAGGGCAGCTCATCGACGTGCTGGTAGTGGCGGGGGAGCATCTGCTGAGGCAGCGTCCTCAATAGCTGCCTGGCCAGTTCGGCGGCCGTAGCCGGCGTACCGGTGTAGAACACGACGAGCTGCGGCGCGCCGTCGATCGTCACACTGACCGTGACCGCGTCCCGGATACCGGTACACCTGCGCATGTGATGATCGATCTCGGTCAGCTCCGTCCGCCAGCCCTGGATCTGGACCTGGTTGTCGGTCCGGCCGAGGAACAACAGGTCCCCGTTGTCCGCCAGCCGCATCCGGTCGCCTGTCCGGTACCACCGCCTGGGCCCGCGGATGAAAAATCGTTCCGTGTCGTCGGCCGGATCGAGATAGCCGGGAGTGACCTGCGGGCCCGTCAGGCACAGTTCGCCTTCGCTGACGCCGGTGTTGCCGCGGGAATCCAGCAGCAGGTACTCGTGACCGCTGTGCAGCCTGCCGATCGGGACAATGCCGTTCAGGCACTGGCCAGGCGAGGATTCCCGCGACCAGCGGTAGACGGTGCAGGTGATCGTCGTCTCAGCCGGACCGTAGAGATTGTCCAGGATCGAGGACGGGGCGGCGTCCTGCCACGCGGCGGCGTCGGCCGCTTTGAGCGCGTCGCCAGCGAACGTGCTGAGCCGCAGCGTGGGCATGGTCTTCGGGCCGAGGCCGCCCCTTCGTGCCACCACCGAGATGGCGGCGGGAGTGGAGTACCAGACCGTGATCCCCGCCTCGGTGACGAAATCGGTCATCGCGCGGTAGGCCTGAGCAGGCACGCTGACCAGCGTGCCGCCCGCTCCCCAGGCGGCGAACAGGTCGAAGATCGCGCAGTCGAAGGCGGGGTCGAAGACCTGCGAGAAGACATCGTCAGGGCCGAAGTGGTACCGGCCCTCCAGCTCCGCGAAATAGTAGTCGAGGTTCGCGTGCGTGATCTGGACACCCTTCGGCCGCCCGGTCGACCCCGAGGTGAACAGGATGTACGCGACGTCCGACGGGACGGCCGGGCGGGGCTCGCTCAAGCTGAACCCGCGGCGTACCGGAACGGCGGGTCCGGGCCTGGTGCGCGGTGCGGTCCCGGCATGATCGGGGTCAGCCGCAATGACCGGTACTCCGCCAGCTCCGCCCAGCTCGGACAGCACATGGCAGCCTTGTTCATCGGTTACCAGCGCCGACACGTTCGCCGCTTCGAGCATGTACCGGGTACGGCTGATCGGGAAATCAGGCTGAAGCGGCACAGCCGGGACTCCGCAATAGAGGGCGGCGAGAATCCCGGCATATGACTCCACGCCCTTGCCGGCCAGCACTCCGATGGCCCTGGGCGCCTCGTCGCACGCCCGCAGGAGGTTCCCCGCCAAGGTGAGCGCGAGGTCGTGAGCCTGCGCATATGTCACGGAGCGCCCGCGGCAGCGGATGGCCTCGCCGGCCGGCGAAAGAGCCAGCCCGCGCAGGAACCGCCCGGACAGGGAGCGCTCGTGTCCGTTCATCTCGAGGCAGCCGCGGCTTCGGAACCGCCAGGCCAGTCGAAGACGACCCCGCGGTTCAGGATTCCGTTCGGATCGAACGCCGTCTTGATGCGCCGCAGCAGCTCCAGCTTCTCCGGGTCCTCGAGAGCCTGGAAGTATCTCTTCTTCACCGTCCCGATACCGTGCTCACCGGAGATAGCTCCGCCCAGCGCGATCCCGGCCTGGAGCAATTCGCGCATCACGGTGATCCGCTCGTCCGGATCTTCCTTGTAGATGGCCAGATGAATGTTTCCGTCACCCGCGTGCCCGCAGCCATTGATGATCGCGGACCTGATACGCCCGATCCGGGAGACCGCCGTCATGTAGTCGCAGATCGACGCCCGTGGCACGACGACGTCGACCAGGTCGTGCAGGCCGGCTCGTTTTCCGAGCCAGAACGACTGCTCCCGGGCCTCCATGAGCGCCTTCCCCGCGCCAAGCGGCAGCACATAGACGTCGATGGCGCCGAGCCGGGCGAGGTGCTCGGCGAGTTCCTCCACGTCCCCTTCGAGGCGGTCGGCGCGGCGGCCCTCCATGATCACGGCAAGGTAGGCCAGGGCGCGGTCACGAACGTCGCCGGGAATCCCGAGCTTGAGGTCGAACTCCTGGGTGATCGCGTTCATCGTCCCCGCGTCGATGTACTCGAGCGTGGTCGGGCTGATGCCGGTGCCCAGAATCCGCGGCACGGCCCGCATGACATCCGCGAGGCCATGGAACGGCGCCAGCACAGTCGCTTGATGCGCGGGCCGCGGATACAGCCGCAGCGTCGCCTCGGTCACCAGGGCGAGCGTGCCCTCGGAACCGACGATCAGCTGGGTGAGGTCATAGCCGGATGACACCTTCACGAACTTTCCGCCCGACCTCAGCACAGCGCCGGAGGGCAGCACCATCTCCAGCCCGAGCACGTTGTGCCGGGTCACCCCGTACTTGACGGCCCGCGACCCGCCGGCGTTGGTCCCGATGTTGCCGCCGAGGGACGCGCTGTGCTCACCGGGGAGCACCGGATAGACAAGCGAGTGCTTGGCGGCCACCTCATCGAGTTCGGCCAGCGTCGCACCGGGCTGCACGATCGCGACCATGTTCTCCTCATCGATCTCGATCCGGCGCATCCGCTCGAACGAGATCACGATGCCGTCGGACCGCGGGATGACCGCACCGGAGACACCGGCGCCGCTGCCGCGCGCGGTGACGGGAATGACGTGCTCGTTGGCGATGCGCAAGATGGCCGCCACCTCAGCCGTCGTGGTCGGGATGACCACCGCGAGCGGTCGCTGCGGTACTCCGCTGAGCGCCTCGTCGTGGCTGTAATCGTCGTTCGTGTCACCGGGCAGGACGCGATCCGGCGCGGTAGCGGCGGAGAACTGGCCGAGTATGTCGCTCATATGTCCCCAGCGTATGAATACCGGACTCTAAGGGGCTATCGACGACCGATAGGGGTTGGATAGCGCCCGCGACCAGGGCCAGACTGCTGCTATCGGCGGACGATAGCGGGCGGATAGCGCCCGCCACAGGAGGTACCGCGACTTACTGATAGGAGTCGGCTGAGACGGTGAGCACAGGCATCATATTCCCCGGTATGGGGCCATGGGGCTATGGCGATCTTGGGAAATTCATCGCGGTCAATCCCCATGCGAGAAAATTGCGGAGAATAGCGGATGGCGTGCTGGGGTACTCGCTCATTGACGCGTACCGGACGGCAGAATCCGACTACTCTGAGTGCGCTCAGGTTGCCTTTCTCATCAGTTGCCTGGCACTCATCGAGCAGGCCGGTGACAGGCTGGAAGCCGAACCAGTAGCGTGCGCCGGGCCGAGCTTCGGCGGGAAAACCGCCATGGCCTACTCGGGAGCGCTGTCACCCGCCGAAACCATCCTGCTCACCGCACGGCTCGCCCGCTGCGAAGAGGAGTACTTCAGAACCGAATACCAGGACGTGGTCACCCAGTCGGTCGCGCGGACACCCGAACCGGCGCTGCGGGCAATCCTCGAGTCCATGACACAGCGGCACGAGTGGTTCGATATCTCGGGTCAGATCGACGAAGACTTCTTCATGGTGTCGATGCGGACGTCCAGCCTCGAGCTCTTCCTGAAGGAAGTGCGGGCGGCCGGAGGTCTGCCGCTGTACGCAATGCAGCCGCCCATGCACTCGTCCGCGTTCGGCGCACTCCGCGCGAAGGTCGACGAGGAAGTGCTGGGCGACTTCACGATCGGCGATCCGCGTCTGCCCATCGTCGCGGACCAGGATGGCTCGATCATTAACACCGCTCATGGTGTGCGCACCATGTTGCTCGATGGTTTTGTCCGAGCAGTCCGCTGGCCGCGGGTCGTGCGCGCCATGCAGGAGCTTGGCATCGCGAAGGTCTACGTACCTGGTCCCGATGGGCTATTTGGTCGTGTGCGGTGCACGACCAGCAGCTTCGCAGTCACGGCGATCAAGCCATGAGCACACCGGCGGCGTGTCCGCGCGGTGGATCCGGGCTTTGTGGTGACTTTTGTGCACGGGAGTACACCGAAATAACCGCAGAGCCCAAATGCACCGCAATAACCGCCCGATATGTCCCCCCCTCGCGGCGCCGCCGTCTATCGAACCGTGGCCACAACGGGTCCCCGGACACTTCATGGCTCGTCATCATCACAAAGTGCAGCTGCAGTTCCAGGAGGTTACAGATAAATGTGGGACGAACGGTTCGAGATCCTGCTGCGTTCTCATCTTCCCTTCCTGACTCCCGCTGAGGAGCTTCGCCCAGAGCTGGAGCTGCGGGAGTTCGGGCTTGATTCGCTAGGCGTTGTGGATCTGCTTGTGTCGCTAGAGTCCGAATACGATGTCCGCTTGACTGACGATATTTTGTCCATGGACACATTTGCGACACCAGGTACGCTCTGGACGGCCTTGACCACCCTGCAGGGAAACCATTGCCAGCAGGTTAGCCTCGATAGGAACGGTTAGTGACACGAAATCATAAGCTGGTCGCCAGGTTCGGGACGCCGCTCTATGTATACGACCTGGAAAAGGTAGCTGCCTCATATCGAGATCTGCGTAATTCATTGCCGTCAGGGCTGATTATCCATTACTCCCTGAAGGCCAACCCTCACCCGGATATAGCGAGGGCGCTACGTGAGGCCTCCAGATGGCCATCGTGCCGGGCGGAAGTCAGCTCGGTAGGCGAGCTTGCCGTGGCGCTCGAGGCGGGTTACGCACCAGGGGACTGCTTGTATACCGGTCCAGGAAAAACCGAAAGCGAGCTGGTCACCGCTATCGCCGAGGGCCTGCGAAGGTTTTCCGTCGAGTCGCTGACCGACCTGGAGCGCGCAGGCAGCACCGCCGTCCGTATGGGCACCATCATCGACTGCCTGCTCCGGATCAACAGCGCCTCGGCGAAGGCCGCCGCCACGAGCATCAGGATGATGGGGAAGCCCTCGCAATTCGGTATCGACAGCGAGGACCTTCCAGCGCAGCTGCCGAAGCTCCGCTCGGTGCCGGGCACGCGCCTTATCGGTGCTCATTTCTTCTCGCTCAGTAATGCCAGAGATGAGGACAGCCTGCTCAGCGAGCTCAAGGACAGCGTGATCACCGCCGCCGATCTGCAGTCGGAATTCGACCTGCCCATGCAGGTTCTCGACATCGGCGGAGGCTTCGCGGCGCCCTACGCGGTGCCAGGGGAACGCCCTGTGTACAGCAGGATCCGGATGGAGCTCGGAGCCACGCTGGACGCGAATTTCCCGCACTGGCGTTCCGGTATGCCGGAGGTTATCTGCGAATCTGGCCGGTACCTCGTCGGGGACTGCGGCGAGCTCATCAGCTCGGTGATCAATATCAAGGAGAGCCGCGGCAACCGGTTCGTCATAATGGACGCCGGAATCAACACGCTCGGCGGTATGGCGGGGCTCGGGCGCTTGATGCCACTGGCGGTCAAGCTGGACAACTCGCTCGCGCCGGATGGCTCATTCACGTCGGCCGACGAGAGTGCCGCCACGCTGGTTGGCCCGCTGTGCACGCCGGGAGACGTCCTGGGCCGCAACGTGCAACTGCACAGCACCGATGTGGGCGACATCGTAACGGTGCCCAACGTGGGTGCGTATGGCGTTACCGCGAGCCTCCTCCTGTTCCTCAGCCGGCCGGCGCCTCGTGAGGTCGTGGTGCGCGGTGACGAGGTCCTGAACGTGTCGCAATTGCGGGTGCGCCGGGCCGCGGCTGGTGACGCTGATCATTCCCCGGCATCCCGAGGGCGAGCAGGAATCACATGATGAGCGAGTCCAGGCTTGAAGAACTGTCCGAAGTCGAACTCACGTCGTTTCTGCTCGAGACGGTGCGGACGCATGTGACCGATATCGTCCGCGGCATCACCGGTGCGGAACCGGCCTTCTTCGCCGCCGAGCGGCCGTTCCGTGAGCTGGGACTCGACTCGCTCGGCGGGGTTGAACTGCACCGGCGGCTCGAGCTGGTCACCGGGATATCGCTCCCGGCGACCATCGTGTTCGAATACCCCAGCCCCGCCACGCTCACTCAGCACCTGGCTGCCCTGATCCGCGGCGCGCAGCCGACGGCCGACGCGGTGATACCTCAGGCGGTCAGCGGCGACGAGCCGGTGGCGGTGGTCGGGATGAGCTGCCGCTATCCAGGCGGAGTCGGCTCGCCCGAGGATCTATGGCAGCTGGTCGTGGCGGAGCGGGACGTCACCGGGGAATTCCCGGGCGACCGTGGCTGGGACCTGGAATCGGGCCATCGAGGCGGATTCCTCGACGACGCGGCCGCCTTCGACGCGGCCTTTTTTGATATTTCGCCGCGTGAGGCGCTGGCGATGGATCCGCAGCAACGGCTGTTGCTCGAGACCTCCTGGGAGGTTCTCGAGCGGGCTGGTATCGACCCCGCCACCTTGCGCGGGACCAGGACGGGCGTGTTCGTCGGCGCCGAACCGCAAGAGTACGGCCCGCGGCTACACCAGGCGCCGGACGGCATGGAAGCCCACCTGCTGACCGGCACCACGACCAGCGTGATGTCGGGGCGGATCTGCTACTCGCTCGGGTTGCAGGGACCGGCGGTGACGGTTGACACCGCATGCTCCAGTTCGCTGGTGGCCATCCACCTCGCCGCCCAGGCCGTCCAGCGCGGCGAATGCTCACTGGCGATCGCGGGCGGCGTCTGCGTCATGGCCGCGCCCGGAACCTTCACCGCCTTCCTCAAGCTGGGCGGGCTATCACCGGACGGACGGTGCAAGGCATTCTCCGCGACCGCCGACGGCACCGGGTGGTCTGAGGGCGCCGGCATGATCGTTCTCGAGCGCCTGCCTGACGCGGTGCGCAACGGGCATCAGGTCCTGGCCCTCATCCGGGGGTCGGCCATCAACTCCGACGGTGCCAGCAATGGCCTGACCGCCCCGAACGGCCTCGCGCAGCAAGCCGTCATCCGGCAGGCCCTGGCCAGCGCGGACCTGCGTCCCGACGAAGTGGACGCCGTGGAAGCACACGGTACCGGCACCACCCTGGGCGACCCGGTGGAAGCCCGCGCGCTTATCGCGGTCTACGGCGAGCGGCGTCCGCCGGAGCATCCCCTGCGCCTCGGATCGATCAAATCCAACATCGGTCACAGCCAGGCCGCGGCCGGTGTCGCCGGCGTGATCAAGATGGTCATGGCGATGCGGCATGGCATCCTGCCGAGGTCGTTGCATATCGACGAGCCGACGCCGCATGTGGACTGGTCCGCCGGGGCGGTGACGCTGCTGACCGAAGCCAGCCCGTGGCCAGGCACTGACCGACCCTGGCGCGCCGGGGTGTCCTCGTTCGGGATCAGCGGCACCAACGCCCACCTGATCCTCGAACAGGCGCCCCCGGGGGGGTCTGGGGGAGCGGGCAGCCCTTCCCAGGGGCGTCTGGGGGAAGGGTGCCCCCAGAGTGGAAAGCACAGCAGGGGGGGTCTGGGGGGGATCGCTCCCCCCGGGGCAATACTGCCCTGGATCCTGTCCGCACGTTCCGAAGCGGCGCTGGCCGGCCAGGCGGCCAGGCTGCTGTCTCATCTGGAGAGCCGGCCGGGACTCCGGCGGGCTGACGTCGCCTACTCGCTGGGAACCACTCGTCCGGCCCTGGAACAGCGGGCGCTGATCCTTGGCCGGGAAGGCGAAGACGTCACGCGCGCACTCGCGGCGCTCGCCGGCGGCGAGCAGGCGCCTGACCTGATCCGCGGGAGCGCGATCCCGGGCGGCAAGACCGCCTTCTTGTTCAGCGGCCAGGGCAGTCAGCGGCTCGGCATGGGACGCGAACTCTACGATGAGTTCGAGGTGTTCGCCCGTGCTCTGGACGAGGCATGCCGATACCTTGACCGCGACGCGTCCGGGCCGCCGGTGCTTGACGTGATGTTCGCCGCGCCGTCGCTGCCGTCGCCGCTGGACCAGACCTGCCATGCCCAGCGAGCGCTGTTCGCGGTCGAGACCGCGCTTTACCGGCTGGTCGAGTCGTGGGGCCTGCGGCCGGATTTCGTGGCCGGCCATTCGATCGGCGAACTGGCCGCGGCGCATGTGGCCGGCGTGCTCTCGCTGGAAGATGCTTGCTCCCTGGTGACGGCACGCGGCGCGCTGATGCAGGAACTGGCGGGCGGCGCGATGGTGGCCGTGCAGGCGGCCGAGGACGAGATCACCGCCATGCTGGCCGGCCGCCAGGATGTGGTGAGCGTGGCCGCGATCAATGGCCCGTCGTCGGTGGTGGTGTCCGGCGCCGAGGACGCGGTGCTCGAGATCGCGGCGTACTGGCGCGATCGCGGCAGGAAAACCAGGCGGCTGCGGACCTCGCACGCGTTTCATTCCCCGCACATGGAACCGATGCTCGCCGAATTCCGCTTTGTCGCGGAAGCGATGTCGTATTCAGCGCCGCGGATTCCGGTGATCTCCAACCTGACGGGCGCCGTGGCCGGCGAAGAGCTGTGTTCCCCGGGCTACTGGGTCCGCCATGCCCGGGAGACCGTGCGTTTCCACGATGGGGTCCGGTGGCTGCGGTCGGCCGGCGTGCGGACATTCCTCGAGCTGGGGCCGGACGGCGTGCTGAGCGCCATGGTGCACGAATGCCTGGCCGATGCGGGGGACGAAATCCTGGCCACGCCGCTGCTGCGGCACGACCGGCCGGAAACTCCGCAGCTGATGACCGCCGTCGCGGGAGCATACGTAGCGGGCGCGGGGCTGGACTGGTCCGGGTTCTTCGCCGGGACCGGAGCGCGGCGGGTGGACCTGCCGACATATGCGTTCCAGCGGCAGAACTACTGGCTTAGCCAGGCGAGGGTGGCGCGTCCGGAGGATCTGGGTCTGGGCACGCCAGGCCATCCGCTGCTCGCCGCCGTCGTGACGCTGGCCGAAGATGACCGGCTGGTACTCACCGGACGGCTGTCCCGGCATGCCCAGCCGTGGCTGGCCGATCACGTGGTGGCCGGGCAGGTGCTGGTGCCAGGGGCGGCACTCGTGGAGCTGGCGGTCCGGGCCGGGGACGAGATCGGCGCTGCCGTCGTCAAGGAGCTGACCCTGCACGCGCCGCTGGTACTGACCGGCCACAGCACGATCATCCAGCTGAGCGTCGGCGCACCCGACGAAACCGGCGGCCGCCCCATCGCGTGCTACTCGCGTCCGGCGCAGGCACCAGCGGATGAGTCGTGGACGAGGCACGCGAGCGGCGTACTCGCTCCGATGGATGCCGCCACCGCCACCGCCACCGCCACTGCCGCCGCCGCGGCCGAGGGCGGGATGGCGCATTGGCCGCCGTCCGGGGCCGTCGAGCAGGACCTGACGGGGTTCTACCCGGCGCTGGCCAGTGCCGGGCTGGCCTACGGGCCCGTGTTCCGCGGCGTTCAGGCGGCGTGGCGGCGTGGCCAGGAGATCTTCGTCGAGGTCGCGCTCCCCGAGGGCACAGAGGTAGCCGGGTTCACGCTGCATCCGGCGCTGCTCGATGCCGGGCTGCACATGATCGACGCGAGCGGCGATGCGGTTGAGGTTCCGTTCGTGTGGACCGACGTGGTGGTGCACACGGCCGGCGCCACCCGGCTGCGGGTCGCGATCGCCCCGGCCGCGACGGGACAGGGTGTTTCGCTGACGCTCACCGATCACGCGGGCGGCCTGGTGGCCTCGGTCGGGTCAGTGGTCCTGCGGGCGCTGCCGGCCGGGAGTCCGGACGACGCTACTCCGATCGTGCGAGATGCGCTGTTCCGGGTGGACTGGGCACCGGCGCGTCCGGCGGAGACCGCCGCCGGCGCGGCTGGCCTGGCCGTACTGGGCGCCGATCCAGGTCTGGGCATGCCCGGCGCGGCGCGTTACTCCGACCTGGCGGCCCTGGCAGCGGCGATAGCCGGCGGCGAGCGGGTTCCCGGTACGGTGCTGGCCTGCTGCATGACCGGCGAGGTGACCGATCCTGCTGACGGCGCGGCCGGCGCGGCTCGACGCCTGGCGAGCGAGGTGCTGGGTCTGCTGCAGGCCTGGCTGGCGGAGGAATGCCTCGCGAGCGCACGGCTGGTGGTGGTGACCAGGCGAGCGGTCGATGCCGGGCCGGAGGTGCCGGTGGACCTGCCCGGCGCATCGGTCTGGGGGCTGGTCCGTACGGCCGCGGCCGAGCACCCGGGCCGGTTCATCCTGGCCGACGCCGACGAACTGACCGGGGCCGGACAACTGATCGCGGCGGGAGCCACGCTCGGCGAACCGCAATTCGCCATCCGCGACGGGCAACTGCGGGTGCCACGTCTGGCCCGGGCGACACCCACGGCCACGACACCGGACCCTCGCGACGACGGGACGATCCTGATCACCGGGGCGGCCGGGGCACTGGGTGGCCTGGTGGCCCGGCACCTGGCCGCCACGCGGGGGGTGCGGAACCTGCTGCTCGTCTCACGGCGCGGGGCGGGCGCGGCGGGCTTGGGCAAGCTGGCAGCTGAGCTGGCCGGACTCGGCGCTCAGGTGCGGGTGAGTGCCTGCGACGTCGCGGACCGGGACGGGCTGGCCGCGGTGCTGGACGCCATCCCGGCAGGCGCCCCGCTATCCGGGGTGGTGCACGCGGCCGGCGTACTCGATGACGGCGTGATCGGGACGCTGTCGCCCGGCAGGATCGATGCGGTGATGCGGGGCAAGGCCTACGGAGCCTGGCACCTGCACGAGCTGACCGCTGAGAAGGACCTGGACGCGTTCGTGCTGTTCTCTTCCGCGGCCGGGATCCTGGGCAGCCCGGGTCAGGGGAACTATGCGGCGGCCAACACCTTCCTCGACGCGCTGGCCGCATACCGGCGCCGGCTCGGGCTGGCCGCCGTATCGCTGGCCTGGGGAACCTGGCAGCATGCCGCCGGCATGGCCGGGCGGCTGGCCGAGGTGGATCGCCGGCGGATGGCACGCGAGGGTTTCGGCACGCTCACCGAGGCGGCGGGGCTGGCCCTGCTGGACGCCGCTGGTTCCGCGGGCGAGACGCTGCTGGTGCCGGCGCAGCTGGATCCGGCCGGACCGCGGCGCGGTGAGCCGCTGCCGCCCTTGCTGTCCGGCCTCGCCGAATTTGCCTGGGCCTCCGGCCGCGGCGCTGAATTTGCCTGGGCCTCCGGCCGCGGCGCTGAATTTGCCTGGGCCTCCGGCCGCGGCGTCCGTCCGGCCCGCCGTGCGGTCGTCCAGTCAGGCACCGCCGGCGCCAGGGGCGAACTGGCGGCACGGCTGGCCAGTCTGCCGCCGGCCGAGCAGGAAACGGCTGTGCGAGAGATCGTGCTGGCCCAGGCCGCGATGGTGCTCGGGATGACCGGGCCGCAACCGGCCGATGTCGGCCGGGCCTTCCGCGAGCTGGGCTTCGACTCGCTGACCGCGGTGGAGCTGCGCAACAGCCTGGCCACACAGACCGGGCTACGGCTGCCGGCCACGCTGGTGTTCGATTATCCGACGCCGGACGCGCTTACCAGGTACCTCACCACGGCATTGCTGGGTGAGCTGCCTGCCGCGACTGACGGACCGGTCCCCGTTCCGCCGGCGGCGGACGGCGATGAGCTGGTGATCGTCGGCATGGGCTGCCGGTTCCCCGGCGGGGTGTCCTCGGCGGAGGACCTGTGGGAACTGGTGGCCGCCGGGCGCGACGCGATCTCGCCGTTTCCGGTCGACCGGGGCTGGGCCGAGGACCTGTACGACCCTGATCCACAGGCGGCGGGCAAGAGCTACACCGATGCGGGCGGCTTCTTGTACGACGCGGCCCGGTTCGACGCGGCGTTCTTCGGTATCAGCCCGCGCGAGGCGCTGGCCATGGACCCGCAGCAGCGCCTGCTGCTAGAAACCTGCTGGGAAGCGCTGGAAGACGCCGGGATCGACCCGGCCGGCCTGCGCGGCACTTCGGCCGGAGTGTTCGCCGGGCTGATGTACCACGACTATGGCATGTGGGGCGGCGGTGAGGTGCCGCCCGGCACAGAAGGCTACCTGGGCACCGGCGGGTCCGGCGGAGTGCTGTCCGGGCGGATCTCTTACGTGTTCGGCCTGGAAGGCCCGGCGGTGACGGTGGACACCGCGTGCTCGTCCTCGCTGGTGGCGCTGCACCTGGCCGGCCAGGCGCTACGCGCGGGGGAGTGCGACCTGGCTCTGGCCGGCGGAGTGACGGTGATGGCCACTCCCGAGACGTTCATCGATTTCTCCCGCCAGCGGGGTCTTGCCCCGGACGGCCGGTGCAAGGCCTTCGCCGAGGCGGCGGACGGGACCGGATGGGCCGAAGGCGTCGGGGTCCTGGTGCTGGAGCGCATGTCGGACGCGCGCCGCCTCGGTCACCGGATCCTGGCCGTGGTCCGCGGCAGCGCGGTGAACCAGGATGGCGCCTCCAACGGGCTGACAGCACCGAACGGGCCGTCCCAGCAGCGGGTGATCAGGCAGGCACTGGCCAGCGCCGGGCTGTCAGCCGATCAGGTCGATGTGGTCGAGGGGCATGGGACCGGGACCCTGCTGGGGGATCCGATCGAGGCGCAGGCGCTGCTGGCCACCTACGGACAGGGCCGCGACACCGGACAGCCGCTCCTGCTGGGCTCGGTGAAATCGAATATCGGACACCCTCAGGCGGCGGCCGGCGTGGCCGGGATCATCAAGGTGATCACCGCGATGGCTCACGGCGCGGTGCCCGCCACACTGCACGTGGATGCCCCCTCCTCACAGGTGGACTGGCGTTCCGGCATGGTCAGGCTGGCGACCGAAATGGTCCCGTGGCCCGATGCCGGGCGGCCGCGACGGGCCGGGGTGTCCTCGTTCGGGTTCAGCGGCACCAATGCCCACGTCATCCTCGAGCAAGCTCCCCCGGGCGGCGACGCGAAGCCTCCGGCGCGGCGGACACCACCGGTCGTTCCCCTGGTGGTGTCCGGGCGGAGCGCCGCCGGACTGCGGGCGCAGGCGGAGCGGATGGCCGGGTGGATGGCGGCACGACCGGGCCTGGACCCGGCCGATGCGGGCTGGTCGCTGGTCACCACCCGGTCGACGTTCGCGCACCGGGCGGTGATCACCGCGGCGGACCGGGACGCGCTGGCGGCCGGGCTGGCCGGTCTCGCGGCGGGCCAGGCCAGCCCGGGGGTGGTGACCGGGACCGCGGGCAGCGCGGGGAAGGTCGCGTTCGTCTTCACCGGGCAGGGTGCACAGCGGCCGGGCATGGGCCAGGAGCTGCACGCCGCGTTCCCCGAGTTCGCTACGGCGTTCGACGAGGTGTGCGCGGCGCTGCGGCCGCACCTGGGCGAACCGGTCGAGGCGGTGATCCGCGACGGCGCCCGGCTGGATGAGACGGTGTGGGCCCAGGCGGGGTTGTTCGCCCTCGAAGTGTCGCTGTCCCGGCTCCTGGCGTCGTGGGGGATCACGCCGGATGTGGTGGCGGGACATTCGATCGGTGAGGTGACGGCGGCGTATGTGGCGGGGGTGTGGTCGCTGGAGGATGCGTGCCGGGTGGTGGCAGCGCGGGGAAAGCTGATGCAGGCCCTGCCGCAAGGCGGTGCGATGGTCGCGGTAGCGGCGGGAGAAGACCAGGTCCGTGCCGTGCTGACCGGGTATCCGGGTGCGGTGGTGGCGGCGGTGAACGGACCGGCCGCGGTGGTGATCTCCGGTGCGCGGAACGCCGTGACCGGGGCCGCGGGCGAGCTGGCGGCGGACGGGGTGCGGACCCGTCAGCTACGGGTGTCGCACGCGTTCCATTCGCCCGCGATGGATCCGATGCTGACCGAGTTCGCCGCGGTGCTGGAGTCGGTGTCCTACCGGGAGCCGCGGGTGCCGCTGGTTTCCGCGCTGACCGGCACATCGGTCAGCGCGGAGCTGACCGATCCAGCGTTCTGGGTGCGGCACGTCCGGGAGCCGGTGCGGTTCGCCGACGCGGTGACGGCGCTGCGGCAGTCAGGCGCGCGGACGTTCATCGAGATCGGCCCCGATCCAGCGCTGTCGGCGACGGGCCAGGAGCCAGCCGGTGATGAGGTGTGGCTGCCGGTGCTGCGGCGGGGCCGGGATGAGCCCGCCACGATCGTGTCGGCGGTGGCCGGGGCGTTCGTGCGCGGAGCGGCGGCGGACTGGGCGGCGTACTATGCGGGGACCGGTGCCAGACGTGTGGCGCTGCCGACGTACGCGTTCCGGCAGGAACGGTACTGGCTGGCTGGCGGGGGCGGCCGGGGCAATGCGGCGGGGCTGGGACAGTCGGCGGCGGGTCATCCGCTGCTGGGCGCGGCCGTGGACCTGCCGGCCACGGGTGGGCTGGTGCTGACCGGGCGGCTGTCGCTGGCGGAGCAGCCGTGGCTGGCCGATCATGTGGTGGCCGGGCGGACGCTGGTGCCAGGGGCGGCGTTCGCGGAGATGGCGGTGCGGGCGGCAGACGCGGCCGGGTGCGGGCGAGTCGAGGAGCTGGTAATCGAGACCCCGCTGGTGGTTCCCGCCCGTGCCGCGGTGCAGCTACGGCTGATGGTCGAGGCCGCCGATCCGGCGGGCCGCCACGAGATGACGATGCATGCCCGGGCCGAAGACCGCGGGCCGGGCACTCCGTGGACCCGGCACGCGGCCGGGGTGCTCGCCGCCGCGGATCCGTCCGCCCCGGATGCCGAGGATGAAGGGCTCACCCAGTGGCCGCCGCCCGGAGCGATCGAACACGACCTGGACGGGTTCTACCCGATGCTGACCGAAGCCGGACTGGACTACGGCCCGGCGTTCCAGTGCGTGCGCAGGGCGTGGCGGCGCGGGGAGGAGATCTTCGCCGAGATCGCGCTGCCCGAAGGTACGCCGGTAGCCGGGTTCGGCGTGCACCCGGCTCTGCTGGACGCCGCGCTGCACGTGATCGGCCTGGGCGTCGCGGACCCGGCGCCGGTATTGCCGTTCGCCTGGGCTGATGTGACGATGCACGCGGCAGCCGCGCCGGCTGCCCGGGTCCGGATCGCGCCATCGGCGGCGCTGAATTTGCCTGGGCCTCCGGCCGCGGCGCGCGGCGTCTGCGTCACCTTGGCCGACCCGACGGGCGCGCCGCTGCTGCGCGCCGGATCCCTGGTGCTGCGGTCGTTGTCCGGCGACGAACTCGGCGACGAACTCGGCGGCGCCGAAGCGGCGCAGGATGCGCTGTTCCGCCTGGACTGGATCCCCGCCACTGGCACCGCCACCATCACTGGCACCCGCCCGACGACCGCGGGCCCGCCCGCGGTACTAGGCGAGGACGCCGGCCTGGACGTCCCTGACGCGATCCGGTACCCGCACCTGACCGCGCTGGCGACCGCCGCAGACCACCGCCCGGGCATCGCGGTGACATACTGCCCGGTCGATCCGGCAGCCTCCGGCGACCTGGCGCGAGCGGCGCGGTCCACGGCAGCGGAAACCCTGAACCTGCTGAAGGCATGGCTGGCCGAGCCCGCCCTGACGGCCACGCGGCTGGTGATCGTGACCAGGCGAGCGGTCGATACCGGATCCGGGACGCCGGTGGATCCGGCCGGCGCGCCGGTATGGGGACTGGTGCGGGCGGCGGCGGCGGAGAACCCGGACCGGTTCGTCCTGGCCGACGTGGACGACCCGGCCGGCGCCGGGGAGCTGATCGCGGCCGGTGCCGGGCTTGGCGAGCCGGAATTCGCGATCCGCGGCGGACAGCTTTACGTGCCGCGGCTGGCTCGCGTCACGGGCGCGCTGCCGGTGCCGGACGGCAACCGATGGCGGCTGGCGGCGACCGGACGGGGGGCGCTGGACAAGCTGTGCCTGGCCGCTACGGATGACGGGTGGCAGCCGCTGGCGGCGGGACAGGTACGGGTGGGGCTACGGGCGGCTGGAGTTAACTTCCGCGATGTGCTGAACGTGCTGGGCATGTATCCGGGCGAGGCGGGGCCGCTGGGCCTGGAGGGCGCGGGGATCGTGCTGGAGACCGGACCGGGCGTGCCGGGCCTGGCCGTCGGCGATCAGGTGATGGGCCTGTTCTCCGGGTCGTTCGGTCCGGTCGCGGTGACCGACGCGCGGCTGCTGGCGCCGGTGCCCGCCGGCTGGTCGCTGGCTGAGGCCGCGGCGGCGCCCGTGGTGTTCCTGACCGCGTACCACGCGCTGGTGGACCTCGCCCAGCTCAGCGCCGGGGAAACGGTGCTCATTCACGCCGCGGCCGGCGGCGTGGGGATGGCCGCGGTGCGGCTGGCCCGTCACCTCGGTGCGCGCGTGTTCGGCACGGCGAGCCCCGGCAAGTGGGCCGCGCTGCACCGGCTCGGCCTGGACGACGGGGAGCTGGCGTCGTCGCGGACACTGGAGTTCGAGGCGGCGTTCCGGGCGGCGACCGGCGGGCGCGGCGTCGACGTGGTGCTGGATTCGCTGGCCGGAGAGTTCGTCGACGCCTCGCTGCGGCTCACCGCGGCGGGCGGCCGGTTCGTCGAGATGGGCAAGACCGACATCCGCGACCCCGCCCAGGTAGCGGACGCTCACGGCATCGCCTATCAGGCGTTCGATCTCAACGACCTGCCCGCGGACCGGATCGGGGCGATGCTCACCGCGTTGAGCGGCCTGTTCGCCGACGGGACGCTGGCGCCGCTGCCGGTGGCGTGCTGGGACATACGGCGGGCGCCGGACGCGTTCCGGTACCTGAGCCAGGCCCGGCACACCGGCAAGGTCGTGCTGACCATCCCGGTACCGGTATCCGCGGGCGAGACGGTCCTGGTCACCGGCGCGTCCGGGGCGCTGGGTGGGCTGGTGGCACGGCATCTGACGGCCGTGCGGGGGGTGCGTCACCTGGTCCTGCTGTCCCGGCGCGGGCCGGGCGCCCCGGGCGCCGGCCGGCTGGCCGCCCAGCTCGCCGGGCTGGGCGCGAGCGTCCAGGTGACCGCGTGCGACACGGCGGACCGGGGCGCACTGGCCCGGGTCGTCGCGGCGATCCAGCCCGGCACGCCGCTGGGCGGTGTGGTGCACGCGGCCGGCCTGCTGGACGACGGGCTGGTCGAGTCGCTGACGCCGGCCAGGCTGGACGCGGTGCTGCGGCCCAAGGCGGAAGCGGCGTGGCATCTGCATGAGCTGACCAGGGACCTGGGCCTGTCGATGTTCGTGCTGTTCTCCTCGATAGCCGGCGTGGCCGGCAGCGCGGGCCAGGGTAACTACGCGGCGGCGAACGCCTTCCTCGACGCGCTGGCCGCGCACCGGCGCCGGCTCGGGCTGCCCGCGGTATCGCTGGCCTGGGGCGCGTGGGAGCAGCCCGCGGGAATGGCCGGACAGCTCGGGGAGGTCGACCGGCGTCGGCTGGCGCGGGAGGGATTCCGCCTGATCAGCGACCAGACCGGCCTGGCGCTGCTGGATGCCGCCGACGCCACCGGCGAGGCGCTGCTGGTGCCGGCGCCGTTGGACCTGGCCAGGTTGCGCGCGAGGGGCCGGGACCTGCCGCCCCTGCTGTCCGGTCTGGTCCACCGGGCGACCCGCCGGGCCGCCGGGCCGGCGACCGCCGGTAGCTCCGGTACGCTCGCGGCCCGGCTGGCCGCGATGCCCGCGTACGAAGGGGAGGCGGCGGTACGTGAGATCGTGCTGACCCAGGCCGCCCTGGTGCTCGGAATGGCCGGGCCGGAGGCGGTCGAGACCGGCCTCTCCTTCCGCGAACTCGGCTTCGACTCGCTGACAGCGGTCGAGCTGCGCAACCGGATCAACGCGATTACCGGGCTGCGGCTGCCCGCCACGCTGGTGTTCGACTACCCGACGCCGGAAGCGCTGGCGCTCTTCGTCCGGACCGGGCTGCTCGGCGAGACGGCGCCGGCCGAGGCCCCGGCCGCGACCCCTTCGGTGGTGGTCGACGAGGATCGGCTGGTCATCGTGGGGATGGGCTGCCGGTTCCCCGGCGGCGTCCGGTCAGCTGAGCAGTTCTGGCAGTTGCTGGCGGTAGGCGGTGACGCGCTCGGTGAGTTCCCGGCTGACCGGGGATGGGAGCTGGACGGCCTGTTCGACCCCGATCCGGATCATCGGGGAACCTCGTATGTGCGGCGCGGTGGCTTCCTGTACGACGCGGCGGAGTTCGACGCCGCGTTCTTCGGGATCAGCCCGCGTGAGGCGCTGGCCATGGACCCGCAGCAGCGTCTGCTGCTGGAGGTCTGCTGGGAGGCGCTCGAGGATGCCGGGATCGAGCCGGCCAGCCTGCGCGGAACGCCGGCCGGGGTGTTCGCCGGGCTGATCTATCACGATTACGCGCAGGCCGGGGAGATCCCGGCGGGCGCGGAGGGATACCTCGGCACCGGCGAGTCCGGCGGAGTGGCGTCCGGACGCGTCTCGTACGCGCTGGGCCTGGAGGGCCCGGCCGTGACGGTGGACACCGCGTGCTCATCGTCGCTGGTGGCACTGCACCTGGCCGGCCAGGCGCTGCGGTCGGGCGAGTGCTCGCTGGCACTGGCCGGGGGCGTGACGGTGATGGCGACACCGGGAACGTTCGTTGACTTCTCCCGGCAGCGAGGGCTGGCCCCCGATGGCCGGTGCAAGGCCTACGCCCAGGCCGCCGACGGCACCGGGTGGGGTGAGGGCGTCGGGGTCCTGGTGATCGAGCGGATGTCCGATGCCCGCCGCAACGGGCACCGCATCCTGGCCGTGCTGGCCGGCAGCGCGATCAACTCCGATGGCGCCTCCAACGGCCTGACCGCGCCGAACGGGCCGTCGCAGCAGCGGGTGATCCAGGCGGCGCTGGCCAGCGCCGGGCTGTCGGCCGGCGATGTGGATGTGGTCGAGGGACATGGGACAGGGACCCGGCTCGGTGATCCGATCGAGGTACAGGCTCTGCTCGCGACCTATGGCAAAAACCGTGATAACGAACGGCCTGTGGTGCTTGGGTCCGTGAAGTCGAACATCGGGCACACACAGGCCGCGGCCGGGGTCGCGGGGGTGATCAAGATGGTCACCGCCATGTCGCATGGGTGGGTGCCCGCCACGCTGCACGTGGACGAGCCGTCCGCACAGGTGGACTGGGATTCTGGCGCGGTGCGGCTGGCCACCGAGCCGATGCCGTGGCCCGACGGCGGACATCCCCGGCGTGCCGGGGTGTCCTCGTTCGGGTTCAGCGGCACCAACGCCCACGTGATCCTGGAGCAGGCTCCGGTTCTCCCCGCTCGCCCGCGGGGCGATGAGAGCCAGCGCCCCTTTGGCTCGGAGGGCCCCATCCTATGGCTGGTGTCGGGGCGGACGGCGCAGGCGCTGCGGGCGCAGGCCAGGCGGCTGGCGGAATGGCTCGCGGCCCGGCCGGAGCTGGACGCCGCCGATGTCGGATGGTCGCTGGCCACCACCCGATCGACGTTCGAGCATCGGGCGGTGGTGACCGGCGCGAATCCAGCCGAGCTGATGACCGGGCTTGCCGCGCTGGCCGCGGGAGAGCCGGCGGCCGGGGTCAGCACCGGCGCGGCGAGCGGCCCGGGCCGGGTGGTGTTCGTGTTCCCCGGCCAGGGCGGGCAGTGGGAGGGGATGGGCCGCGAGCTGGCCGCCTGCTCACCGGTGTTCGCCGCCCGGCTGGCCGAGTGCGGCCGGGCGCTGGCCCCGTTCACCGGCTGGTCGCTCGAGGATGTGCTGGCGGGAGCGGAAGGCGCGCCGGGCCTGGACTGCGCCGAGGTCGTACAGCCGGCGCTGTGGGCGGTGATGGTGTCGCTGGCCGCCGTATGGCAGGCGGCCGGCGTCACCCCGGACGCGGTCACCGGTCACAGTCAGGGGGAGATCGCGGCTGCCTGCGTGGCCGGGATACTGACCCTGGAGGATGCCGCCAGGGTGGTGGCGCTGCGCAGCCGGGCGCTGATGGCGCTGGCCGGGCAGGGGGGAATGCTGTCGCTGGCCGAGCCCGTCCAGACCACGCGGCAACGGCTGACCGCGTGGGGAGAGCGGCTGTCGGTGGCGGCCGTCAACGGGCCCGCGACCACGATCGTGTCGGGAGACCGGGAGGCGCTGGCGGAACTGGCCACCGTGTGCGCGGCAGCGGGCGTGCGCACCCGGCGGGTACGGGTTGACTACGCCTCGCACAGCGCGCAGGTCGAGCGGCTCCGGGGTCAGATCATGGCGGCCCTCGATGGCCTCGCTCCCCGGCAGGCGCGGATCCCGATGGTCTCGGCGATGACCGGGCAGTGGCTGGCTGGTCCCGAGGCGGGGGCCGGATACTGGTACGACAGCCTGCGGGCGCCGGTGGAGTTCGATCCGGCCATCAGGACGCTGGCCGCCACCGGGCACCGGGTCTTCATCGAGGTCTCCCCGCATCCGGTGCTCGCCGCCGCGGTCGTCCAGACCCTCGAGGACGCGGTACCTGGCGCGGGCGCGCCGATCGTGACCGGAACACTGCGCCGGGCCGACGGCGGGGTCCGGCGGTTCCTGGCCAGCCTGGCCAAGGTACATGTCCGCGGTAGGAGCGTGGACTGGACGACGGTCCTGGCCGGCGGGCGGCGGGTGGACCTGCCCACATACGAGTTCCAGCGGGAACGGTACTGGCCGAGGCCTGCCGGTCACCCACTGCTGGGAGCGGCGGTCAACCTGGCCGGAACAGACGATCACCTGCTCACCGGGCGGCTGTCGGTACCGGCACAGCCGTGGCTGGCCGATCATGCGGTGAACGGCACGGTGCTGGTGCCGGGTACGGCATTCGTGGAGCTGGCGGTGCTGGCCGGAGATCAGGTGGGGTGCGGCCAGATCGCCGAGCTGACCCTGGAGGCTCCGCTGATCCTGCCCGCGGCGGGCGAGGTCGCGATCCAGGTCGCGGTCGGCGGTCCGGATGGCGGCGGGCGGCGCGCGATCGAGGTGCACGCGCGGCCCGAGGACGCCGCGGCCGGAGGCCCAGGCCAATCCAGCACCGCGGCGTGGCACCGGCATGCCAGCGGGCAGCTGGCCCCGGCCGCGGAATCAGCCGGGCAGCTGGGTGCGGACGACTTCTCGGTGTGGCCGCCTGCGGGCGGCGTCCCGGTCGATGTCGAGGCTTTGTACGCGGACCTGGCGGCGGCAGGATACGGCTACGGGCCGGCGTTCCGTGGTCTGACGGCCGCATGGCGGCGCGGGCACGACGTCTTCGCTGAGGTGGCACTGCCCCAGGAGTGTGACGCCAGTACGTTCGCTATTCATCCGGTTTTGCTTGATGCCGCGTTGCAGGCAGCGGGGTCGTTCGGCAACGGCGGCCAGCCCGATGAGATCAGGCTGCCGTTCGCATGGACCGGGGTGGCGCTGCACGCGGCCGGTGCGTCCGCCCTCCGGGTGCGGCTCAGCCAGGGTGCCGACGGGGGGTTGTCGCTCGTGGCCGCCGATGGCGCCGGAGCCGTGGTGGTGTCGGTCGAGTCGCTGGTGTCGCGGCCGATCCCGGCCGGGACACTGGATGCGGCCACGCCCGGGCCGCGAGATGCCCTGTTCACCCAGGAATGGGTGCCCGTGGCAGGCACGGCGGCTGCCGTCGGCCGGCTGGCGGTGGCTGGCCCCGACCCGCTGGGGCTGATCCCGGCGCTGGCCGCGGCGGGGATCGAAGTGCAGGCTCATCCCAGCCTGGCCGACCTCGCCGGCGCCGTCGCCGCAGGTGCGCCCGCCCCCGATGCCGTGCTAGTCCAGGTAGCGCACATCCCAGCGGCGGGCGCGCGGCTGGCGGCGGGACGGGCGCTGCGGCTGGTTCAGGAGTGGCTGACCACGAGCCCTGGGGCGGCGTTGAATTGGCCTGGGCCTCCGGCCGCGGCGAGGCTGGTCGTGGTGAGCGGCGGGGCGGTGGCGGCCGTGCCCGGCGAGGGGGTGACGGATCTGGCCGGGGCGGCGGTGTGGGGACTGGTCCGGTCCGCGCAGTCGGAGAATCCCGGCCGCCTGATACTGGCCGACGTGCCGGCCGCGGACGCCGATGGCGCCAGGGCACTGGTGGCCGCGCTGGCGGCGGCCGAACCGGAAGTGGCGGTGCGGGGAGGAACGGCGTACGCTCGGCGGCTGGCCCGCCCGGCCGGCGGACTGCTGGCCCGGCCGGCGACCGGAGGACCGTGGCGGCTGGATGTAACGGAGCGGGGGACGCTGGACGGACTGGCGCTGACCGGCTGCCCGCCGCCGCCCGAGCAGCTGGAAGACGGCCAGGTGCGCGTCGCGGTACGGGCGGCCGGGCTGAACTTCCGTGACGTCCTGATCGCTCTGGACATGTACCCGGGAGCCGCGGCGGGAGGCCCAGGCAAATCCAGCACTGCGGTTATGGGCGGCGAGATCGCCGGGGTGGTGACCGCGACCGGGCCTGGGGTGACCGGGCTCGCGGCCGGGGACCGGGTCATGGGCCTGACGGCCGGCGGGGGGTTCGGGCCGGTCACGGTGACCGATCAGCGGACGCTGGTCCCGATCCCGGCGGGCTGGTCGTTCGCCGAGGCGGCCGCCGTGCCCGTGGCCTTCGTGACCGCCTGGTACGCGCTGGTGGACCTGGCGGGGGCTCGCGCCGGACAGAAGCTGCTCGTGCACGCCGCCGCGGGCGGCGTGGGTATGGCCGCGGTGGCGATAGCCCGGTACCTGGGCCTCGAGGTGTACGGCACGGCGTCGCCGGGCAAGTGGGGTGTGCTGGCCGGGATGGGCCTGGATGAGGAGCATGTGGCCTCGTCCCGGTCGGCGGGGTTCGCGGAGAAGTTCCTGGCCGCCACGGGCGGCGCGGGTATGGACATCGTGCTGAACGCCCTGGCCGGCGAACTGACCGATGCCTCGCTGCGGCTGCTGCCCGGCGGCGGCCGGTTCATTGAAATGGGCAAGACCGACATCCGTGACGCGGCCGGTGTCGCCGCTGACCACCTGGGCGTCCGCTACCGGGCCTTCGACGTGGCGCAAGCCGGCCCGGACCGGCTCGCTGACATGCTGGCGCAGGTGGCGGGGTTGCTGGCGGACGGTGTCCTCGCGCCGTTGCCGCTGCGTGCGTGGGATGTGCGCCGCGCGCCTGAGGCGTTCCGGTTCATGAGCCAGGCTCGCCACGCCGGCAAGATCGTACTGACCATACCGCCGGACCCGGCGGCGCCCAGGAAGGGCGGCACGGTGCTGCTGTCCGGGGGGACCGGGATGCTGGCCGGCTTGCTTGCTCGCCGGCTCGCGGCAGGACGCGGCGGGTTGCCTGGCCCCCGTACCTTGGTGCTGGCCAGCCGGTCGGGCCCGGCGGCGCCTGGAGTGCCCCGGCTGGCGGCGGACCTGGCCGCGAGCGGCGTCCGGGTCCGGGTGGCTGCCTGTGACGCCGCCGACCGGACGGCACTGGCCGGACTGCTGGCCGGCATCGGAGCCGATGACCCGCTGACTGGGGTCGTGCACGCCGCCGGGGTGCTGGATGACGGCGTGATCGGTTCGCTCACCCAGGCACGGATGGACGCGGTGATGGCACCGAAGTCGGACGCCGCCTGGAATCTGCACGAGCTGACCGCGGGGGCGGACCTGGACATGTTCGTCCTGTACTCCTCCGCGGCGGCGTCCCTCGGCAGCGCCGGGCAGGGCAACTACGCCGCGGCGAACGGTTTCCTCGACGCGCTGGCCAGCTACCGGCGGTACCGCGGGCTGCCCGCGGTGTCGCTGGCCTGGGGGCTCTGGGCCGATGCCAGCGCCATGACCGGACATCTCGGCGAAGGCGAGCGGGCCCGGATCAGCCGCGACGGCATGGCGGCGTTGCCGGCCGGCGACGGGCTGGCACTGTTCGACCTCGCCATGACCAGGGACGAGGCGCTACTGATCCCGGCCCGGCTGGACGTGGCCGGGCTGCGGGCCCAGGCTCTGCGGGGCGAGGCGGTGCCCGCCCTGCTGCGGGGACTGATCGGCACCGGCGGCCGGCGGGCGGCCGCCCCGGCCGCCGCCGTCACCGGAACGGGCGCCAGCGGAACGGGCGCGGCGGACGCGCTGCGGCACCGGCTGGCCATGACGGCGGAGGCCGAACGGCAGCCGGTGCTGGTGGACCTGGTCCGCACCCACGCCGCGGCGGTGCTCGGCCATGCGTCGGCCGCGGCGGTCGAACCGAGCCGGGCCTTCTCCGCAGCCGGCTTTGACTCGCTGACCGCGGTGGAGCTGCGGAACCGCCTGAACGCGGCCACCGGGCTTCGGCTGGCCGCTACCGCCATTTTCGACTATCCCACCCCGGTAGCGCTGGCCGGGCAGCTGCGGACGGAGCTACTCGGCGAGTCGGCCCGGATCAGCCGGGCCAGTATGGCGGCCGAGCCGGCCGCCGCGGCTGTGTCCGGAGAGCCCATCGCGGTGGTCGCGATGAGCTGCCGCTACCCCGGCGATGCGGACAGCCCGGAGGACCTGTGGGAGCTGCTGGCCGGCGGCGGTGACGCGATCTCCGGATTCCCCGCGGACCGGGGATGGGATCTTGAGAACCTGTTCGACCCCGACCCGGACCATGAGGGGACCTCCTACGTGCACGAGGGCGGGTTCGTTCATGACGCGGGCGATTTCGATCCGGGATTCTTCGGGATCAGCCCGCGGGAGGCGCTGGCGATGGATCCGCAGCAGCGGCTGCTGCTGGAAACCTGCTGGGAGGCGTTCGAGCGGGCCGGGATCGACCCCGGGCAGCTACGGGGCAGCCAGACGGGAGTGTTCGTCGGCGCCGCCTCGTCGGGGTACGGCACATCCCAGCCCGGCGGGCTGGAAGGTTACCTGGTGACCGGGACCGCCCCGAGCGTGATGCCGGGCCGTGTCGCTTACACGTTCGGGCTGGAGGGCCCGGCGGTGCTGGTGGACACGGCGTGCTCGTCGTCGCTGGTCGCGCTGCACATGGCGTGTGCGGCCCTGCGATCCGGTGAGTGCTCGCTGGCCCTGGCGGGCGGGGTGACGGTCATGGCGACCCCGGCGGGATTCGTCGGGTTCTCCCGCCAGCGAGGGCTGGCCGCCGACGGCAGATGCAAGGCGTTCTCGGCGGCTGCCGACGGGATGGGAATGGCCGAGGGCGCCGGGATGCTGCTGGTGGAACGGCTGTCCGATGCCCAGCGCAACGGGCACCCGGTGCTGGCCGTGGTCCGCGGCACCGCGGTGAACTCCGATGGGGCGTCGAACGGCTTGACCGCGCCGAACGGGCCGTCGCAGCAGCGGGTGATCCGGGCCGCGCTGGCTTCGGCCGGGGTGTCGGCGGCCGACGTGGACGTGGTTGAGGCGCACGGAACGGGGACGGCGCTCGGGGACCCGATCGAGGCGCAGGCGCTGCTGGCGACGTACGGGCGGGACCGGGACGCGGACCGGCCGTTGTGGCTGGGGTCGGTGAAGTCGAACATCGGTCACACCCAGTGGGCCGCGGGGGTGGCCGGCGTGATGAAGATCGTGCTGGCCCTGCGGCATCAGGTGGTACCGGCCACGCTGCACGCCGACGAGCCGTCTCCGCATGTGGACTGGTCTTCCGGGGCGCTGCGGCTACTGGCTTCGCCGGTGCCGTGGCCCTCCGGCGGGGACCGGCCGCGGCGGGCAGGCGTGTCGTCGTTCGGGATCAGCGGAACCAACGCGCACGTGATCCTGGAGGAGGCTCTTCCGGTTGATACCCGAAACGACGGCGTGACGCCGGACGTACCGATGACGTCCTGGGTGGTGTCCGCCAGGTCGGCCGCCGGGCTGGCGGCGCAGGCGGAACGGCTGCGAGGGTACCTGGCCGCGCGCCCGGACCTGGATCCGGCCGACGTCGGATGGTCGCTCGCCGTCACCAGGACCGCCATGGAGCGGCGTGCTGTTGTCGTCGGCAGGGACCGGGAGGAACTGCTGGTCGGCTTGGCGTCTGTGGCGGCGGGAGAGGCCGCTCCCGGCACGGTGACGGGGTCCGTGCCCGCGGACGGCGCGGGGAAGGTGGCGTTCGTGTTCACCGGGCAGGGAGCGCAGCGGCGGGGGATGGGCCTGGAGCTGTACGCGGCCTATCCAGTGTTCGCCGATGCCTTCGATGAGGTGTGCGCCGAGCTTTCCGGGCATCTCGACGGGTCGGTCGCGGAGGTGATCCGCGATGGCGGGCGGCTGGATGAGACGCTCTGGGCCCAGGCGGGGCTGTTCGCCGTGGAGGTCGCGCTGTACCGGCTGCTCGAATCCTGGGGGCTGGCGCCGGATGTGGTGGCGGGACATTCGATCGGCGAGATAGCGGCGGCTCACGTGGCCGGGGTCTGGTCACTGCGGGACGCGTGTGCCGTGGTGGCCGCGCGGGGCAGGCTCATGCAGGCGCTGCCTTGTCGTGGTGCGATGGTCGCGGTGGAGGCGGGCGAAAGCCAGGTCCGCCAAGTACTTGAGCGGTCGGGTGGGGCCGCCGCCATCGCGGCGGTCAACGGTCCGCAGGCGGTGGTGATCTCCGGATCGGACGACGCGGTGACCGCCGCGGCGGAGGTGCTGGCCGCGACAGGGGTGCGGACCCGGCGGCTGCGGGTCTCGCACGCGTTCCACTCGCCGCTGATGGAGCCGATGCTGCCGGACTTCGCCGCGGCGGTCCGGTCGCTGGACTTCCGGGCGCCGCGGATCCCGCTGGTATCCGCGCTGACCGGGACTCTGACCGGGACACCGGCTGGGACGCCGGCCGGGACACCGGCCGGGCCCGAGGTGACCGATCCCGGGTACTGGGTCCGGCATGTCAGGGAACCGGTGCGCTTCGCCGACGCGGTGACCGCCCTGCGGGCGGCGGGGATAACCACGTTCGTGGAAGTAGGCCCAGACTCAGTCCTGTCCGCCCTAGGCCCGCAGATCCTGGACACCGCGGTGCCAGACGCCCAGGGCGGTACCGCGGCGAGCGGAGCGAGCTTCGCGGATCGCCCGGCCGCGGAGGCCGCCGCGGCGAGCGGAGCGAGCTTCGCGGATCACCCGGCCGCGGGGGCCCGCCGGGCCTCCCGGCCGGGTGATACTGCAACGGGAAGCGTCGCAGGCGGGGGGTCCGGGGGGTTGGTGTATACCCCCCGGGAAAAATGGCTGCCGCTGTTGCGCCGGGGCCGGGATGAGGCTCGCACTCTGATGCTGGCGGTCGCGGGCGCGCATGCCCGCGGAGTGCCGGTGGACTGGACCGGCTGCTACGCTGGCGGCGCTCGCCGGGTGGACCTGCCGACTCATGCCTTCCTGCGGCGGCGGTACTGGCTCCGGGGTGAATCCGGTCCGGCCGACGCGGCGGGCCTGGGGCAGTCCGCGGCCGGTCACCCGCTGCTGGGCGCGGCGGTGGACCTGCCCGCCACCGGCGGGATGGTGCTGACCGGACGCCTGTCGCTGGCCGATCAGCCGTGGCTGGCCGACCACGTCATCGCCGGGCAGGTGCTGGTGCCCGGGACGGCGATCGCGGATATGGCGGCCCGCGCCGGGGACGAAGCCGGATGCGACCGGGTCGAGGAACTTCTCATCGAGGTCCCGCTGGTGATTCCTCCCCGGGGCGCGGTCCGCGTCCAGGTGACGGTGGACGCGGCCGATGAGGATGGCCGCCGCGCGGTGAGCGTGTTCGCCCGGCACGAAGGCGCCGATCCGGACGCGCCGTGGCTCCGGCATGCGGCCGGGATGCTGGCGCTGGCGTCGGCTGGCTCGCCGGCCGGGTCGTCGGCTGCGAATGCGGCAGAAGTGGCCGACCTGACACAATGGCCGCCGGCCGGCGCGGTGCCGGCCGATCTTGAGGGCTTCTACCCGGCACTGGCGCGGGCGGGAATGGATTACGGGCCAGTGTTCCGGGGTGTGCGAGCGGCGTGGCGGCGCGGCGAGGAAGTGTTCGCGGAGGTGATGTTGCCCGACGGCGTGCCGGTGGCCGGGTTCGGTGTGCATCCGGCGTTGCTGGACTCGGCGCTGCACGTGATCGCGCTGGGCGCGACGGGGGCGGACCACGATGGGCCGGCGTTGCCGTTCGCCTGGGCCGATGTCCAGACCCACGCGGCGGATGCCACGGCGGCGCGGGTGCGGGTGACCCCGTCGGCGGCAGGGGACGGGGTGTCGGTGGTGCTGGCCGATGGCGCGGGCAGGCCGGTGGTCTCGGTCGGGTCGCTGGCGCTGCGGCCGCTGCCGGCCGCCGGGCTTGGCGACGGTCACGGAGTGGTGCGAGAGGCGTTGTACCGGGTGGACTGGGTGGCCGTGGATCACGCCGACCCTGGCGCCGGTCCGCGTGCCGTGCTCGGTCCGGCCGATGACCTCCGGGTTCCGGACGCGGCGCGGTACGCGGACCTGGGCGGGCTGGCGGCCGCGATGGCGGCCGGCGAACCGGCGCCCGATGTGGTGGTGGCGTGCTGCCTGCCAGGCCAGCCGGCCGAGCCGGCCGATCCCGATCACGCGGAGACGGCGCGGGATATGGCCGTGTCGGTGCTCAGGCTGGTGCAGGGCTGGCTGGCCGAGCCGGCGCTCGAGGAGTCGCGGCTGGTCGTGCTGACCCGGCTGGCGGTGGATGCCGGTCCAGGCCCGAGGGTGGAAGTGACCGGGGCGCCGGTGTGGGGACTGGTGCGGGCGGCGGCCGCGGAGCACCCCGGCCGGTTCGTCCTCGCCGACGTCGATGAGGTGGCCGGGGCCGGGTCGCTGGTGCTGGCGGGGGCCAGGCTGGGCGAGCCGGAATTTGCCATCCGCGACGGGCAGCTGCGCGTGCCGCGGCTTGTCCGTGCCTCGGGGTGCGCGCCGGGCGGCCTGCCCGATCTGGGGCCGGACGGGACGGTGCTGATCACCGGCGCGTCGGGGGCGCTGGGCGGGCTGGTGGCCCGGCACCTGGTGACAGGGCGCGGGGTGCGGCGGCTGGTGCTGGTGTCGCGGCGAGGGCTTGCGGCCGCGGGCGTGGGTGAGCTGGCCGCCGAGCTGTCCCGGCTGGGTGCCGAGGTGCGGGTGTCGGCGTGCGATGTGGCGGACCGGGAGGCGCTCGCCGGAGTGATCGCCGCGATTCCGGCCGAGGCGCCGCTGCGTGGTGTCGTGCATGCGGCGGGGGTGCTGGAGGACGGGGTGATCGGGTCGCTGAATCGGCAAGGCGTTGACGCGGTGATGCGGCCGAAGGCGGACGGGGCCTGGCATCTACATGAGCTGACGCGCGACATGGACCTGTCGATGTTCGTGCTGTTCTCGTCGGTGGCCGGGATCCTCGGGGGCGCCGGGCAGGGGAACTACGCGGCGGCGAACACGTTCCTCGACGCGCTGGCCGCGCACCGGCGGGGCCTCGGGCTGACCGGGGTGTCGCTCGCGTGGGGGGCGTGGGAGCAGGCCACGGGAATGGCCGGGCAACTGGCCCGGGCGGGCCGTCGCCGGTTGTCCCGGGCCGGGCTGGGCGCGCTGGCCGATGCCGAGGCGCTGGCGCTGCTGGACGCCGCGGTCGGGGCGGGCGCCGCGCTCGTGGTGCCGGCCCGGCTGGACGTCACCAGGCTTCGCGGCAATGGCACGGCTGTGCCGCCCTTGCTGTCCACCCTGGTGCGCCCCGACCGGAAGGCGGCCCGGCGCGGTTCGGATGATGCCGCGAGCGCGGGTGACCTGGCCGCCCGGACCCGCGCCGACCTGGCGGCCCGGCTGGGCGGGCTTACCGAAGCCGAACAGGACGCGGTCGTACAGCAGATCGTGCTGACCGAGACGGCGATGGTGCTGGGCATGTCCGGGCAGGGATCGGTCGATCCTGACCGGCCGTTCCGCGACCTGGGCTTCGACTCCCTGGCCGCCGTTGAGCTCCGCAATCAGCTCGTGTCGGGATTCGGCCTTCAGCTACCCGCCACCGTACTGTTCAGCTACCCGACCCCGGCCGCGCTCGCCGCCTACCTGCGGGCGAGGACGGTCGCGGCGGAAGCAGATCACGCGCCGGCGCTGACGGCGCTCGAGAAGCTGGAATCGGCGCTGGCCAGGATCGCCGGCGATAGCGACGGAAGAGACGCGATAGCGGCGCGGCTGGAGGCCATGGCCAGAGACTTCCGGGCGGGAACGGCGGGCAGCACGTCACCTGGTCCTGAGCTGGACGCGGCGACCGATGACGAGATGTTCGATCTCATCGATCAAGAGCTCGGGATTTCCCGGTTATGCGGCGGCGTGGACAGGGCGCCGGTCAGCGAGCGGTGATCCAGGCAATCCCCGGCGTTCCCCGTCCGGGGGATCCATGACTATCGTGGTGAATTCCGCCGTGTGGAAACTTCTCCGCACAATGGCAACACGTCAAAATAACGTGCGATTGCGGCATGTCGGGCATGTCGTCTTTGCTAGAGTGCGCTAGCCGGCCTGCCGAACTGCGCGTATTGGCACATAGCGGGCACATGGACCGGCTATTATGCGGAAGGAAAGGGTCCTCTGGAAGAAAAGGTACCGGAAACCGGCGCCCAATCTTCCACGAAACCCCTTTCTTTCCGCGTTGCGCACCGCAGCC